>JBLNBU010000151.1:0-18968 GCA_050260215.1 Actinomycetota bacterium
GTTGGGACCCGAAGAGTGGACGCGCGCCCGTTTCCAAGTCAAGGAATTTGAGGCAAATCCCCACCCGGAGGAGGGGGATTGGCCGGCGGTGAAGCCACCTGCCACCAAAGTATATGGTTCCATGGATACAAGTGATCGCGGCCGATCATACCCCAGACGATCCGACCCTACACCGATGCTCACATGACCGCGGACAGTGGATCGGCGATAGTCGATCCGTACGAAGTGGAATTCATCTTCGGTCGAACCGGATGGATTAAACTTTGTCCAAGTACAATGCCGAACTTCCCGGGCAGCGGCACTTCCCCCCAAGTGATCCCCCACCGCTGCCCCCAAAGACCCCCGGCCGCCCAGGCGACCGGGGGTTCTTTTCGTTGCGGGACGACGAACTACAGCCGCACCAGCAGCACCAGGCTGCGGCCCTCCAGCGGGTAGGCCTCGCCCGATGCGTGGCGGGTGCCGGTGCGGGCGTCGTCGGCGGTGTCGACCCACACCTCCCAGCTGCGGCCCTCGCCGGGCAGGGTGAAGGCGACCTGCTCCCAGAAGGCGTTGAGCAGCAAGAGGAACGGCAGGTCGCGCTGGGGCAGGCCGCCGGCGGTGGTGTAGTAGAAATCGCCGGTATCGCCGGTGAACAGCATGCCCAGCGTGCGGGCTTCGGGGAATGCCCAGTCCTCGTCGGTCTTCTCGCGGCCCTCGGGCGTCAGCCACAGGATGTCGGAGCCGGTCTCGGTTTGGCCGCGGAAGAAGCGCGAGCGGTGGAAGACCGGGTGGTTGCGGCGGATGGTGGTCAGCCGGCGGACGAAGGCGACCAGGTCGCCCTCGGGCTCGGTCCACTTGATCCAGGCCAGCGGATTGTCCTGGCAATAGGCGTTGTTGTTGCCGTCCTGGCTGTTGCCCATCTCGTCGCCGGCCAGCAGCATGGGCACGCCCTGGCTGAGCAGCAAGGTGGCCAGCATGTTGCGCTTCTGCCGGGCGCGCAGCGCCAGCACCTCGGCGTCGTCGGTGCGCCCCTCCTGGCCGCAGTTCCACGAGTCGTTGTCGTTGGTGCCGTCCTGGTTTCCCTCCTGGTTGGCCTCGTTGTGCTTGTCGTTGTAGGAGACCAGGTCGTCCAGGGTGAAGCCGTCATGGGCGGTGATGAAGTTGACGCTGGCCCACGGCCGCCGTCCCCGGTGCGCGAAGATGTCGGCCGAGCCGGTCATGCGCGACGCCAGTTCGGGCACCAGTCCGCCGTCGCCCTTCCAGAACTTGCGCACCACGTCGCGATAGCGGCCGTTCCATTCCGACCAGCCGGGCGGGAAGCCGCCGACCTGGTAGCCGCCCATGCCCAGGTCCCACGGCTCGGCGATCAGCTTGACCTGGGACAGCACCGGGTCCTGGCGCACCGCATCGAAGAACGCCGAGCCGGGGTCATAGTGGAAGCCCTCGCGGGCAAGGCTGGCGGTCAGGTCGAAGCGGAAGCCGTCCACATGCATCTCGGACACCCAGTGGCGCAAGCTGTCCAGCACCATCTGCAGCACCCGCGGATGCCCCAGGTCCAGCGTGTTGCCGCAACCCGTCGAATCCCAGTAGTAGCGCTGGTCCTCAGGGACGAGCTTGTAGTAGCTGGCATTGTCGATGCCACGAAACGACAGGGTGGGGCCTAGGTGGTTGCCCTCGGCGGTGTGGTTGTAGACCACGTCCAAGATCACCTCGATGCCGGCATCGTGCAGGCGACGCACGGTGGCCTTGAACTCGCCCGGCCGCCGGGTGGCCAGGTAGCGCGGCTCGATGGCGAAGAAGCCGATGGAGTTGTATCCCCAATAGTTGCTCAAGCCCTTGTCGACCAGGGTGCGGTCGTCGACGAAGGCGTGTACCGGCAACAGCTCGATGGCGGTCACCCCCAGCATCTTCAAGTGGTCGACCACCTCGGGCCAGGCCAGGCCGGCGAAGGTGCCGCGGAAGGGCTCGGGCACCTCGGGATGAAGGCGGGTCAGGCCGCCCACATGGGCCTCGTAGATCAGGGTCTGGGCCCAGGGGATGCGCGGCGGATGCTCGTCGCTCCAGGTAAACGCGGTGTCGACCAGTTCGCATTTGGGCATGCCGCGGGCGTCGTCGCGGCGGTCGTAGGACAGGTCCTCGCGCGGGGAGCCCAGCCGGTAGCCGAAATGGGCGTCCGACCAGCGCAACGTCCCGCGCAGGGCCTTGGCATAAGGGTCGAGCAGCAGCTTGTGGGGGTTGAAGCGGTGCCCGGCATGGGGTTCGAACGGCCCGTGCACCCGGTAGCCGTAAAGCTGGCCGGGCAGCACGTCGGGCAGATAGCCGTGCCAGACCTCGTCGGTGTATTCGGGGAGCGGCACCCGTTCCAGCTCCCGCTCTCCCGAGGGGTCGAACAGGCACAGCTCCACCCGGGTGGCGTTGGCCGAGAACAGGGCGAAATTGGCCCCTGCTCCGTCCCAGGTCGCGCCCAAGGGGTGGGGTGACCCCGGCCAGATCCGCGCGCGTGCCCTTGCCATGACCCCTCCTGCTCAAGGGAATGAGGTAGGCAGCCGTTCATCGGGATACGATTGCCCCCCAGGGCTGGCGGCCATCCCTCGCCGGAGGTAGACTTCGGCCATGTGGGAAACGGTGTTCTATGCCTTCGTGGCCTTCCTGGTGATCCTCGACCCGCCGGGCACGGCCGCGATCTTCGCCGCGATGACGCGCACCATCGCGCCGCATCATCGCAAGATCATGGCCAAGCGGGCCATCGTCATGGCCGGAATGATGCTGTTCGCCTTCGCCCTGGCCGGCGAGGCGCTGCTGTCGGCCTTGGGCATCAGTCTGGCCGCCTTCCGCATCGCCGGCGGCATCTTGCTGTTCCTGCTGGCCACCGACATGGTGTTCGCCCGCCAATCGGGCCTGCGCTCGATCACGCCGTCCGAGGACGCCGAGGCGGCCGAGCGCGAGGACCTGACCGTATTCCCGCTGGCCTTCCCGCTGATCGCCGGGCCGGGCGCCATGACCTCGGTCGTGCTGATGATGGGCCGCGCCCACGGCGACCCGCTGACCGCCATCGGCGTGCTGGCGGTGCTGGCGGTGGTGCTGGTCATGCTGCTGGTCATGCTGCTGGCCTCGGGCCCGCTGGTCGAGAAGCTGGGCATCACCGGCGCCCATGTGCTCAGCCGGGTGCTGGGCATCATCCTGGCGGCGCTGGCCGCCCAGTTCGTCATCGACGGCCTGCGCCAGGCGCTGCCTGGGCTGGCGGCATAGCTCTTTCCGGCAAGGGGATTGTCACTTGCGCGGGTGCGCCCCGGCCCCCATCATGCGAATGCGAATTGTTTGCATCGGAGGGCCTTGTGTTTCTTTGGCGGAATCTGACAGCCGACGCCCTGGCGGCAGCCGCAGCGCAACTGAAGCGAATATTGAATCATAATAAAAATAGCACTTTGATTATAAAGACGCGGCCCCCACCCGAAACTCCTACCCGATCGGGGCGCTACTTGGACGAATGAAGACGTGTACAGTGCTCACCCTAATTTAGGGGAGTCGCACATGCACATGGGGACGACTGCCGGCCCGTCCGGCACTACCGACGAGGACGAGGTCGCGCGGTGCCTGGACGCCCTGGCCGAAGGTCGATTCTCCGAAGTTCCCACCGGTGACGGCGTCGTCGCCCAGGCGGTCCGCCGGCTGGCCAAAAGCCTGCAGGAAGGTGCGCTGCGCCGGCTGCAGCGCACCGTCACCCTGTCGGCGCAGGCCAGCGAATCCATGGCCAGCACCTCGTTCGTTACCGGCGACATCCGCGAGGCGGCGGAAAGCGCCCGCGGCATCACCACCGCGGTGGTGCAGCTGAACGCCGGCATGGCGGCGCTGGCCGATGCCGGCACCTCGATCGCCAACAGCGCCAAGGAGGTCGAGGCCGCCGCCGGCCAGGGCCTGTCCGCGGTGGAAGGCGCCAGCGGCCACGTCCACGCCCTGGCCGCGGTCGAGCGCGAGACCAGCGCCAAGATCCAGAGCCTGGTCGACGCCTCGCTGGACATCGGCAAGATGGTCGGCACCATCCAGGCCATCGCCAAGCAGACCAACCTGCTGGCGCTCAACGCCTCGATCGAGGCGGCACGCGCCGGCGAAGCCGGGCGCGGCTTCAACATCGTCGCCTCCGAGGTCAAGCACCTGGCCCAGCAGACCGCCCAGGCCACCGACGACATCCGCCGCCAGATCACCGCCATCCAGGCCGAGGTCGCGGCCATCCGCGACGCCATCGCGCGCACCGGCGCCTCGGCCCAGGCCGGGCTGGACGGCATGGCCCATGTCGCCCAGCAGATGAACGCCATCGTCGACAAGGTGCGCGAGGTCAACGAGCAGCTGGCCGGCCACGAGGCCAGCCTGATGGAACAGAACGACGCCACCGACGACGTCGGCCGCAAGCTGATGGTCATCCGCGAGAAGACCGAGCGGGCGCGCACCAACGCCGAGAAGGCGGTCGAGGCGGTCGCCGCCTCGGAGGCGGTGCTGACCGACCAGTTCACCCAGTTGGCCAAGCTGGAGATCCCCGACGCCGTCCTCTACCTGGCCAAGTCCGACCACGTGCTGTGGAAGAAGCGGCTGGCCCAGATGTTGGTCGGCCGCCAGGGACTGACCGAGGCCGAGGTCACCGACCACAAGTCCTGCCGCCTGGGCAAGTGGTACTACGGCGCCGGCGCCACCTGCTACCACGCCGACCCGGTGTTCCAGGGCCTGGAGAACCCGCACATGCGGGTCCACGCCGCCGCCAAGGAGATCGTGCGCCTTTACAACGGCGGCGACTTCGCCTCGGCCATGAAGGAATACGCCAAGCTGGAAGACGCCAGCCGCGAAGTCCTGGCCGGCCTGACAACGCTGGGCGGCAACGCCGAAAGCGGCCGGTTCTGACCACCCCCCTTCTTCCTCCCTCTCCGGCTGGGAGAGGGAGCTGATCCATACCCGCAAACAAATTGGTGGCACCCGGTTCTGCGAACGATTATCATCCGCATACGCAACCAACCACCAAGGACCATCCTCCATGCGACTAGCCGCCCTGGCCACCACGCTGACCCTCGCCGCCGGCGCAGCGCTCGCCGCCGAACATCCCATCGGCGAGACGGTCGAGAAGAACGGCATGTCCATCGGTGCCGTCTACCTGCAGGCGGTGACCATGGAGCCGCACATGGCCGGCCACGACGCCACCGACATCCATCTCGAAGCAGACGTCAAGGCGGCCAAGGGCAACCCCAACGGCTTCGGCGCCGGCGAGTGGATCCCCTATCTCGGCATCACCTACGAGCTGACCAAGAAGGGCTCGGGCTTCAAGAAGGCCGGCACCCTTTATCCCATGGTGGCCTCGGACGGGCCCCACTACGGCGACAACGTCAAGCTGGACGGCGCCGGCAAGTACCACCTGGTCTATCGCTTCGCCCCGGCCGCGAACGGCTTCCTGCGCCACACCGACAAGGAGACCGGGGTCGGCAAGTGGTGGGAGCCCTTCACCCTGGAATACGACTTCGCCTACACCGGCGCCGGCGCCAAGAGCGGTTATTGATCCAACGCTGACCTGCCCAGCCGGTGGGCATTCGCCTGCCGGCTGGGCATCGCTGCCGCCGGGGTCCGGGCCGCAACGGCAAGGGCACGGCGGCGCCGGGGCTGGCATGGTCCTTGCGATGGCAAGCACCATGTCTTTGACGCACCTGACCGCCGGCGACGGCTACCGCTCCTTGTTCGAGAATGCCGTCGAAGGCATGTACCGGACCACCCCCGACGGACGCTACCTGGCCGCCAACCGGGCCTTGGCCCGCATCTACGGATACGCCTCCGCCGCCGAACTGGTCGACCTGCTGACCGACATCGGTGCCGGGCTCTATGTGGATCCCGGCGACCGCGAGCGATTCAAGCAGGCGCTGACCCGCTCGGACGTGGTGCAGAACTTCGAGGCCCGGGTGCGCCGCAAGGACGGCAAGGTCATCTGGATCTCCGAGAACGCCCGCGCCGTCCACGACGACGACGGCCGCCTGCTGTGCTACGAGGGCACCGTCCAGGACATCACCCAGCGCAAGACCGCCGAGGAACGCCTGCGCCTGGCCGGCACCGTGTTCGACAGCGTCGTCGAGGCGGTGGTGGTGATCGACCGCGCCGGCACGGTCAAGGCGGTCAACCCCGCCTTCGAGCGCATGACCGGCTGGGTCGCCGCCGAGGTGGTCGACGCCCCCTTCGCCGCGGTCGAGCCGCTGACCCTGGCCGGCGAGATCGTCGACCCTGCCGCCTGGATCGCCTCGCCCGATCCGTTCCACGGCGAACTGCTGGCCCGGCGCAAGGACGGCAGCACCTTCCCCGCCGCGGTGGCGGCCAGCGCCGTGCCCGAACCGGCGGGCCCGGCCCGGCGCGCCGTGGTGCTGCTGCGCGACGTCACCCGGCGCAAGGCCGACGAGCAGCGCATCCGCTACCAGGCCAGCCACGACGCGCTGACTGGCCTGCCCAACCGCTTCACGGTCATCGAGGCGCTCGAGCGCGCCATCCAGCGCGCGGCCGCCGCCGGCACCGAGGTGCTGGTGCTGTTCCTGGACATCAACGGCTTCAAGGCGGTCAACGACAGCCTTGGCCACGGCAGCGGCGACCAGTTGCTGCGCCAGGCCGCATCCAGGCTGCGCCACTGCGTGCGCATGTCCGAGACGGTGGGCCGTTTCGGCGGCGACGAGTTCGTGCTGGTGGTGCCCGACGTCACCGACCGGCGCGTCGCCGACGCCATCATCTACAAGATCGACTACGCCTTTTCCGAACCGTTCCGCATCGCCGGGCGCGAGGTGTTCGTCTCGCCCACCATCGGCGTCGCCGTCCATCCCGACCACGGGACCGACGCGGCGGCGCTGGTGTCCAACGCCGACGCCGCCATGTACCACGCCAAGGCCGCCGGCCGGCCCTTTGCCCTGTTCGATCCCGAGATGGGCCGCCAGGCGCTGGACCGGGTCAACCTGGAAAACGACCTGCGGCTTGCCTTGTCGCGCCGGCAGTTCCGCCTGGTCTACCAGCCCAAGGTCGACGCCATGACCGGCAAGGTGGTGGGCGCCGAGGCATTGATCCGCTGGCGCCATCCCGAGCGCGGCGAGGTCAGTCCCGCCCTGTTCATCCCGGTGGCGGAAAGCGCCGGGCTGATCGGCGCCATCGGCGACTGGACCATCGTCGAGGCCTGTCGCCAACTGGCCGCCTGGCGCCAGGACGGCGTCCTTCTGCCGCGACTGTCGGTCAACCTGTCGCCAGCCCAGTTCATGGATCCCAGGCTGTGGCCGAAGATCGAGGAGGCGCTGGCCAGCGCCGGGCTGCCGGCCCCATGCCTGGAACTGGAGATCACCGAGACCATGATGGCCACCGAGGTCGACCGCGCCATCGCCATCCTGACCGAACTGCGCAGCCAGGGAGTGCGGGTGTCCATCGACGACTTCGGCACCGGCTATTCGTCGCTGGGCTATTTGAAGCTGTTTCCGCTGGACACGCTGAAGATCGACCAGACCTTCGTGCGCGGCCTGCCCCAGGACGCCCGTGACGGCGCCATCGTCGCCTCGGTGGTGGCGCTGGCCGGTAACCTGGGCTTCGAGGTGGTGGTGGAAGGTGTCGAGACCGAGCAGCAGGCCGCCTTCCTGATGGGCAAGGGCTGCCGCATCATGCAGGGCTACCTGTACAGCCGCCCGCTGGCCCCCGACCAGTTCGGCCAATTGGCCGCCCGGCGCGGGGTCGGCTGAGCGGCGGCGGTCATTCCTGCTCGAACAGTCCCGGGCAGGGTTCCAGGGCCGGCAGGTCCACCTCGCCGGGGTCGGCGGCGCGGGCCTTGAGGATGCGGCGCACCATCTTGCCCGAAGCGGTCTTGGGCAGGGCCTCGACGAAGATCAGCTCGCGCGGGGCCATGGCCGGGCCGAGCAGCCGGCGGGAATAGGCTTCCAGCTCGCGCCGCAACGCCTCGCCGGCATCGAAGCCGGGCGCCGGGACCACGAAGGCCACCGGCACCTCGCGCAAGACCGGGTCGGGACGGGCGCACACGCCCGCCTCGGCCACCGCCGGGTGGGACATCAGCGCCGCCTCGATCTCGAACGGGCCGATGTGGTGGGCGCCCGACTTGATCATGTCGTCGGCCCGTCCCAGGAACCAGACGAAGCCGTCGGCGTCCCTGCGGGCCAGGTCGCCGGTCAGGTACCAGCCGTCGGCGTGGCAGGCGCGGGTGCGGCCCTCGTCGCCCAGGTAGCAGGAAAACAGGCCCGCCCAGTCGGTGCGGATGGCCAACTCGCCCGGCCGGTCGGCGGGCAATTCGGCGAACCCGCCGGCACCGCGCTCGACCACCGCGACGGTGGCGCCGGGCAGCGGCCGGCCCAGGCTGCCGGGCCGACGGTGGTCGCCGGACAGGTTGGCGATGGTCACCGCCCCGGTCTCGGTCTGCCACCAGGTATCCAGGAACGGAACCCCCAGGGCCTTCTCGCCCCAGGCCACCGCCTCGGCGTCCAGGGGCTCGCCGATGCTGGCGGCCACCCGCAGGCGGTTGGCGGGATAGCTGCGCGCCAGTGCGGCGCCGTGGCGCATCATCACACGGATGGCGGTCGGGGTGGTGTACCAGGCGGTCACCCCCTCGTCGCGCAGGATGGAATACCAGCGCCGCGCATCGACCGCGGCCTCGTCCAGCACCATGGTGCAGCCGGCGACCAGTGGCACGACCAGCCCATAGGTGGACGCGGCCCAGCCGGCATCGGCGGTGCACCAGAACACATCGTCGGCTTTCAGCGCGAACACCGCCCGCTCGGACGCCACCTGGGCCAGCAGCACCCGGTGGCCGTGGACCACCGCCTTGGGCGCGCCCGAAGTGCCGCTGGTGAAATGCAGGATGGCGGCATCGTCGGGGCCGGTGGCGGCACAGGCGGCCAGCGGCTGGGCCGCCTCCATGCGGGCGGCCAGGCCGTCGGCGCCGGCGCCCTCGCCGACCAGCAGGACGTGGCCCAGCTCGGGCAGGCCGGCCCGCAGCGGCGCCACGCGGCGGGCGTACAGGCCCGCATCGGCCACCAGCACGCGGACACCGGCCAGCTTCAGCCGCGCCTCGATGGGTCCCGGCCCCAGGGTGGGAAACAGCGGGCAGAACACCGCGCCCGCCTTCCAGATGCCCAGCGCCACCGCCGGCAGCTCGGCCACCCGGCCCAGCAGCACCGCCACGGCATCGCCGGGCCTGACGCCCAGGTCCCGCAGCACCGTGGCGACGCGGGCGGCCTGGTCGGCCAGTTCGGCATAGGTGATGGACCGCCCATTGCGCCCAGGTGTGCGCACCGCCACCGCCTCGCCGCGGCCGGCGGCCAGGGGGCGGTCCAGGGCGGCGTGGGCGATGTTCAGCCCGCCGACGGCGGGGCCGGACAGGGATGCGGCCAGTGTCTGCCAGTCGAGCGTCGGGGCGGTCGGCTGGGCCATGGGTCCTCCGGTGCGTGATCGTCGGCGGCCATTTTCCTCACCGGCCGGACGGGGCACAACGGACGGAAACGCAAGGCACCGATGCCTTCAGCGGCGGGCGGCGGTGGCCAGCCAGATGCCGGCGAAGATCAGCCCGCCGCCGGCGGCGTGGTACCAGCGGAAATGCTCGTCCAGCAGCAGTACCGCCAGCACCGCGGTGAACAGCGGCATCAGGTAGGTGAACTGCCCCGCCACCGCCGCGCCCAGGGCGGCAACGCCCCGGTTCCACAGCGCATAGGCCAGCAGCGACGGGAACACCGCGGTATAGGCGATGGCGGCCCAGCTGCTCCAGTGCGGGGCGATGGCGGCGCCGCCGGCCAGCTCCCACAGGTACAGCGGCAGGATGGCGACCACGCCGACGGCGATCAGCACGGTCAGCAGCGCCAGCCCGCCCATGGGCACCGGCCGGCGGCGCAGCATCACCGAATAGATGGCCCAGGACAGCACCGCCAGCAGCACCAGCCCGTCGCCGCCGGTCAGCCCCACCTGGGCCAGCCGGGCCGGGCTGCCCTCGGCGATGACCGCCAGCACGCCGGACAGCGACACGGCGATGCCCACCACCTGGGCCGGGCGCACCGGCTCGGCGAGCCACAGCCGCGACAGGATCAGGATCATCACCGGCAGCGACGCCGCCACGATCAGGGCGTTGATGGCGGTGGTGGTCTGCAGCGCCACGTACAGAAGGGTATTGTAGGCCGCCACCGAGAACAGCCCCATGCCCACCAGATGGGCCCAGTTGGCGCGGATCACCGCGCGCGATTCCAGGATGTCGCGGAAGGTGAACGGCAGGATCAGCAGCAGGGCGAAGAACCAGCGCCAGAACGACAGCGCCAGCGGCGGCACCTGGCCGACGGTGGCGCGCCCGACCAGGGCGTTGCCGGCCCAGAACAGCACCGGCAGCACCATCAGGGCATGGTGCCGGGTGAACCCCTTCACGGCAGCAGGCCGCCTTCGACGATGGCGGCGGCGACGCGCTCGGCGATGGCCTTGTTGAAGCGCGGGCTGTAGGTGGCGATGTCGATGTAGGCGTTGCCCTCGGGCTCCAGGTCGGCCAGCCACAGCAGGTTGCGGTCGAACAGCTCGCCCGCGCCGCGCTTGGCCGCCAGGCGCGGATAGCCGCGCGCCGAATTGAGGTGATAGCCCAGCATCTCGTCACGCACCGGCAGCGGTCGCTTGCGGTTGTCGTAGGAATAGGTGGGGACGGGCTGCTGGACGAACACCGCCTTGAAGCCCAGGCGGTCGGCCATGCCGTCGATCATGCGCCGGTTGCCGTCCAGGCGACGGATGACGCGGTCGATGTCGGCCTCGTTGTCGCAGAAGCTGCCCCACTCGCGCATCATCACCGACCGGTCGCCGGTCAGGTGGCGGGCCAGCTGGACCAGGTTGGAGCGGTGCGACAGCTCGACCAGCACCGGCAGGCGCGAGCGCGCCCGGGTCAGCTGCATCAGCTGTTCGTACCAGGCGCTGCGGTCGGGCACGCTGCAGGAATAGAAGTCCTCGACGCCGTCGACGAACACCGCCACATCGGGCTTGATGCCGGAGACCAGCAACTGCTGCAGCGCCACCAGCTCCTGGGTCGAGGTATAGGCCGGGGCGCCGAAGTTGAAGACGGTGACGTCGGACCGCCCGGCGGCCTTGAGCGCCGCGTCGAGATAGGCGGGAATGGTCTCGTTGTCGGGCACGCCGGCGCCCAGGGTGGTCGAGCCGCCGAAGACGAACACCTTGCGGCCCTCGCCGCGCAAGTCCTGGGGCTCGGCGCCGTTGCCGCGCCAGCCGTCCTCGGCAATGGTGACGTGGCGACCGCGCCACGGGGCCAGCCGGTATTCGACGAAGGGGGCATAGACGGTGTCGGACAGGTGCGGCGCCTCGGCCAGCACCTCGCGGTAGCGCTGCGGCTGGTCGGTGTCGTACAGCTTGGACAGCATGTCGTCGCCGGCATCGGCGACATAGGGCGGCCGCTTGTCGCGGATGAACTTCAGCGCCGCCCCGGCGCCCCATTCCGCCACCATGCCCAGCACCACCAGGGCCAGCCCCCCCACCGCGATGGCGGACACCATGCTGCGGAACGGACGGGGGCGATGTCGGCGCATGATCCTGGAGCCTTTCTGAAGTCAGCTCCTGATACCCCGAATGGCCGACTGGCGCAACGAACCTTTAAGACTTGTCAGGCGGCGCGGTACGACCAGCGGCACTCGGGGCTGGTGCGGACGAAACCGGCCACGGTGCGCGCCGCCAGGGCCGGTGTGGCGTTCAGGATGGCGAAGGGGGTGCCGTCCTTGAACACCGTGTAGTCGACCGGACGTTCGGTGGCATCCGCAGAGGTGGCGAGGTCGATCCCGGTGTCGTCGCTGCGAAACAGGCCGGCAAAGTCGAACATGGTGCTGTCTCTCCTGGAAGAAGGGTCACCGCCCGCTGGTCTCCCGGTGTAGGTATACCCCCGGGGTAAGGGTTTCCAGCCCTGAACGGGATAGGTATGCCATTGCGTGGCAGGCCTATCACACAGGGGCGGAAACCCGGCGCTTCAGCCAGCGGATCAGCGCACGCACCACCGGCATGCGCTCGTAGACCTGCTCTCCGGCGTCCCAGTGCTCGATATGCTCGATCACCCGGCCATGGGTGTCGAAGCGCACCTCGGTGACTCCGTCGACCACCCAGGGATGGCCCTTGCGGATGGTCTTGGGCCGGCAGGTGAAGTGCCAGCGCAGAAAGCAGGTGTCGCCGTCGCAGGCGGCATGGGTGACGGTGAAGCGGGGATCGTCGACCTCCTCGAACAGCCGGGCGAACACCTTCTCGACCTGCGCCAGGCCGCGGGCGTCGGTGAAGGGGTCGTGATAGTGGATGTCGGGCGCGGCCAGCCGCCGCAGGCGCCCGATGGAGGTGCCGGTCAGCGTCTCGAGGAACAGCCGGTAGGCGCGGCAGCGCCTGGCCTCGTCCTCGGCGGTGTCGTCCCTGGGCCGGTCCATGACCGGGGAGATTGGGAACGCCATCAGGCCGGGCAAGCCCCGCATCGATGGGCCGGTCCTGCTTAGGGAGTAAGCCTTCCGGGCGTCGGCCCTTACTCCCGAAGCCCGGTGGTGGTGATCGTCCCCGTTCGGCTACCGTCTGCAGGTGACCACGGCTAAGACGGATGGGAGCCATGATCCATCAGGACGATGCCGGAATTGCCGTCGCTGCGGCGGCTTTCCTGTTAGCGGCCGCCGTGCTCGCCTTCGAGGGCTATGACGGGGCGAACCGGCTATGGGACAGGGCGGCGCTGGCGCGGGCCAGCGGCACCGCGCTGGAGACCGGGCCGGTCGGCCAACCGGTTGAATGGCGCGACGGCGCCACGGGAACCCATGGGGTCGTCACCCCGTCGGGAGCGTACCGCGATGCCTCGGGCCGCTGGTGCCGCCCCTACGAGGTCACCCTGGCCAACGGCGACGACCCGCCCAGCCGCTCACGCCACGTGTCGTGCCGCGACGACCACGGCGGCTGGAGCGAACTGGCCACCCCCACCCGCTCGGCGTCGGCCTTCGAACGCTGGCTCGACACCCTCATCGGCCCGCCCGAGCAGGTGGCCGAGCGGCGGGGATGAAATGAAAAGGGCCCCCGGTACGGCCGGGAGCCCCTGGTGAAGATAGGTGACGGCCCGGGCTATTCCAGCCGGCCCAGTGCGCGGGCCAGGACCAGGTACAGCTTGCCCACCTCGGAGGAGGTGAAGGTGCCGGTCAGCACGTCCGAGTGGTCGGAATTGCGGGCCTGGTTGAGCAGGGCCTCGAACTCGGCCAGGTAGCGGGTGACGTACTCGCGGAACTCGCCGTCGTCCTCGTACTTGTTCTTGATGGCGACGATCTGGTGCTTGTCCAGGTTCTTGAGGATCTTGCGCACGAAGATGCTCTGGTCGCCGGCGTGGAATTCCCGCCACGCCTTCTCGTCGATGTTGGTCTGGAAGATGCGGCCGATGTCGACCGACAGCGACTGCAGCTTCTCGACGATGAAGGCGGCGCTTTGCAGGAAGTGCTCGACCGAGGCAGCGGTGCGCCGCTCCTCCAACTGGGTGCTGCGCAGCTCGGCCAGCTTGGACGCGCTGACCAGGTCGTCGATCTGGCGGGCGAAGCTGGCGGAGAAGTTCTCGGCCTGCTGCGACAGGCGGTCGCCGGTGATGCCGAGGTCGCTGGCCTTCTGGCGCACCATCTCGAACGACGCTTCCAGCTTGGCGCCGGTGCGGTCGGTGGATTCCTGCAGCTCCAGGGCCTGGCGGCGCATGGATTCGCCGGCGGTACGCACCTGGGCGGTGATGCGCTCGGACGAGGCGGTGAGCTCGCGGATGCCGGCACGCAGCATGTCGCCGGCGGCGGTGACCTGGGCGGCGGTCTTGTTGGAGGCCTCCTCGAAGTCGCGGCTGATGGTGCGCAGGGCATCGCCGGCGGTCTGCGACTGCGAGAACACCTGCTGGGCGGCCTCGCCCAACTCGACGGCGTGCTTCTGGATCGCCTGGCCGAAGGCCTTGAGCACCTCGGACGAGTCGTCGGAGACCCGCGCCAGGGCGGCGGCCTGCTCGCGCAGGGTTTCGCCGACGCCGCCGATGGAGGCTTCGGCCTGGTCGGCGCTGGCGACGATCTGTTCGGTCTGCTTGCGCAGTCCCTCGGTGGTGACGCGGACGCGCTGGGCGACCTGGTCGGAGACGGTGGCCAGCTGCTCGGAACGCTTTTCCAGCATTTCGGAGACGCCACCGGTCTCGGAGATGGCCTTGACCGCGGCCGCACCGACTTCCGACGACCGCTGGCGCAGGGCCTCGCCCACCGCTTCCAGTTCGACGCCGACGCGGCTCGACATGGCGATCAGGTCGTTGGTGCTCTGGCGCAGGGTGTCGGCGATGGACTTGACCCGGCCCATGACCTGGTCCGAGGTGGCAATCAAGTGGCGGCTTTGCTGGTTGAGCGAGGCTTCCGACAGGCGCGACTGGGTCGACACCACGTTGGCGGCGTCGGCCAACTCGTCGGCCTGCTTGCGCAAGCTGGTGCGGATGGCCTCGGCCTGGGCGGCGGCGCGCTCGCCGCCCTTGCCCAGGTCCTCGATGTGCAGGCGCAGCGTCTCCGAGACTTCGCGGGCACGCGCCGTCATCTGGTCCGAGGCGGCCGACAGGGCGCGGGTATGGGCCTGGAACTGCTCGCCGACCTCGCGGATGCGGCCCACGGCACGCTCGACCGCGGCGTCCACGTCGTCGCGGCGCTGGCCGAACACCTCGCCCACCGCGCCCATCTGGGTGGCGGCGTCGTCGGCGGCGGTGCGCAGGTTGTCGGCGTGGCGGCCCAGGATGTCCTCGATCTCGCGGAACCGCGACATGGCCTGGTCCGAGGCCGAGGACAGCTCGCGCGACTGCACGCCCAGGGCTTCCTCGACGATCTTGACGCGCGACAGCACGCGTTCGGTGGTCTGGTCGAGGCTGGCGGCCTGCTGCTGCAGCGAGGTCGAGATGCGGCCGGTCTGCTCGGCCAGGCGCTCGGCGCCCTCGTCCAGGTGGGCGTTCTGGCGGGTGAACAGGTTGTCCAGGGCGTCGACCCGCTCGGACAGCTGGGTGGCGACGGCCTCGGTGCGGCTGGCGGCACGGTCGGCGGCCGACGACAGGGCGGTGGACTGGCGCTCGAACTGGGCGACCACCTGCTCGGCGCGAGCGACGGCGCCGGCCGAGGTCTTGTCCAGCAGGTCGGCCTGCTTGTGCACCTGGCCGGCCATGGCCTCGGCGCGTTCGGCGGCGCGGACCGATACCGTCTCGATGGTCTCGGCCTGCTTGTGGACGGCGTCGCCGAAGTCGCGCACCCGGGTGGCGGCGTTTTCGGTGGCGGTGTTGAGCTCCTGGGTCTGCAGGCGCAGCAGGTGCTCGACCTCGCGCGAGCGGGTCGAGGCAGCCTCGGCGGCCTGGGTCAGGCGGTCGACCTCGCCGCGCAGGGCTTCCAGCGCGCCGCGGGCCTCGCCGTTGACGCGGCCCAGCACGCCGGCCATGGCGTCGATCTGCTGGCCCAGCATCAGGCGGACGGCATCACCCTGGGCGGCGGCCTGGGACGAGGCCTCGGACAGTTCGCGCGACTGGTTGCGCAGCGACTCGGCGACCGCACGCACCCGGTCCTCGGCGCCTTCGGCCGGATAGGTCAGGCGGCCCAGGTGGCCGTGCAGGGCATCGGCGATCTGGCGCAGCTCGGCGCCGCGTTCGAAATAGGCGATCAGCAGCCACAGGAAGGCCAGCGGCACGAAGGCCGCGCCGGCGACGCCGCCGATCTCCTGGGGTTGCAGGAACAGAAGGTTGCCCCAGCCGATGCTGGCGTCGGCATACATGCCGCACAGCACCAGCCAGCCGATGGTGGCCACCAGCCCCAGCAGCGGCACCGGGCGCAGGCGGCGGCGCGGCCGCGGCGGCAGCGGGTCGGGGTCGAAGCGCAGCGCCGCCAGCGGCGGCGAAGTGGGCACGGTAGTGTCCGTCGTCGCCTCGGCATCGGCCTCGGGGACCGGAAGCGTTCCCACGGTCTGCATTTCCGCCTCGCCTCTCGTCATCGTCGCGTCGCCCATGAGTCCGCCTTGCCTGAGAAAATCGCGTCACGTCCCCGAAACAGAACCGGGGGGACAGCCGTCCACCTGCCGGTCGAGCGCAGACCCCGACTGCACCCGAACGGCCACAACCCTGCCGTCGCTGCCGGAATTTCCGAACTTCCCCCGACTTCGGCGAAAGAATGTTGAATTCCGAGCCGACCCCCCAAAACGTTGGCAGGATGCCTCGTCCAGTGGCAAAAATCAATCTCTCGCCCCCATTGTCACAACTAGCTCCGATTGTTGAGATTCCGTTGCCGAGGGGCATTCGTCGATGCCCCGAACGGCCGGTTGCACCCCAGGGCCGCCTGCCGCTAGCGTCTGGCCCTCTGGCACACGGGAGGGGCCATGGCGGAACTGCGGCGGCTGGCCTGGCGGGGCGGCATCGCCATGGCGGTCCGCCAGGTGGTGGGGCTGGCCGTTTCGTTCGCCGGCACCATTGCCCTGGCCCGCCTGCTCGGCCCCGCCACCTTCGGCACCTGGGTGACCGCGGTGGCGGTGCAGGCCTGGCTGGCGCTGGTGTGCCAGTGGGGCGTCGACGTCTGGCTGATGCGCAAGCCCACCGACCCCAGCGCGGCCGAAGTCGGGCAGGCCCTGGCCCTGACCCTGGCCACCGGCACCGTGGTTGCCGTGCTGGCCTGGCCCGCCGGCCGCCTGGCCGCCGCCTGGACCGGCATCCCCGAGGCCGCCCGCGCGGTGACCACCTTGCTGGCCGGCATGCCGCTGGTGCTGGCCCCCCAGGTGCCGCTGGCGCTGCTTCAGCGGCGCATGGCCTATGGTCCGGTGGCCTGGGTCGAACTGGGCGGCCATGCGGCCCTTTATGCGGTGGCGGTGGGTGGCGCCTGGGCTGGTTGGGGGCTTTCGGCGCCGCTGGCCGGCTGGTGGGCCCAGCAGGTCACCGTGTCGGTGCTGGCATTTTCCCTGGGCGGCCCGCAGCCCCGCCCGGTGTGGCGGCGCGACCTGCTGCGGGGCATGCTGGGCTATGGGTTGGGCTATTCCGCCTCGGTGTGGGTGTGGCAGTTGCGCCTGCTGGTCAACCCGCTGATCGTCGCCCGCCTGCTGGGGCCCGAGGCGGCCGGCGCCGTCTCGGTGGCGGTGCGCCTGGCGGAAGGGCTGTCGTTCATGCGGCTGGTGATCTGGCGGGTGGCGCTGGCGGCGATGGGGCGCATCCAGGCCGACCGCGCCCGCCTGGCCGCGGCGGTGGCCGAGGGCATGGGACTGGAGGCGCTGGCCATCGGCCCGCCCATGGCGGTGTTCGCCCTGCTGGCGCCCTGGCTGGTGCCGCTGGCCTTCGGCCGCGACTGGGCGCCGGTGGCGGCGCTGTTCCCCTGGCTGGGCGTGGCCTATCTGGTCAACGGGGTATTCAGCCTGCAGTCGTCGGCGCTCTATGCCCTGGGGCAGAACCTGGAGGTGACCGTCTTCCACGCGCTGCACGTGGCGATGCTGACGGTGGCGGTGACCACATTGGTGCCCCATTTCGGCCTGCAGGGCTATGGGCTGGCGGAGGTGGCGGCGCTGGCCTCGTTCCGGGTGCTGCACGGCGCCGCCGCGCGGGCGCTGGGCCCCATGCCGGTGGGGCTGGTGCTGCTGTGGACGGCGGGCTTCGCCCTGGCGCTGTTCGTCGACCCGCTGGGCCCGGCGGCATGGATCGGTCCGCTGGCCGTCGCCGCCCTGCCGGCCACCCGCCGGCGGCTGGCCGGCTGGTGGCGCCAACTGCTGGGGCTCTAGGCGCGGATACAAACCTTAGTGCTATTCCAACTCCACGCCGTTTGACCGTAGGTTATTTAAGACAAATTGAATATTACTTGGATAGGCAAGCTTTGCGCACGACGACCCTGGCCGCCACGGGCGGGATCGACACCATTCAATGGTCCGACATGTACCTGATCGGGCTGACCGATCTGGATGACGACCACCGCCGCATCGTCGCGCTGGTGGCCGACCTGCACGCCGCTGCCGTCACCGGGGCCGGCGCCGCGGAACTCTCGGCCATGCTCGACAACCTGATGGAATGCTTCCACGACCACGTCAGCGTCGAGGAAGGCTATCTTGCCCGGCTGACCGACCCGGCCGGCCGCAAGCACAGCGTCCGCCACGTCGCCGAGCATGCCGCCTTCTTCGACCGCCTGGCCGCCTTGCGCGGCCGCTTGGCCAACGGCGAGGACGTCGCCGTCGAGGTCGACAGCCTGGGCGTATTCCTCACGCTCACCGAACTGATCCGCAGCGACTTCGAGATGGTCGGCCACCTGCGCCGAGAAGGCCTGATGCGCTCCGACGGCACCTGCCGCTAGGCGGTCAGCCGCCCGTCCCCAGCCGCTGCCCCAGGTCCATGGTCGCCGGCCGCGACAGGCTGCCGGGACGGGTATCGGCGGCCGCGCCCAGCCGGCGGGCGGCATCGGCGAAGGCCTGGACGCCGACGGCGCCGCCGTCGACCCGCTGGACCGACGACAAGGTGGCGACATGGATCGCCACCAGCCGCAAACCGCCGTCCCGCCACGCCATCACCGGCCCGCCCGAATCGCCGTGCACGGCGTCGCAGTCGTGCAGGAACAGCCCTTCCGGACGGCGGGCGGTGACGTGGCAGCCGATATGGGCGGTAGGCACGTGCGGGCGGTCCTGGCCGTAGCCGACTGTGACCACCGGGGCGCCGGCCACCGGGCCGTCTCCCAGGCCGATCCAGCCGACCTGCGCCCCCAGCGGCTCTTCCAGTTCCAACAGCGCCCAGTCGTGGCTGGCCGGCGCCGGGCCATAGGCCTCGGTGAAGCTCCACCCCGGCGCCGTGTGGGCCTTGGCCACCCGCGAGGCGGCCAGATACTGGCCCTTTTCCCAGCCGGCGACGAAGACCAGGCTGGACACCGGCATGGGCGCGCGGGTGCGGCGGTTCCACAGGCAGTGGGCGGCGGTGACCGCCAGCTTGGGCCCGATCATCACCCCGCTGCAGTGGGCGCCCTGGCCGTTGTTGACCC
>JBLNBU010000152.1:0-11614 GCA_050260215.1 Actinomycetota bacterium
AGGTCGACCTCGGCCTGGCGCAACTGGGCGTGCGCCTGGTCGAGCGCAATGCGGTAGGGCCGGTCGTCCAGGCGGAACAGCACCTGGCCTGCCGCCACCCGCTGGTTATCCTTCACCAGCACCTCCGCCACCGTGCCCGGCAGCCGGGGCGATACGGTCACCTTGTCGGCGCGCAGATAGGCGTTGTCGGTCGAGACGTAGCGCCCGCCGGTCAGCCAGAAGACCGGCACGCCAAGCGCAACCACCAGCGGCCCGGCCACCAGCAGGATGCGCCGCAGCCGGCGGCGCGCGGCGGTGCGGGCCGAGGGCGAGGTCGACGAGGCACGAAGCGCGGCGGTGTCTGCCATGGATGACAGAAGGGGAGCGGCGCGAGAAGACGCAAGGCGCGTACTCACTTCGCACGGTGGCGCCACTCCTCCCCCGGTTTGCCGGGGAAGGAGGTTGGGTGGCTCAGTACACCCCGCGGTCGTTGAGGAACTGGGAATAGCGGCGGTCGTCGACGATGACGTGGTTGACGATCCAGCCATCCAGGAACGACAGCAGCTCGCCGCGGTCGATCTCCTCGCCCTTGGCCAGGCGGTCGGCCATGGCCGCAACCTCCTGCATCAGGCGGTGGTGGTGGGCGGCATGGTGGGCAGCCTCGGGGTACCCGTAGGTGAACAGCAGCTTTTCCTCTTCGGCGAAGTGGTAGCGGCTGTAGTCGATGAGGAAGCCCAGCCCCTCGCTCACCTCTCCCTGCGGGCTGCCCGCCTGCAGCGCCGCCAGCACCCGGTTGGCCATGGCGAACAGGCGGCGGTGGTGGTTGTCGATGCGCTCGATGTTGACGCTGTATTCGGGGCGCCAGCCGAAGTCGGCGGTCCCCTGCTCGCCCACCGCCAACAGGCGCATGCGCTTGAGGAAGGTTTCGAACAGCTTCCAGCGCACGCCCGGAATGTCGGCCAGCAGGTCGGCCGGCACCGCATAGACAACCGTCGGCGCGGCGCCCACCAGCACCGAGACCGGCGGGGTGCCGAACATGGCGGTCTCCTCGCCGAAGAAGTCGCCGGGGTGCAGGTCCTCGACCATGCGTCCGCCGATCTGGCGCTCGATGCAGCCCTGCAGCAGCACGCCGACGGTGCCCGCCGCGATGGCGACCTTCTCGTCGACCCCGACGCGGATGGGCTCCAGCGCCTTGGCGATGCGGTTGAGCGTGCCGGTCGACACCACCTCGCCGAACAGCCAGGTGCGGCTCAGGAACTCGCGGATCTCCATCAGCCGGGCGATGTCGGCGAACAGCTCGTGGCGCTCGACGAAGCGGCGATAGAAGTCGGCCGAGATGCGCAGCGTCTGGACGAAACTGATGGCCCGGCAGGTCTCGGACGCCGGCAGGCCGTGCAGCGCCGTCAACTCGCCCAGCAGGGCGCCGGCCGACAGCACGCTGCGCACCCTGGTATCGAGCGACAACGACTCCACCTGCCCGGCCAGCACCAAGTGGATGCTGTCGTGGGGGGAGCCTTCGCGCAGGATGTTGGTCTCGGGATTGAAGTGCTCGATGGGGCAATTCATCAGGATCTGCAGATGGGCCTCGGGAACGCCGGGCAGGTAGTCGGCCAGGTGCATCCAGGCGGTGCGCCGCGCGAAATCGCGCTTGGCCGGGACCAGCACGTCGACGGCGCCGAACGAGGCGCCCGAGCCGATGGCCTTCTGGGCGTCGGTCAACTTCAGCGCGGTGTGGGCCAGGATCAACCGGCTCGAGGCGTCGTTGCGAAAGTCGTCGGCGTTTCCGTGGATCAGCCCGCCGCCGATGTCGACCTTCTTGACGTCGGCGGGCTCGGCGTATTCGGCCACCACCTGGTCATAAAGGGCCTGGGACACGCCCGGCGCGTCGCCCTCGACCACCATGGATTTCAGCACCGACAGGCCGATGGCGTCGGCCAGGTGGGTATAGCTGCGCCAGCCGTCCTCGGCCAGCACCCGGAACTTGAATACCGAGGTCTCGACCGGATGGGGCGAGAATACCGGGCGCACCTCCAGCCCGTCGATGTCGTTCCATTCGCCCAGCACCAGGTCGTGGACGGCGAAGTAGTCCGAGAAGTCCTCCTCCTCGATGGACAGAAGGGCCGACAGCTTCTTGGTCACCGCGTGGCGGACCGGCGGCACGGCGAAGTACTTGATGCGCCGGTCGGCGCGGATCAGCGTGGTCAGCCCGGCGAAGTGGTCGTCGTGGGAATGGGTGTGGAAGATGCCCTCGATCTCGTTGACGCCGATGCCCAGAGCGGTCAGCGAATAGATCAGGTTGGGACCGGCATCGATCAGGAAGATGCGGCCCTGATAGACCAGCACCGCCCCCATGCTGGGCCGCCGGATGTCCCAGCCGTCGCCGTCGCCCGAATGGACCACGGCGAAATACTCGCGTGGGACCTGGTGGTAGCCCAGCGGATAGGGGCATTCGTGGATCTCGAAGGGCGGCAGGTTCAGGTCGACCTCGACGCTTTCGCCCTGCCAGGACACTTCGAAACGGTTGAGCGCCAGGCGGCGGATCTGCACGCCGCGCGCCACCACCGGCTCGTCCTCGAGCTGGTGGACCTCGAACAGCTCGCGCGGGTTCTGGATGCGGCCGAAGGCGAAGCGCAGCTTGACCCGCATCATCTCGCGGGCGGTCTCGCCGTCGACGCCGGCGGCGCGGATCTCCTCCTCCGACACCAGGCCGTAGTTGCCGCGGTAGATGTACTGCATCTGCGCCTGCACCTGCTCGCGCCGGCCGATGATCAGCGGGCGCGCGCCGGTGTTGTTGGGGTGCTTGGGCAGCAGCATGCCCTGGCGATAGAACATCTGCAGCACCGGAAACTCTGCCAGATTGCAGAAGGTGCCGTTCTGGATCATCACGTCGGAGAGCAGGATGGCGTTGGGGCCGGTCTCGGCGCGCACACCGTTTACCTCGGTGGGCGCGATCAGGCCGCGGCGCATCAGGTGCTTGACCGAATCGGCCGGACAGCCGCACAGCAGGCGAAAATCCGCCTCGGGCACCTCGACCCAGACGATGCCCGGAGTCACCTCGAGCTTGCGTATTCCCGCCATCCAGATCCCCCGCCGACGCCCCCCATGCCTTTGGTGATAGTCGGACGGGAGCGGCTCCCGGTCAACCGCCCTTGATGCCCTGGCCGCCGGCTTCCTACCTGTGGTGGATCACTGGAGGCCTCCCATGCCCCTGCTCGCCCCCCTGCTGTTGGCCCTGTGGCTGGCCGGATGCGCCAGCCCGCGGGTCAGCATCGGCGACACCGTCGCCCAAAGCCCCGCGCCCGAGTTCGACCAGCCGGTCACCGACGACCCGTTCTACGACGGCGGCGTCTTCGATCCCGCCCCCTTCGCCGTGGACCGCCTGCGGCCGCGGTAGAAGGAACAGGTTCGCTTGCTCCCGGGGGCCTACCAAGGTCACCGCGGCAGTTGGGCGAACTGGGGCTCGGTCAGCTCGACGGTGACCGCCTCGGCGCCCACATGCAGGTCGGGCCGCGGCACCAGGGCCATTTCGCCGTCGGGCCGGCGCACCCCCACCTGGGCGACCTGGCCGGAGGGCCCGAAGACGAAGCCGTCGACGATTCCCACCTGGCGGCCGTCGGCCAGCCGGGCCGGCCGGCCGTCGAGCCAGCTGGGCCTCCAGCGTTCCAGCCCCGGATTGGCCGCCGAGCGCAGCCGGGCGAAGCCGGCGAAGGCGTCGGAGACCACCACCCGGGCGGCCTCGGCCTGCGCGCGCACCAAGGCCCACGGCACGCCGACGCTGCGGCGCACGTCGCCGGAAAGTGCGACCACCACCGCCGAGGGTTCCTCGTCCGGGTCGGCGGGGGTGACCACGTCGATGACGGTGCCGATGTCGCCGCCGCCCAGGTCGACCACCTGCTTGCCGATGAAGGCGGCGCGCCACACATCGTTCGGACGAAGGCCGGCCGGCGGGCGCAGTTCCACCACCACGCCTTCCTGGGCGGCGGCGGGCAGGACCGTCATCAGCAGGGCGGCAAGAACGAACAGCCGGCGCATGGGGGACAGATGGGATCAGCCGCCGTCGCGCTCCAGCAGGCCCTCGACATAGACCATGCGCACCAGCACCATCCCCGCCGCCACCAGCGGAGTGGCGAACAGCATGCCGGTGAAGCCGAACAGCATGCCCATGCCCACCGTCGCCACCACCGTCAGGGCCGGCGGCAGCGCCACGGCGCGCGCCTGGATCAGGGGCATGGCCACGTGCCCCTCGACCTGCTGGATGGCCAGGTAGAGCAGCGCCGTCCACACCGCGTCCATGGGGCTTTGGGCGAAGGCCACCAGGATGGCCGGCACCGCCGACAGCACCGGCCCGACGAAGGGGATGAACTCGAGCAGCCCGGCGATCACGCCCAGCGACAGCGCCAGCGGAATGCCCAGGACCAGCAGCCCCACCGTGGTCAGCACCCCGATCGAGGCCATGGCGATGGCCTGGCCGACCAGCCAGGCGCGCAGGGTCTGGGCCAGATCGGCCAGCACGGCCCGGGCCCGCAGCCGCAGCCGCGGCGGCACCAGCGCCACCACCCCGTCGCGATAGGTGTCCGGATCGACGGCCAGGTAGATGGTGACCATCAGCACCAGCACCACCTCGGCCACGCCGCCCAGCACCGAGGTCGCCACTCCGCCCAGCCGCGCCAGCACCCCGATGGGCGGGGCGGCGTTGGGGCCGCCGAACAGCTGCATCAGGGCCTGGCCCAGCGGCTGTTCCTGGGCCCAGTGCTGCAACTGGGCGGCGGCGGCGGGGATCTTGTGGGACAGTTCGGCGAACTGGGCGCCCACCCGCGCGCCTGCCAGCCACCCCGCCCCGGCCAGCGCCGCCAGGGTCAGCACCAGCACCACCGGCACCGCCCAGGCGGGCCTTAGCGGCGTGATGCGGGCCAGGACCTCGGCGCCGGCGCGCAAGGCCAGGCTGAGCAGGATGCCGCCGAACATCAGCAGCAGCAGGTCCGACAATTGCCAGACCGCCAGCGCCACCACCGCCAGGGCGATCACCGCCAGCACGCGTCCCACGAACCGTTCCATACCGGCAGCAACGCCTGGACCGCCCGCGGGGCCATCCCCCCTATCCGCCCGCCCTATCCGCTTGCCCGCCTGTGCGCGCGTGCACCGGCGGGGGTATGGTCACTGGCCCGATTTCGGCACCCGAGGCCCCGCTTTGTCGGTCTACCTGCCCATCGCCGGCCTGTCGGTCAACGTCTATGCCCTGCTGGGGCTGGGCGGGCTGGTGGGATTCCTGTCGGGGTTGTTCGGAGTCGGCGGCGGCTTCCTGCTGACGCCGCTGCTGATGTTCCTGGGCGTGCCGCCGGCGGTGGCGGTGGCGACGGGGGCCAACCAGGTGGTCGGCGCCTCGGTGTCGGGGCTGATCGCCCACTGGCGGCGACGCAATGTCGACGTGCGCATGGGGGTGGTGCTGATGGTGGGTGGCCTGGCCGGATCAGGCCTGGGCGTGCTGCTGTTCGGCTGGCTGAAAAGCCTGGGGCAGCTCGATACGGTGATCGCCCTGTCCTATGTGGCGGTGCTGGGCTTCATCGGCCTGACCATGGCGGTGGAAAGCGTGGCCAGCATGCGCCGGCGCACCCTGGCGGTAGCGGCCCGCAAGCGCCACCGCCATCCCTGGCCCGGCCTGCCGCTGAAGATGCGCTTTCCCCGCTCGCGCCTTTACATCAGCGTGCTGGTTCCCTTCGCGGTGGGCGCGTTCGGCGGCGTGCTGTCGGCGATCATGGGGGTGGGCGGCGGCTTCGTCATGGTGCCGCTGATGATCTACATCCTGGAGATGCCCACCACCGTGGTGGTCGGCACCAGCCTGTTCCAGATCATCTTCGTGACTGCCAACGTCACCTTGCTGCAGGCGCTGCACACCCACACCGTGGACGTCATGCTGACGCTGACCCTGCTGGTCGGCGGCGTCATCGGCGCCCAGCTGGGAGCGCGCTTCGGCACACGGCTGAAGCCCGAGACCCTGCGCCTGCTGCTGGCGTTGATCGTGCTGGCGGTGTGCCTGCGCCTAGCCCTGGACCTGGGCCTGACCCCGGCCGACCGCTTCAGCCTGGAAACATCGGTGGGGTAGGACCAAGCCCTCTCCCTTGCGGGAGAGGGGGAACCGGTCAATCCTCGCGGGGCGGCAGCTTGTGGGCGACGCCCTTGTGGCAATTGATGCAGGTCTTGCCTTCCATGGCCGCCTGCGGGTGCTTCAGTTTGCCGGCGTTGCCCTGCTTCTGCAGGTTCATGGAGTCGTACGAGTGGCAGACCCGGCATTCGCGCGAGTCCGACTTGCTCATGTAGCTCCACACCCGTTCCGCCAGTTCGCCGCGCTTGGCGTCCAGCTTCTCGGGGCTGTCGATGGTGCCGCTGATTTCCTGCAGCACGTCGTTGTAGGCGAAGAACTTGCGCACCAGCTTGGGCCCCAGGTCGCGCGGCACGTGGCAGTCGGCGCACTGGGCATGGGCGCCCGAGCGGTTGTTGTAGTGGATGGACTCCTTGTATTCCTTGAAATTCTGCTGCATCGAGTGACACGACACGCAGAATTCGGTCCGGTTGGTCCATTCGATGGCGGTGACGAAGCCGGCCATGCCGAAGATGCCCAGCACGATGCCGACGGCGACCAACCCGAAGCGGCGCAGGAACGACCGCTTGGCAGGGCCGTGACGCGTTGGGTGCCGCCCGTGGGCGGCACCCTCCTCGACATGCTTGGTCGCGTGCTTGCCCTGAGCGGTCATTGCGGCAGCGACTGGGCGTAGGCGACGATGTCGGCGGCGATGGCCGGATCGAGCGAACGCAGTGCCGGCATGGCTTCGGCCGGCTGGCCGTTGAACGCCTTGTGCAGCAGCTGCCAGGGATCGTCCTTCAGCGCGCCGACGGCGGCACCGGTGCTGACCTTCTTGCCGTCCAGGCCGTGGCAGCCGGCGCACAGGGTGTTGAAGTACACCTCGCCCTTGGCGGCGTTGCCCTTGGGCTTGCCGGCGGCGGCGTCGATGAACTTGGCCATGTCCTGCTGGCCCTTGGACACGAACATGGCCAGGTCCTGGGCGTCCTTGTCGGACAGCTTGTCGAACTGGTGGTTCTTGTCCTTCAGGATGGCGACGATGGCGCCCGGATCCTTGCCGGCGGCACCGTTGATGCCCTTGATGCCGACGTTGTGGTCGTTCTTGCCGAACGCACCGTCCTTGCCCTTGTAGTCCCAGCCGTGGCACTCCTTGCAGCGCCAGGACTGCTTCGGATACTTGCCCGAGGCCGGATAGGCCGGATGGGCGGCGTCGGGCCGCTCGACCTTCAGTTCCTTGAACCAGTTGTCGTAGAGGCGGCCGCCACGGGCGATGGAGGACTCGACCTCGGCGGCCGAGGCGGGCGCGGCGATCCAGCCGGCCAGGACAGCCGCCAGGGCGGCGGTCAGGATGGAAAGACGACGAACGATCATGGTAGCTCCCTTCTGCGATTCCTCCCCGGGCGGGTTGCTCCCGCCTTCGGTTCGTATATTGCTAATGTATAAAAAGGCTCGGTGGATTTACAAGCCATTATTGGGGAATGCCCTCAATGGCGTACAAATAAACCACCAATAAACATTCCGCTTTCGCCCAAGCACCTTGGGCCCGCCCCTTGCGGAGCGGGCCCTTGGCATTTGGACGCACCTTAAGATCAGCCCCAGGTATCCTGGCTGATGCTCTGATACCAGCCGACGGCGAAGTCGGCTTCCTTCTTGCGGAACTGGTAGTTGGCGCCCATGGGGCTGACGCCGCCGGCCCCCTTGACGGTCATCACCTTGCCGTCGTCGCCCAGCGTGTAGACGCCGGCCACCGAGATGCCGTAGTCCGGGGCGATCAGGCTGTAGCAGGTGTTGATCGCCGAGAACGGCACCGGCTTGACGCCCTTGATCGAGGCGACGATGGCCGCAGCCGCGATCTTGCCCTGGCTGGACGCCGAATAGCCCGACTTGGGCATGGCCATGGCCGGGTCGTTGACCGGCATGGAGCAGGCGTCGCCGATGACGTAGACGTCCTTGGCCAGGGTCGATTCGAAGGTGGCCGGATTGATCGGGCACCAGCCGGTCTTGGGATCGGCCAGGCCGGAGACCTGGGCGATCTGGCCGGCCATCTGCGGCGGGATGACGTTGGCGACCGCGACCTTGTGCTTGTCGAAGTCGGTCTCGAGCACGCCGGCCTTGGCATCGACCTTGATGATCTTGCCGTTCTTGGCCGCCGGCACCCACTCGATCATATCGTCGTAGGCCTTGTCCCAGCCCTCCTTGAAGAGCTTGTCCTTGGCGAAGGCGTCCTTGGAGTCGAAGATGATGACCTTGGACTTCGGCTTGTTCTTCTTGAGGTAATAGGCGATCAGGCCGGCGCGCTCGTACGGGCCGGGCGGGCAGCGGTACGGGTTGGCCGGGGCCGAGATGGCGACCACGCCGCCGTTGGGCATCGCCTCGATCTGCTTGCGCAGCAGGGCGGTCTGCGGGCCGGCCTTCCAGGCATGCGGCATCAGTTCGGAAGCCGCCTCGTCATAGCCGACGATGGCGTTCCACTTGAAGTCGATGCCGGGCGATACCACCAGCTTGTCGTACTGGAAGGTCTTCTCGCCCTTGGTCTTGACCACCTTGCTGACCGGGTCGATGGCCACCACGGTGTCGGTGAACACCTTGACGCCGTGCTTAGCCAGGCCGTCGAAGCCGCGCTCGATGTACTTCATGTCGTTCATGCCCGCGACCACCGTATTGGAGAACGGGCAGGTGAAGTGCGAGGCCTGGGCGTCGATCAGGGTGACGTCGAGGGACGGATCATAGCGCTTGAGGTACTTGGCCGCGGTGGCGCCGCCGAAGCCGCCGCCCACCACGACGACCCGCGGGCCGGCGGTGCAGGCACCCAGGCCGACCAGGGACGCCGCCCCGGCCGCGCCGAGGATGCCATTGAAGGTCCTGCGCGAAATATTGGTCATGGCCGGGTCCCCCTACTTCTTCTTGTAGTAGTCGACGATCGCGTCGAGCTGGGCTTCCGAGTAGCCCTTGACGATGCGGTCCATGACCGTCGCCTCGCGCGCGCCGCTCTTGTACTCGCGAAGAAGCTTCTTCAGCTCGTCGCCGGACTTGGTGCTGAAGGCGGGCATGGCGCCCAGGCTGGCACCGTCGGTGCCGTGGCAGCCGGCGCAGGCGTCGGCCATCACCGAGGTGGCGTCAACCGCGTGGGCGGGCGCAAACCAGAGTGCCAATCCCAGGCACGCCGGGATTGCCAGAAGCTTACCCCTCATGTCGTTCCTCCCTGAATCCCCGTTTTTACGGTTATATTAGGTGAAACTATCAGGGGGGAACCGGATTGACAACGCCAGATTTATTTCGCACCCGCGAAAGCGCGTGCAAATGACGAAGGCGATATCCGTAGTATTACCGAGATGAAATCAGGCACCACTGCGGGTCGAACCGCCCACCATCTTCCAGCCCATGATGCCGCCCTGCATGCGATTGATGGGGCCTTCGAACCCGGCCGCGGCCAGGCGCGCGGCGGCCATGCCGCAACGGCTGCCGCTGCGGCAATGGATCACCAGGTTCTTGCCTTCCACCACTGGCACCTTGGCGGGGTCGAACGACGACAGCGGCAGGTTGACGGCACCGGGAATGCGCTCGGCGGCGAACTCGCCGGTCTCGCGCACGTCGACCAGGATCACGTCGCCGGCCTTGTGCCATTCCTTGACCTGGACAGGGTCGACGAACTGGACGTTCTCGGGCTGAGGGGGAAACAGGTTGGCGAACAGCCGGTTGAACATGTAGGGGACCTCGGCGCGGGGGGTATTTTAGTTGAGACTAATATAGCAATCCGCGGCGCCGATTCAAGGGGGTTCTCCCCTTCTCCCATCGACAAGCGGCCTACCTCGAAATTGCAATTCGCTCGCACTTTCATGGGCGCTTAACCCCCATTCGCGACCCTTCCCCCCTCGGCTGCGGGTGCGGCCGGATCATGGAGGCTGGCATGCGGGCCGGGGTGAAGGTGGGTGTGGCGGTGGCGGTGGCGGCGGGCCTGACGGCCTGTGGCGGCGGCGGAGGGGGCGCCGGGGGTGGCGGCGGCTATGGAGCGCCGCCGGTAACCGGCAACCTGCCCCGCGCCGGATCGGGCGGCAGCGGCGTGCGCAGCGGCGCGCCCGACTATGGCGCCGAACTGGGGCGCAACTGGGGCCTGGCGACCATCGGCGCCAACCCCGACGCCGCGGGCCAGATCGGCACCGGCGTGACCGTGGGCATCGTCGATACGGGCATCGATCTTACCCATCCCGACTTCACCGGGGCCATTTCGCCCGACAGCGTCGACATCATCACCGGCACCTATGCCAACGTCGCCGACCAGGGCGGGCACGGCACCTCGGTGGCCGGGGTGATCGGGGCGCGCCGCGACGGCTATGACGGGGTCGGCGTGGCGCCGGGCTCGACCCTGCTGGCGGTGCGCGCCGACAGCCCCGGCAGCTGCCTGGCCGGCAGTTGCACCTTCTATCACTCCGACCTTGCCCTGGCGACCGACTACGCCGTCGCCCACGGCGCCAGGATCCTGAACTACAGCCTTGGCGGCAGCGGCATGGACCAGAGCTTCATCGACGCGCTGAACAACGCGTTCTCCCACCACACGGTGGTGGTGGCCGCCGCCGGCAACGCCCAAGGGGCCGACCCCATCGATCCGGCCAAGTGGGCGGCCGTCAACGGCAACGGCCTGGGGCTTGCGGTGGGCGCCATCGACAGCAGCGGGGCGCTGGCCTGGTTCAGCAACCAAGCCGGCGTCGCCAAGGACCACTTCCTGGTGGCACCGGGACAGAACATCACGACCACCGCCAACGGCGGCGGCACCCACACGGTCAGCGGCACCTCGTTCGCCTCGCCGCACGTGGCCGGCGCGGCGGCGGTGGTTTGGGGCGCCTCGCCGTTCCTCACCGGCGAGCAGGTGGTGTCGATCCTGCTCAACTCGGCCACCGACCTGGGCGCGCCGGGGGTGGACGACGTCTACGGCCACGGCCTGCTGAACCTGCCGGCGGCGCTGCAGCCGCAAGGAACGCTCAGCATCCCCACCGGGGCGACCGTGGCCCAGGGGGGAGCGGCGCTGTCGGCGACGTCCCTCAGCCTGGGCGGGGCGTTCGGCGACGCCATGAGCCGCGCCACGCCCCTGTCGCGGGCTACCGTCTTCGACGCCTACGGCCGCCCATACCGGGCCGACCTGTCGGGCGCGGTTCAGGCCCCTGCCCCGCAGCGCGACTTGTCGGGCTGGCTGGCCGCATCGGGCGAGACGGCGACCATGGCCATGGGCGAAACCGCGTCCATGACCCTGTCGACCCCGCCCGAGCCCATGCATGAAGGCCCGCGCCAACGGCCCGGCGACGACCGCGCCCCGCCGCGCTTTGCCCTTTCCGCCGAGGTCGGCGGCAACTCGCTGTCCATGGCCCGCGGCTTCGGGCTGGACAACTTCACCGGACTGGCGGCCTCGGCCCCGGCGACGGCGCTGGAATTCCCCACCGGCTCGCCGCTGGCGACGCCGTTCCTGGGCCTGGCTGGCGACGGCAACAGCGTCACCGCCGGGCGCGCGCTGGGCGACGGCGTCGGCATCCGCTTCGGCTTCAGCCACGACGACGGCACCGCCACCCT
>JBLNBU010000153.1:0-6371 GCA_050260215.1 Actinomycetota bacterium
TGGTGCCTTCACGGTCCTGGGCGACGATGCAGCGGTTGTCGCGCGCCTCGGCATCGTAGAAGCTTTCGGCATCCGAGGCGAACTTGAAGATCAGGTCGCCGATCGCCTGTCGAGCGACGGAGACGTCGGCACCCGACAGCCCGACGAAGAAGTCGTCACCGCCGATGTGGCCGAGAAACCAGTCGGGCGTGGCGGCGCGGCGCATCAGTTCGGCGAACAGCAAAATGGCGCGATCACCCTGGCGGAAGCCGTACGTGTCGTTGAATGGCTTGAAATTGTCGAAGTCGATGTAGGCGATCACCCCGCCCCGCCCGTCCGACAGGGTCTTGGCGACGTATTCGTTGATGACCTCGTTGCCGGGCAGCTTGGTCAGCGGGTTGGCCTCGCGGGCATTGGCCAGCGTCTTTTCATGGATGGCGCGGATGATCGAGCGGGCGCTCAGGAACCCTACATACTGCATCTGGTCGGTCAGGATAATGCCCTCGGCCTCTTCGTTGGTGGAGAAGATGGCCAGCATCTGGTCGAGACTGGTCGAGATTTCGGCGATGGGGCAATGGACCAGAAAATCGCGCAAGCTTCGGCCCAATCCCTTGTTGGCGATCAAATCCTTGCCGAAGGTGCTGTAGGCGAAGTTTTTCAGGTTGCGCTCGCGCACGATGCCGAGGGGCTGGCGGCGCCGATCCACCACCGGGATCAAGGTGTGGGCCAAGTCCTTGGCGAGGCGTTCGAATACCAGGGTCATCGGCGAGTCGACCGCCACTGGCTCGACCATGTCCACCTGATCCATGATCCATTTCTGGTCGATACGGCGCTGGGGACGTTCGCTGCCCAGTATTTCGACATGCGGGTAGGCCAGCCGCAACAGCGACGGGTCGTTGGTGGGCGGCTGCACGAAGAACCCCTGGACCATGTCGCAGCCCAACTGCCGGCAGACCGCCAGCTCTCGCTCCGTTTCGACACCGACGGCAATCACCAGCATGCCCAGCGTGTGGGCCATGGCCACCATCTGGGACAGCACGACCCGCTTGCGTGCGTCGAGATCGATGTCGCGGATGCAGAAGGCGTCGGTCTTGAGGAAGTCGGGGTCGCTCTCGTGCAGCAGCCGCAACCCCTGCCAGCTTTCGCCGAAACGATCCAGCGCGGTGAGGGCGCCGTGCTTCTTCAGCGCCTTCGGCCAGTCGCCGGGCTCGCCATCGGGACGGTGGGTGACTTCGGTGACCAGGCGGGAGTGCGAGGAAAAAATCTTCCGCACGGCCGACTGGAACTCGCGTGCGGCGGGCAGAAGCCGGCGGTCGAGGTTGATGAACAAGGTGATCTCGTCGGTGCCTCGGATGCCGTGCAGACGTTCGGCCGCCTTGCGCCGCACCGCCATCTCGACCTCGCCCAGCATGCCGGCGGCGTGGCTGGCGTCCAGGAACCCGGAAACAGTTGGATAGCCCAACGGCTCGTGCCCGCGCAGCAGCACCTCATAGCCGAAGCACCGCCCGGTGTGGATGTTGGCGATGGGCTGGAAAGCGACCTCGACGGCGGCGAGAATGGCCTTCCAGCGCCGCGACGGGGCAGGTCCCTCGTCGCTCCCGATATCGTATCGGCCTGCCTTCATGTTTTCAGCCCCTTCTCGCGCCCTGGCATGTCAGCAAAGCGGGCGCAGACAGGCAAAAGAACTATTTGTGAAGTTAGCGGCAAAGTTGAATGGGTGCCGCATCTACGCATGCTGATAGCGCATGGGCGCATGACGGTACCGCGGTTGATCCCCGGCGCAGCAAGCATAGAGTCGTAGGGCAATCACGTTCGGATAGGGTCAATCATGCCATACGAGATCGAACGCAGGTTCGTAGTCGATGGCGATGTCAGCGCCTTGTGCCGCGACGGCACCCACATCGTCCAGGGCTATCTGTGGACCGGTAAGGGGGCAAACTTGCGGGTGCGCCTGACTGACGATGGGGCCTTCCTGACCGCCAAGGGGCCCAAGCGCGGCTGCGTGCGCACCGAGATCGAAAAGCGCATTCCCGAGCAGCAGGCCCGCCGCATGCTCGATGCCATCGATCCGCACCGTCTGGTCCGCAAGACCCGGTACCACGTCGATCATTGTGGGACCCAATGGGTCGTCGATGTTTTCGACGACGAATTGGCGGGACTGGTGATTGCCGAGGTCGAACTGGACGACCCGACGCAACCGCTGGCCCTTCCCGATTGGGTCGGGCCCGAGGTTACCAACGACCCTCGCTACGGCAATTCGGCACTGGCCTGCGCGCGCTGAACCGCTGCAATCTCAGCCGACAGAGGCCGGCTCGTCCAGACGCCGGAAGCCGTGCAGATGGCCGAGTTGGCTGACCTCGACCGTCAGCCGGGCAACCCCACCCATCTGGGACAACTTGGCCATGATGCCAATTCCCGGCACGGTCAGCAGGTCATCGACGATCCAGAGCATGCGGCTGCGCCCCTGGCTCTCGTATTTATCGCCAACTGCAATGTAAGAAGAAGCCCGACGAACGTGCACCTTCACCCCCTGGCGGTCACAGACGGGAGGCACTGTGCACTGGCAGAAGGCTCGATCAAAATCAAATTTCAGTGACAACCGGGTTCGTCGTCTTCAGCCGGCAAGGACCTGGGCGACCACCATGCGCACCCATGCCGCCCGGGAAAGGCCTAGCGATTCGGCCCGCTGATCGATTACGGCGAGTTGCTCGCCCTCGAAGCGAAGCAGCACGGCCTCCTTGTTCTTCTTCTTCGCCTTCTTTGCCTTCTTGTCCTTCTTGGCCTTCTTGGCCTTCTTCTTGGGCAGATCCGCCTCGTCGGCCAAAGCGGTAACGAGGGGGGGCTCGGGCGGGATTACTGCATCGGCCGGGATGGTCTCGGGCTTGGGCTTGGCAGCACGCTTCGCCGGAGCAGCAGCCTTGGGCTTGGCCGGCCGCTTGAGGGCGGAAGCGACGGAGACGCTGGGCTCTGCCATTTTTCGGCACTCCACCAGAGGGGTCGGAACAATTTCCATACTACATCGCAGCGATATCGTTTTGCAATAGGTTCGCTATTGACAATGACGTAGGCCGGCGCATAATGGCGCCCATCCCAACAGACCGAAGCACGGCCCTGGCGCACGGCGGAGGCGAGGCGGGTTTCCCACATCTGCGTCACGCGCTTTGAGGGCAACCATGATCCATCGTTTCGCGGGGGCCGAGGCCGTCGTTTCATCTCTTCGACCCGCCGATCCGCTGCTGCTGCTGCACCCCGGCGCGGCCACCGCCGTCGCCCGCGACACCGTCGCCGCCTTCCCGGGCACGGTGGCCTATGCGGTCAAGGTATGCGACCACCCCGAGGTATTGCGCGCCCTGGCTGCCGGCGGCGTGCGCGAATGGGACGTGGCCTCGATTCATGAAATCGAGGCGGTACGGGCCGTCGCCCCAGACGCGGAACTTCATTACATGAACCCGGTCAAATCGCGCGAGCACATCGCCAAGGCCCATGGGCTGGGCGTGAAGACTTTCGCCTTCGACTGCGATGCCGAACTGCTGAAGATCTCCGAAACCACCCATGGCGACCGCAGCATTCTGCCGGTGCTGCGCCTGGCGGTACCCAACGACGGCGCCCGCTTCCCGCTCGACGGCAAGTTCGGCTGCGCCGAGGACGAGGCGGTGCGCCTGGTCGAGCTGCTGGCCGCCATGGGGTACCGCTACGGCCTCACCTTCCATGTCGGTTCGCAGTGCGAGGACGTGGGCGCGTGGGCGGTCGCCACCACCATGGCCTGCCGGGTCGCCGGCCGCGCCGGGGTCATGCCCGACCTGATCGACATCGGCGGCGGCTTCCCAGCCGCCTACCTTGGCCACGAGCCTGTGTTTGCCGATTGCATCGCCGGCGCCAAGCGTGCCTTGGACCGCGATCTGCCTGGGTTCCGCGGCACCTTCCAGTGCGAACCCGGCCGGGTGCTGGCGGCCCCGGCGGCCTCGGTCCTGGTGCGGGTCGAACTGCGCAAGGGGGATAACCTTTTCCTCAATGACGGCTATTACGGGCTGCTGTCGGAGTTGAAGTGGATGACGGCGCTGCACCCGGTGCGCCGCATCCGGCCCGGCCACACCGGGACCACTCCTTCCGCCGCATTCCGGTTTTTCGGCCCCACCTGCGACTCCATCGACGCCATGGACGGCCCCTACCCGCTGCCCGCCGATATCGACGAGGGCGACTGGATCGAGGTGTCGCTGATGGGCGCCTATTCCACCGTTCTGTCCACCCGCTTCAACGGCTTCCCCGAAAGCCGGGTGGTGGTCATCGACGCCCCAGACCATGCCCGCATGGCGGCATAGGGGCTGAGGAGGCGCGGCCCTGCGGACGGGATTCAATGGCATGGGCGAGTCCCTGGCTGTTGCCGTATCCGACCCGCCCCTGCCGATCAATGCCGGCGCCGAAACGGCGCGCCGCGCCGCCTGAAGGAGAGGACCATGCACCACGTCAGTTTCCCGGGGCGCCTCGTCATTCTCGGCTTCGGCAGCATCGGCCAGGGCGTGCTACCCTTGATCCTGCGCCACATCGACGTGCCCCGCGAGCGCATCACCATCGTCACCGCCGAGGACCGCGGCCATGGCGAGGCCGACGAATACGGCATCCGCTTCGTCAACCACGCGGTCACCCGCGACAACTACCGCGACCTGCTGTCGCCGCTGCTGGGCCAGGGCGATTTCCTGCTCAACGTCTCGGTCGACGTTTCGTCGGTGGCGCTGATGGAATTGTGCCGCGAACTGGGCGCGCTCTATCTTGACACCTGCATCGAGCCCTGGGCCGGCGGCTACACCGACACCAGCCGTTCGCCGTCCTTGCGCTCCAACTATGCGCTACGCGAATCGGCGCTGGCCCTGGCCACCGACCCGACCGCACCGACGGCGGTGATTACCCACGGCGCCAATCCCGGCCTGGTCAGCCACTTCGTCAAGCAGGCGCTGCTGGATGTCGCCCGCGACACCGGCGCACCTGTCGCAGCCCCCGCCGACCGCGCCAACTGGGCCGCGCTGGCCGAGCGCTTGGGGATCAAGGTCGTCCACGTCGCCGAACGCGACACCCAGGTGGCCGCCCAACGGCCCAAGGCGGTGGGCGAGTTCGTCAACACCTGGTCCATCGATGGCTTCGTCGGCGAGGGCAGCCAGCCCTGCGAACTGGGCTGGGGCAGCCACGAGCGCCACTGGCCGAGCGATGCCATGCGCCACCAGTTCGGGCGTGACAGCGCAATTTACCTGATGCGGCCCGGCGCCAGCGTTCGGGTGCGCACCTGGACGCCGATGGAGGGGCCGCTCCACGGCTTCCTGATCACCCACGGCGAGTCGATCTCTATCTCCGACTACTTCACCGTCCGCGACGGAGACGGTGAAGTGCGTTATCGCCCGACCGTGCACTACGCCTACCACCCATGCGACGATGCGGTGCTGTCGGTCCACGAGCTGGCGGGCAAGAATTGGCAACTGCAGCCGGAGAAGCGGCTGATGATGGACGAAATCACCACGGGCGTCGACGAACTCGGCGTGCTGCTGGCCGGCCATGCCAAGGGTGCCTACTGGTACGGCTCGCAGTTGTCCATCGAGGAAGCGCGGGCCCTTTGCCCCCATAACAATGCTACCAGCCTGCAGGTGACCGTCGCAGTGCTGGCCGGGATGGTGTGGGCGATCGAGAACCCGCGGCGCGGCGTGGTCGAGCCGGACGAGATCGATTTCCGGCGTATCCTCGAGATCTGCCGCCCCTATCTGGGGCCGGTGGTCGGCGCCTATACCGACTGGACGCCGCTGGCCGGCCGCAGGCGGCTGTTCCCCGAAGACGTCGATGGCGACGATCCCTGGCAGTTCAAGAACGTCCGCGTGGTATGATGGCGTCGCGATGAGCACGCCCCCTCCCTACGCCCTGCCCCCCACCTTCCTCGGCACCAGCCGGTCCGATACGGGGGCAGCCTATTGTGTGGTGGGCATCCCGTTCGATCTTGGGGTCAGCGTGCGGCCCGGCGCGCGGATGGCGCCTACCGCCATCCGCCTGGCCAGCCGCATGTTGTGCGACGGCCGCCATCCCGGCCATTGGAGCGACCCGCTGGCCCTGGACCTGGCCGACCTTGGCGACCTGCGCCTTCCCCATGGCGACGTCGCCAGATCGATGGCGGCGATCGAACAACAGGTGGCCAGCCTGGCGCATGTCGTCGCGCTGGGTGGGGACCACACCGTCACCCTGCCTCTGCTGCGCGCGCTGGTGCAGCGGACCGGACCACTGGGGCTTGTTCATTTCGACGCCCATCCCGATACCTGGCCGGACACCTTCGGCCAGAGCCCGTCCCATGGCTCGGTGTTCTTCGATGCCATCGCCGAGGGACTGATCGACTGCGCAGCCAGCATCCAGGTCGGCATCCG
>JBLNBU010000154.1:0-6549 GCA_050260215.1 Actinomycetota bacterium
TGATCGTGCAGCAACTGCACGGTGCCGCCGCCGACGGTGCCCAGACCGGCGATCGCGACTTTCAGCGGATTGCTCATGACGCCACCTTGCGCTTGCGTTCGGACTCCTCCAGCACCTTGTCGTAGTTGCCGAGGAACGCCTTGATGTTGCGCACCGCCTGACGGGTGCGGTGCCGGTTCTCGACCAGGCCGATGCGGACGAAGGCGTCGCCGTACTCGCCGAAGCCGATGCCGGGAGCGACGGCGACCTTGGCCTCGCGCATCAGCAGCTTGGAGAACTCCAGCGAGCCGAGATGGGCGAAGGCCGGCGGAATCGGCGCCCAGGCGAACATGGTGGCCGGCGTGCTGGGGACGTTCCAGCCGGCGGCGACCAGACCCTCGATCAGCACGTCGCGGCGCGCCTTGTACATCTGGCGGATGTCCTCGACGCAGTCCTGCGGGCCGTTGAGCGCCGCCGCCGCCGCCACCTGGATGGGGGTGAAGGCGCCGTAGTCGAGATAGCTCTTGATGCGCGACAGGGCGCCGATCAGCGTCTTGTTGCCGGCGGCAAAGCCGATGCGCCAGCCCGGCATGTTGTAGGTCTTGCTCATCGAGGTGAACTCGACGGCGATGTCCTTGGCGCCGGGGACCTCCAGGATCGACGGCGGCGGCGTGACGTCGAAGTAGATCTCGGAATAGGCCAGGTCGGACAGGATCCAGATCTTGTGGTGGCGGCAGAAATCCACCACCTGGCCGTAGAAGTCGAGGTCGGCCAACAGCGCGGTCGGGTTGCTGGGATAGTTCAGCACCAGCGCGATCGGCTTGGGCACCGAGTGGCGCACGGCGCGGTCCAGCGCGGCCAGGAACTCCTTGTCCGGGGTCACCGGCACGAAGCGGCACGAGCCGCCGGCGATGATGAAGCCGTAGGGGTGGATCGGATAGCTGGGGTTGGGCACCAGCACGATGTCACCGGGGCTGGTGATCGCATTGGCCAGGTTGGCCAGGCCTTCCTTCGACCCCAGGGTGACGATGCACTCGCTTTCCGGGTCGATGGAGACGTTGAAGCGGCGCTGGTAGTAGGACGACAGCGCCTTGCGCAGGCCCGGGATGCCGCGCGACATGGAATAGCGGTGGGCGCGCGGGTTGCGTGCGGCCTCGACCAGCTTCTCGACGATGTGCGGGGGCGTCGGCTGGTCAGGGTTGCCCATGCCGAAATCGATGATGTCCTCGCCGGCGGCGCGGGCTCGGGCCTTCATGGCGTTCACTTCCGCGAACACGTAAGGGGGGAGCCTCTTGATCCTGTGGAATTCCTGGTCCATGGGTGCCAGCCAAGCTTGGAAGTGGAAACGGCCCCGCCGCCCGCGAAACGGCCAGTTCGGCCGGCCTCGCGAAGGCGCGGGAGGGAATGTTTAGCGCGGCCTCGGTTAAGAAGCGATATCTTTTTGGGTAGGGCTCCCCAACGCGCAGCGGATGGGGGCGTCGGGAGCCATCCTTCGAGACGGGCCGTCAGGACCGTCCCTAAGGGTGGTTCGCTCAGTAGTCCAGGAACACCTGGGCGCCGGTGGGATCGGCGCCATAGCCGGCCGGGACCGGGTCGGCGCCGACGAACACCTTGGACGCCGGCACGCCGGCCTGGGTGAGCGCCTTGGCCACCGCGTTGGCCCGCGCCATGGAGGCGTCCAGCCCCGACATCACCTGGCGCACCGCGTCGGCATGGCCGAAGCCGCCCGATGCGGCGCGGCCGACCACGCGGATGGTGCCGCCGGTCTTCTTGTACAGGCGGGCGACCTCCTTGATGGCGGCGCGGTCTTCGGCCGACAGGCGGGCGCCGGCATCGGCGAAGGTCAGCGCGGCGACCTGGAAGGTGGCGCTGGGAGCGGGCGGGGCGACGACGCCGTGGGCGCCGCGGCTCTTGTGCATGCCGGGCGGCGGCTTCAGCTCGAAGCCGGCGTCGCCGAAGCCGGCACCGGTGGGCATGGCCACCTGTTCGGCGCGCACGGCGGACTGGGATTCGGCCAAGCGCTTCTGGAACTGGTCCTGCACAGTGGTGCGGCGCGGCACCACCTCGGGGATGTCGGGCCGCGGCGGCGGGTCCGAGGGTGCGACGGCGGGCGGCGCCGACGGACCGGTGTCGCGGGCCACCGGCATGCGGCCGTCCAGCGACGGCTGGTAGGCCGGCAGCTCGGGGGCGGCGGCGACCTGGGTGGTCTCGGCCGGTGCCGGGGTGCGGCGGGCCAGGGGCTTGGTGGGCGCAGGTTCGCGGCGCACCGGCTCGGAATACTTGCGCGACGGATCGGCGACCAGGCCGCGGGCGGGTTCGGCGGCGGCGGCAGCCGGGGCCTCGGCCTTGTCGGACTTGGCGCCGCGCGGGGTGGCGACCACCTCGGGGCGGTCGCGGCCGACGATGGCGTCCGAGGCGCCCTTGTACCACTCGACGGGATTGAGTTCGTCGGGAACCATGGAGCAGCCCGAGATCGCCCCTGCCAGCGCTAAGGCGCACAAAGCCTTCGGCAGCGACTTCCACCTGTTCGCAGAGCAGATAGCCTCGATCCGGTCGAACATTGCCCCAACCACCCTTCGAATTCGATAAATTGTTGTGGACGCCCCTGCTTTCACGGCAAGTTCACGTTTAACAGGCCGTCAGTCGAAAGTATATAGGGCTATGGCCACCGTGCGAAGGGGGCACCTTGGCCGCCCGTCCATGTCCCCCTCCCGTTGGGAGGGCTTGCGTTCGCCGCGGGCTTGGCGCTTGTGTACGCATCGGAGAGAGGAAACGCTATGGCCGAAGAGATGGGCGCCGAAATCAAGATGATCGATCCCGCCGAACTGTCCAAGGCGATGACCAACATCGCCGAGCGCAGCCAACGCGTCGTCACCGAGTTCCTGTCGCGACAGGCCTCGGATCCCATGTTCACGTCGCCCGATCCACTGAACATCGGCAACGCCTTCCTCGAGATGACTGCCAAGCTGATGGCCGATCCGGCCAAGCTGGTCGAGGCGAACTTGAGCCTGTGGCAGGACTATATGGCGCTGTGGCAGAGCACCGCGCGCCGCCTGCTGGGCGAGGAGACCAGCCCGGTCGCCCAGCCCGAGGCCGGCGACCGCCGCTTCAAGGACGAGATGTGGGAAGACAACGAGATCTTCGACTACATCAAGCAGTCCTACCTGCTCTCGGCGCGCTGGGTGCAGGGGCTGGTGCGCAACGTCGAGGGCCTGGACGACCACGCCGCCAAGAAGGTCGACTTCTATACCCGCCAGTTCGTCGACGCCATGGCGCCGTCCAACTTCGTGCTGACCAACCCGGAAGTCCTGCGCGCCACCGTCGAATCGGGCGGCGAGAACCTGCTCAAGGGGCTCAACAACCTGCTCGACGACCTCGAGCGCGGCAAGGGCAACCTGGCCATCAAGATGACCGACTACGACGCCTTCAAGGTGGGCGAGAACATCGCCGTCACCCCGGGCAAGGTCGTCTTCCAGAACAGCCTGATGCAGCTGCTGCAGTACACGCCGACCACCGAGCAGGTGTTCGCCAAGCCGCTGCTGATCGTGCCGCCGTGGATCAACAAGTTCTACATCCTGGACCTGCGCGCCAAGAACTCGTTCATCAAGTGGGCGGTCGACCAGGGGCACACGGTGTTCGTCATCTCGTGGGTCAATCCCGACGAGGAACTGGCCTTCAAGACCTTCGAGGACTACATGAAGGAAGGCCCGCTGGCCGCTCTCGACGCCATCGAGAAGGCCACCGGCGAGAAGAAGGTCGACGCCATCGGCTATTGCCTGGGCGGCACGCTTCTGGTGTCCACCCTGGCGTGGATGGCGGCCAAGGGCGACGACCGCGTCGCCTCGGCCACCTTGTTCACCACCATGACCGACTTCTCCGAACCGGGCGAGCTCGGCGTCTTCATCGACGAGGAGCAGCTGGCCGGCCTGGAAGACCGCATGTCGCTGCACGGCTATCTGGACGGCCGCGACATGGCGATGACCTTCAACATGCTGCGCGCCAACGACCTGATCTGGTCGTTCGTGGTCAACAACTACCTCCTGGGCAAGGACCCGTTCCCGTTCGACCTGCTGTACTGGAACTCGGACTCCACCCGCATGCCTGCGGCCATGCACAGCTTCTACCTGCGCAAGATGTACCAGGAGAACCAGCTGGTGGTGCCGGGCGGAATCACGCTCGACGGCGTGCCCATCGACCTCGGCACCATCAAGACGCCGCTCTACATGCTGTCGACCCGCGAGGACCACATCGCGCCGTGGAAGAGCACCTATGCCCTGACCCAGCACGTGGCCGGCCCGGTGAAGTTCGTGCTGGCCGCCTCGGGCCACATCGCCGGTGTGGTCAACCCGCCGGCCGCCAACAAGTACTGCTTCTGGTCCAACGCGAAGAAGCCCAAGAACCCCGACACCTGGCTGGCGTCCGCCAAGCAGGAGGAGGGGTCGTGGTGGACCGACTGGCAGAAGTGGGTGGAGAAGTACGCCGGCGCCAAGGTTGCCGCCCGCCAGCCGGGCACCGGCCGCCTGCCCGCCTTCGAGGACGCGCCCGGCGCCTATGTGAAGGTCAGGACGGTTTAGGCCGCGGCCTGCCGTGTCTGCTTGAACGGCAGAAGGCGCCTCGCTTGGACGAGGCGCCTTCCACGTTTTGCGTTCGCTAAAGCAGCGTCAGCAGATCTTGCCGACGTCGCCGCGCAGCACGCGGCCTTCATAGACGGCCTTGGCCATGCCGACCACCATGTCGACCACGTCCTCGAAGTCGTCCATGCGGTCGGTGTTGATGGTCAGGTCGAACTGGTTGGCGTCCGACAGGCGGGAATTGAACACCTCCCAGACGAACTTGCCGCGGCGGTGGTTCAGCTCCTGGGCCTTCTTCAGCTCGTCGGCCTCGCTGCCGTGGCCCGAGGCGGCCATGCGCTTGGCGCAGACTTCCGGGGTGCCGGCGATGCGGATGCGCAGGGCGCAGGATTCGGACAAGATCACGTGGGCGCCGCGGCCGACGATGACGCCGCCCAGGCGGCCCAGGCTCATCACCACCTTGATCAGGGTGTCGCGATAGGCGTCGGCGCTGATGTCCTTGCCCGAGAACAGGCGGTACAGCCACATGTCCTTGGCGCGGCCGAAGCCCTCGTCCAGCATGCGCACGATGGCGGCGTCGTCCTGCAGGCGCGAGGCGACCTCGCGCAGCAGCTCCTCGTCGTAGAGCGGCAGGTTCAGGCGCTGGCACAGCCGCGTGGCGATGACGTCGCCCCCCGAACCGTAATCGCGCGAGATGGTGATAACCGGCTGGCGCGGACGCTTGGAGGTGCCCTGCGGCGCCAGCGTCGCCACCTCGGCCATGGCCGAAATCACGCTGAGGATATTGGTCGTCATGAAGCCTCCGGTCGGAATGTCCCCCCATGATAACCCCGGCGCGGGCGTGGCGCCACCCCCTCCCGTGCGAAAGGGTGGGTTGCGCCCTGCCCTTGGCCGGTGCGGCATCTGGGGCGAACGGCGCCGGGGGGCCGGCACCGCGCGCCCCTGATAATTCATTTGCCGCGCGATTGGCAAAGGATATATCACCAAGAAAAAAGCGCGCCTTGGTTGGCGCGAACAATACGCAGATCGGCCGCCAGCGGAGCTGATCGGAGGGGAGATGACGAAGCTTCAGTTCCGCACCAAGATGCTCTTGGTGGGCATGCTGACGGGCGTGCCGTTGACGGTGTTCACCGCCGTCGCGCTGATCACCAATTCGCGCATCCAGTACGCGGCGCGCGCGCGCCTGGCCGCCGACCCCACCGATCCGGCGGTGCAGACGGTGCTGGAATCCATCGGGCACTCCACCTCGATGATCGTGCTGTCCTACGCCATCGGGCTTTTGGTGACGGTGCCGCTGGCGACGCTGTTGATCCGCCGGGTGATCCGCATCGTCAACGACGTCACCGTGTGCATGAGCGACTTGGCCGGCGGCAAGGTCGACGTCGACGTTCCCCATGCCGAGCGCCAAGACGAACTGGGCCACATGGCCCGCTCGATCCAGGTGTTCAAGGACCAGGCGGCGGAACTGTGCCGCATGCGGATGCTGCGGGCCCAGCAACGCCAGGACTTCGTGGTCAAGCGCGACATGCTGGCGCTGACCGACGCCTTGGACGGCGAAGCGCAGTTCACCGTCGGCCGCGTCGCCGACGACCAGCAGCACGTGGTCGACACCGCCCAGGCCATGGGCCAGGCGGTCGCCGACGTCACCCACCGCGCCGCCCAGGTTGAGGCCGATGCCGAGCAGGCCACCGGCAACGTCGAGGCGGTCGCCGCCGCCACCGAGGAACTGGCTTCGTCCAGCCAAGAGATCGGCCGCCAGGTGCAAAGCGCCAACGCCATCGCCCAGGAGGCGGTGCGCAAGGCCCAGAGCGCCAGCGAGACCATCCAGGGCATGGCCACCGCCGCCGAGGAAATCAGCCACGTCGTCACCCTGATCAACGATATCGCCGCCCAGACCAACCTGCTGGCCTTGAACGCCACCATCGAGGCGGCGCGTGCCGGCGAGGCGGGCAAGGGCTTTGCCGTGGTCGCCGGCGAGGTGAAGAACCTGGCCAGCCAG
>JBLNBU010000155.1:0-22306 GCA_050260215.1 Actinomycetota bacterium
GGCTGCAGGGCTACGGCTTTGCCGAGATGGCGGCCCTGGGCAGCTATGGCCTGCTGCAGTTGCTGGTGCAGCGGGCGGTGGGGCCGGTGCGGGTGGGGCTGGGCATGGCGTGGGCGGCGGCCTTCGCCACCCCGCTGTTCGCCTCCCGCCTGGGCGAACTGGCCCTGGCCGGCCCGCTGCTCGCCCTGGCATTGCCGGCGACCTGGAAGGCCCTGGCCGGCCACCTGGCCCAGGTGACCGCGGTGCTGCGGCGCTGACGACAAACGATGCCGGTTTGCGCCACACGGCTAGCCGCTTTCGTGAACGGTTCCCCGCCGGCCCCACCCGCCCCACATCTGGAGCCGACAGCCAATTGCGAGGAGCGGCACGAAAGATGAGCGCCGAGCGCGAAGCCGTCTTGCTGCTGACCCACTTCATCGACGACCGCATCGTCGCCCAGGCCCGCCGCCTCAAGGTCGAGGCCGGGGCGGGGCGGGACGTGTTCGTCCTGTTCAACAAGAGCGACGACAACAACCCGGGCTTCGTGCCGCCGCCCGACGTGCCCGTGTTCGCCTTCGTCGAGGACGACCTGACGGCGCTGGGCTATCCGGCCAAGGGCCAGCACATCCGCGACGTCGACATCGAACTGTTCAGCTTCCCCTTCCACCGGGCGCATCCCCAGTACGACCGGCTGTGGGTGGTGGAATACGACGTCGAATTCACCGGTCGCTGGTCGACGGTGTTCGACGCCTTCGCCGACGATCCCGCCGACCTGCTGGCCACCAACATCCACCGCTGGGGCGGCAATCCGGGGTGGGACAACTGGAAGAGCGTGCGCACGCCCTCGGGCAGGCCCAATGCCGACGGGCTGGTGCGCGCCTTCCTGCCGTTCATGCGCCTGTCGCGCGCCGCCTACGCCGCGCTCGACGCGGCCTACAAGGCCGGCTGGGCCGGGCACTACGAGTGCACCGTGCCCACCATCCTGGAAGAGGGCGGCCTGCTGGTCGAGGACATGGGCGGCGATGGCGAGTTCGTATCCCCCGGCAACACCAACCGCTTCTACACCAGCACGCCGGGCTGCAACGACCTGTCGCCGGGATCCTTCGTGTTCCGCCCCATCCGTACCCAGGCCGGCGACCGGCCCGACACCCTGTGGCACCCGGTCAAGCCGCCGGCGACCGCCTATGTCCGCGGCTGGCGGACCGGGCGGATGGCCATGCTGACCCGGCGCGCCATGACCGAGTCGCGCCGCCGCGCGGCCATGGTGGCCAGGTTGTTCGGCGTCAAGGCCAGCGGGGCCTAGACGGCGCCGGTACGGATCACCTCGGCAAAGAACTTGTAGCTGTCCTTGGGCGTGCGCTTGAAGGTGTCATAGTCGACGCGGACGATGCCGAAGCGCTTGGACAGGCCGAAGGACCATTCGAAGTTGTCGAGCAGGCTCCAGCACAGGTAGCCCTTGACGTTGGCGCCGTCATGGGCCGCCTGGGCCACCGCGCGCAGGTGGTCGCGCAGGAACTCGACCCGGTCGGCGTCGTGGACCTGGCCGTCGGCCGAGACCTTGTCGTCATAGGCGGCGCCGTTCTCGGCGATGTAGACCGCCGGGTTGCCGTAGTCGCGCTTGATGTCCATCAGCAGGTCGTAAAGCCCGTCGGGCTGTACCGGCCAGGCCATATAGGTCCAGCGGTCGCAGTGGGCGTCGCCCCACCACACGTCGAAGGGGCGCCCCGCCTCGTACTTCATGGTCATGCGCGAATAGTAGTTGATGCCCAACAGGTCGATGGGGAAGCGGACCGCCTCCTCGTCGCCGGGCAGCACGAACGACTTCATCTTCTCGGCCAGCAGGGCAGGGATCTGGCCGCGCAGCAGCCCGTCCAGGGTAATGCGGTTCCACACCGCGTCCCAGCGCGCCGCGGCGGCCACGTTCTCGGGCTTGTCGTCCTCGGCCCGGCAGGGCTGCAGGTTGAGCACGGTGCCCAGCGTCAGGTTGGAATGTTCGGCCGCCAGCGCGCGCAGGGCGGCGCCTTGGGCCAGGTTCTGGTGGTGCATGGCGCGCATCATGCCCTGTTCGCCCAGCTGGTGGCCGGGGGCCTGCTCGCCGACGCCATAGCCGAAGATGCCGACCACGTTGGGCTCGTTCAGCATCATCCAGTCCTTGACCCGGTCGGCCAGGCGGGCGGCGACGGTGCGGGCGTACTCGGCGAAGGGCCCGATGACCTCGCGCCCCTGCCAGCCGCCCTTGTCCTCGAGCGGCTGGGGCAGGTCCCAGTGGTACAGGCAGGCCATGGGGCGGATGCCGGCGGCCAGCAGCCCGTCGACCAGGCGGTCGTAGAAGTCGAGGCCCTTGGCGTTGACCGCGCCCGAGCCGGTGGGAAAGATCCGCGGCCAGGCGATCGAGAAGCGATAGGCGTTGAAGCCCGCCGCCTTCATCAGGGCGATGTCCTCGGGCCAGCGGTGGTAGTGGTCGCAGGCCTGCGCCGCGCTGGTGCCGTCCTGGATGCGGCCCGCCGCGGTATAGGTGTCCCACACGCACGGCCCGCGGCCGTCGGCGTCGAGAGCGCCCTCGATCTGGTAGGCGGCGGTGGAGGCGCCCCACAGGAAGTCCTTGGGGAAGGTCAGTTTCGCCATGGCTGCTCTCCGCGCGAAGAAGAATTCCGTCCCACCATGGTGCCGCAAGCCGGAGCCCAAGGCTACCCCCCTGGGAATCATGCCTGCCTTCCTCTATATTCAAATTTCCTTAGGTTCCGGAGGTTTCATGGACCGCTTCGCCGTCAACGAGCTGCGCATGCTGTATTACCACCGCGTGCTGCTGGACCAGTTGGGCCGCACCCCGGCCCTGCGCGAGCGGGCATTGTCGACCCTGGACCACATGAAGGCGGGCGGAGATCCCCACGGCGTCATGGCCGAATGGGCGGCGCTGCTGGCCGGCGACCCGGTCGCCCTGGCCGCCGCCGTGCTGGCCGACACTCCGCGCGGCGGCCTGCTGCGTGCCAACAGCCCCCTGGCCGAGGCGCTGTCGGGCGACGAGCGCAACGCCCTGTGGCAGCGCGTCGGCCTGCAGCAGTTCGCCGCCCTGTTCCTGGAGGCCGCGGACGACCTGGGCCTGTCGTCGGACGAGCGCGCCGCCGTGCTGGGCCTGCCGGTCGAGGAGGCCTGCGATTGGAACCGCGCGCCGCCGCTGACCATGACCGGCGCGGTGCTGGACGGCTGCAAGCAGGTGCTGGCGGTGCACCGGGCGCTTGCCCGCCTGTTCCCCGACCGTGAGGGGCGGCGCCAATGGCTGCTGTCGTCGGTGGACGGCCTGCCGGCCCGGCCCGTGGACCTGCTGACCCAAGGCCGGGGCGAGGCGGTGCAGGCCTATCTGACCCGGGCGGTGCAGCCGCTGCTGGGCGCCGAGGACGTGCCCAGCCACTGACGTTTGGCCGTCGTGGCCGGCTAGGCTTCCGCTGGCTCGCGGATGTCCGCCGGGATGGTGAATTCCACCCGGGTGCCGCCGCCTTCGTGGGCGGCGATCCACACCCGGCCGCCCGCCGATTCGACGATCTTGCGCACCACCGCCAGGCCGATGCCGGTGCCGCCGTCGCGGCTGCGCGGGTGGAAGTGCTCGAAGATGTCGAAGGCCTTCTCGCGATAGGCCGGCGGGATGCCGACGCCGTTGTCCTCCACATGGAAGGTGGCGATGCCGTCGGACAGGATGGCGCCCACCGACACCACCGGCGCCACGCCGTCGCGGGTGAAGCTGAGCGCGTTGTCGACCAGGGCGGTGAACACGTCGGCCAGCCGCACCGGGTCGACCGGCACCGCCGGCATGGGCGCGCGCTCCACCGTCGCGCCGGTGGCACGGACCTTGGCCGCCAGCCGGCGCAGGGCGGTGTCGAGCACCTTGGCGGTGTCGGTCTCGGTGGCCGACCACGGCGAGCGCGACAGCGACAGGTGACGCTCGACGTCGCGCAGCAGGCTGCGCAGCCGGTCGGCGCCCTGGACCACCTGGTCGGTGGCGTACAGGATCTCGGCCGACTCGTCGGCGCAGTCGCCGATGGCGCGGCGCAGCTTGGAGGTGTGGATCATCTGCTGGCGCACCGGCTCTTGCAGGTGGTGGGCCAGCACATAGGCGAAGTTCTCGAGGTCGCGGCGGCTGCGCTGCTCGGCGACCACCGCCTCGTCCTTCAGGCGCACCAACTCGGCATGCACCGCCTTCAGGGCGTCTTCCGACCGGACGCGGGCGTTGATCTCGCGGGTGAGCAGGATGGTGCGCCGCGCCAGGTTGTCGTACATGGACATCACCGTGTCGATCAGCACCCGGGTGGCGCCCGACATCTCCTTGTTGGCCAGGTCCTTGGCCCGTTCCAGCGACACCCCCGACGGCAGCGCCAGGACCACCTTGGCCATGCGCTTGTCCGATTCGATGATGTGAAGGGCCAGCCAGTGGGTGAGGAAGGCGACGATCTCCTCGATCCGCTCGTCGTAGGACCGCCCGTTGTCGGCCTCCTTCATCTCGATCAGCTTGCCGACGAAGTCGGCATGGGCCTCCTTGTGCCAGGATTCCCATGGGTCGCCGCCGAAATGCTGGCCCCAGATCTTCTCCTCGGTGGCGAAATGCAGCTCGGTATAGGCCTTGAGCTCGGCGAAGATGGCATCCACCGCCGGTGCCTCGAACTGATAGGCGAGGTGCCCGACCAGCACGTTGAGCAGCCGCACCAGCACCTTGTGCTGGTCATCGATCTCGGCGATGCCGCACTCGAAGTTCTCGTTCCAGGGAAAGATTTCCAAACTATCGGTCACTTGGGCCCCCGGCTTGGCACTGCCTCATGCGAGCGGTCGCCCCATCAACCGTCCGGATAGCAGGATACCAACTTTAGGCGTAGGCGCAAGGCGCCCGGGCCGCGCACGGCCGCCACCATCAATAGAGCGCGTCGCCAAGCCGCCGTGCCGAGACACGTGCGGACGCAGGTCTCCCGGCGGTTGGGAGCGGGGGCGACAGACGAGGTCTTGCGTATCGGGAAGTGAATGGCTGGGGGACCAGGATTCGAACCTGGATAAACGGAATCAGAATCCGTTGTCCTACCGTTAGACGATCCCCCAGCAGGGGCCGGATCCCTGGGACGGGTCCGGGGCTCGCGGGACAGGTCCGTCGCGAGAGGCGCACCTTCTAACACAGGGTTCCGGGCGGTGCAATCCCCTATCCGATGGTCGGATCGGGGGTGCGTGTTCAATTCGCACTTGGGCTTTCGGCGGCCCATCCCGTAACATCCGGCCGTCATCCGAACCCAGGACCTTGCCGCTTGAGCTTTCTTGCCCGTTCCCGCGCCGAGACCCGCGACCAGCCGGTCTATGCCGCGCTCGATCTCGGTACCAACAACTGCCGCATGCTGGTGGCCCGGCCGACTGCCCAGGGGTTCAGGGTGGTCGACGCCTTTTCGCGCGTCACCCGCCTGGGCGAGGGGCTGGCGGTATCGGGCCGGCTGTCGGCCGAGGCCATGGACCGCACCGTCGAGGCGCTGTCGGCCTGCGTCGACAAGATGGCGCGCAATCAGGTCACCCGCGCCCGCCTGGTCGCCACCGAGGCCTGCCGGCGTGCCGTCAACTGCGCCGAGTTCGACGCCCGCGTGCGCGCCGAGACCGGGCTTTGCCTCGACATCATCACCGCGCACGAGGAGGCGGGCCTCGCCCTGGCCGGCTGCGCGTCGCTGCTGACCGCCGACAAGCCGTGGGCGGTGGTGTTCGACATCGGCGGCGGCTCGACCGAGCTGGTGTGGGTGCGTACCTCGGCCGCCGGCGAGGAGGTCGAGGGGGTGCAGTCCATCCCCTTGGGCGTCGTCACCCTGGCCGAGCAGCGCGGGCACGAGCTGGCCACCGCCCACGGCTATGCCCGCGTCGTCGCCGAACTGGCCGCCGCCCTGGCCCCGTTCGAGGCCCGCCACGACATCGGCGCGCGGCTGGCCGCGGGCGAGGTGCAGATGCTGGGCACCTCGGGCACGGTGACCACCCTGGCCGCCCTGCACCTGGGGCTGGACCGCTACGACCGCGCCCAGGTGGACGGCCTGGTCATGGATTTCGCCGACATCGCCCGCATCACCGCCGAACTGGCGGGCATGACCCCGGCCCGGCGCGCCGCCCACCCCTGCATCGGCCGCGAGCGCGCCGACCTGGTGGTCGCCGGCTGCGCCATCCTGGAAGCGGTCTGCCGCACTTGGCCGCTGGGCCGGCTGCGCGTGGCCGACCGCGGCGTGCGGGAAGGAGTGCTGATCGATCTGATGCGCCAGGATGCCCTGGCGGGAGACGCCCGATGACCAAGCCGCCGGCCAAGAAGAACAGCTCGGGCCGCGGCAGCGGCGCTCGTGGGCTGCACACCCGGGTCAAGACCGCCAAGGGGCGCAAGCTGTCCTCGACGCTGTGGCTGCAGCGCCAGCTCAACGACCCCTACGTCGCCGAGGCCAAGCGCCAGGGCTATCGCTCGCGCGCGGCGTTCAAGCTCGAGCAGTTGGACGACAAGTTCCACTTCCTCAAGCCCGGCCAGAAGGTGGTCGACCTCGGCGCGGCTCCCGGCGGCTGGACCCAGGTGGCGGCCGAGCGGGTGCGCGCCCTGCAGAAAGGCGGCGGCGCCGTGGTCGGCATCGACATCCTGGAATGGGATCCGGTCCCCGGTGCCACCTGCCTGGTCGGCGACTTCCTGGCCGACGACGCCCCCGACCGGCTGAAGCAGGCCCTGGGCGGGCCGGCCGACGTGGTGCTGTCGGACATGGCCGCACCCACCACCGGGCACCCGGCCACCGACCACCTGCGCATCATCGCCATGGTCGAGGTGGCGCTGGACTTCGCCCTGGAAGTGCTGGCCCCGGGCGGCGTGTTCGTGGCCAAGGTATTCCAGGGCGGCACCGAGAAGGGCCTTCTGGACATGCTCAAGCGCAACTTCACGGTGGTCAAGCACGCCAAGCCGCCGGCCAGCCGCCAGCAGTCGGCCGAGACCTATGTGGTGGCCATGGGGTTCCGGGGGGACAAGGCCGACACCCCCGCTCCCGGCGGGAGAGGGGCGGCGGGGTGAGGGAAACCGTCCGCCACCCTTGACACGGCGGCGGCGCGGACGCTTCACCCCCTCATCCAACCCGGCTGTTCCTAATGCGGCAGCAGGCCGCCCAGGTGGCAGGTGACCTCGCGCGGGGTGGCGTGGGTCAGGTCCTTGTCGACCTCGGCGACCACCAGGTCGCGGGTGCGGCCCTTGATCAGCTTGCGCAGGTCGCCCAGCACGCCGGGCGGTGCCACCAGCACCAGGTGCTCGAACAGGTGCTGGTCGGCGGCGCGGTCCAGGCGGTCGGCGACGCACCCGGCGAAGCGGCGCTTCTCTTCCTCCTGCCAGTCGCCCTCGTCATAGGCGTGGCGGCCGACGCCGGCGGAATCGAAGGTGCGGCCGGGACGGTCGCAGGTCATGGCACGGCCGTGGGCGCGAGAGGATGCCGCCAGCCCATAATCCAGCAGCGGTTCCAGATCCCGACCCGGGCCGTCGCAGCGATAGAATTGGGCGCGTGCCCCATCGGCGACGCAAACCCAGGTATCGGTAGGACGCATGGCGGCCTCCTTTGCCCCCCAACATCCCCCCAACTCACCGATCCCAGGCATTATAGCATGTCCATCGGCGCAACGCTGCCATGGCGTGCTTGTGGCGCGGGCACGATTGTGTAAGATACCCCGCCACTACGTATCCGGAGGTGGCATGGAAATCAGGGAAGCCCTCACGTTCGACGACGTGCTGTTGACGCCGGCGGAATCGGACGTGCTGCCGGCACAGGCCGACACCCGCACCCGCATCACCCGCACCATCGAACTCGGCATCCCGCTGGTGTCGGCGGCGATGGACACCGTGACCGAAAGCCGGCTGGCCATTGCGCTGGCCCAGGCGGGCGGCATCGGCGTTGTCCACAAGAACCTGGAAATTGCCGCCCAGGCAGCCGAAGTGCGGATGGTCAAGAAGTTCGAGTCCGGCATGGTGGTCAATCCGGTCACCATCGCGCCCGACCAGCCGCTGGCCGACGCGCTGAAGCTGATGGCCGACTACCGCATTTCCGGCATCCCGGTGACCGAGCGCGGCTCGGGCAAGCTGGTGGGCATCCTGACCAACCGCGACGTGCGCTTCGCCTCCGACGCGCGCCAGCCGGTGCGCGAGCTGATGACCAAGGACCAGCTGGTCACCGTGCGCGAAGGTGTCGACAAGGAAGAGGCCAAGCGCCTGCTTCACCAGCACCGCATCGAGAAGCTCCTGGTGGTCGATGCCGAGTACCGCTGCATCGGCCTGGTCACCGTCAAGGACATCGAGAAGGCCCAGGCCTATCCCGATGCCTGCAAGGACGACAAGGGCCGCCTGCGCGTCGCCGCCGCCACCGGCGTCGGTCCCGACGGGCTGAAGCGTGCCGAGGCCCTGATCGAGGCCGAGGTCGACGTCATCGTCGTCGACACCGCCCACGGCCATTCCCGCGGCGTGCTGGACGCCATCCGCGCCATCAAGAAGATGGGCAGCGCGGTCGAGGTGATCGGCGGCAACATCGCCACCCCCGCAGCGGCCAGGGCCCTGATCGAGGCAGGGGCCGACGCGGTCAAGGTCGGCATCGGGCCGGGCACCATCTGCACCACCCGCATGGTTGCCGGCGTCGGCGTGCCCCAGCTCACTGCCGTCATGGAAGTGGCCGAGGTGGCGCGCAAGGCCGGCGTGCCGGTGATCGCCGACGGCGGCATCAAGTACTCGGGCGACATCGCCAAGGCGGTGGCCGCCGGCGCCGACTGCGTGATGATCGGCTCGCTGTTCGCCGGCACCGAGGAAAGCCCGGGCGAGGTGTTCCTCTACCAGGGCCGGTCCTACAAGTCCTATCGCGGCATGGGCTCGATCGGGGCGATGGCGCGCGGCTCGGCCGACCGCTACTTCCAGGCCGACGTGGGCGACAAGCTGAAGCTGGTGCCCGAAGGCGTCGAGGGCCGGGTGCCCTACAAGGGCCCGGTCGCCACCGTCATCCACCAGCTGATCGGCGGCCTGCGCGCCGGCATGGGCTATACCGGCAACCGGACCATCGCCGAAATGCAGACCCGCTGCGTCTTCCGCCGCATCACCACGGCGGGCCTGCGTGAAAGCCACGTGCACGACGTCTCGATCACCAAGGAAGCGCCCAACTACAAGAGCGAGTAGGGCGCCCGCATCCTGAACGGACGAGGCCGCTCCGGGGAGCCCCCCTGGAGCGGCCTCATTCCGTTGCGCGGAAGTTTTCCACCGGCTCGTCGCTGGGGAAGCGCAGCAGGTTGGCCAAAAGACCGCTCATGGCCACGTTCAGGTTGATCTGGCGCGGCGGGATGGGCGAGCGGAACCACTTGTCGTACAGTGTCGCCATATCGCCCTTGGCCATCATCTCGCGGATGGTGCCGTCGACCACCGCCTTGAACTCGGGGTCGTCCTTGCGGACCATGATGGCGATGGGCTCGACCGACAACACGTCGTCGAGGATGCGGAACCGGCCGGGATCGGCCGAGTAGGCGATCAGTCCGGCCAGCAGGTTGTCGTCCATGGCAAAGGCCACCGCGCGTCCGTCCTCCAGCATGCGGAACGATTCGGCGTGGTCGTTGCCGTAGAGCTTTTCGATGCGGAAGCTGCGGCCATGCTGGCGCGCCTGCAGCAGCTGGACGCTGGTGCTGCCGGCGGTGGTCACCACCGGCTTGCCGTCCAACTGCGCCAGGCTGTCGACCTTGGCGTCGCGGCGCACCGCCACGCGCACCGAGGTGACGAAGGTGGTGGGGGCAAACGCCACCTCCTGCTGGCGGGCGGCGGTGTTGGTGGTCGAGCCGCATTCGATGTCGATCTCGCCCTTGACCAGGGCGGGGATGCGCGACTGCGAGGTGACCACCTGGGTGCGCAGTTGCAGGGCCGGCTTGTTCAGGCGGGCCTTGACCACCTCGAATATGCGCCGGCAGACATCGACGTGATAACCGATGGGGGCGCCGGCCGCATCCAGATAGGACAGCGGGTACGAACGTTCGCGCACGCCCATGACGAACTCGCCGGTGCGCGCAGCCTTGGCCAGGGTCGCCTCGGCGGCCGCGGCCGACCCCGCGGCGGCCAATGCCAGCGCAGCCACGGCCAGCCTGATGCCGATCATGGTCGTCCCCCCCTTTGCTGCAATTTCCCTCTGCAATTGTTGTAAACGAAAACAATGCCTGGCCGGCAGTGCTTGTGTCGCATGGCTGTTTCCGCCATTTTGCAACCGCGTTGTTTACCGGAAAGACAGTCCATGACCCCCGCCGCCCGCCTGCAGGCCGCCATCGAGGTGCTGGCCGCCATCGAAACCTCGGCCAAGCCGGCCGACTCGGTGGCGTCCTATTATTTCAAGGGCCGCCGCTACATCGGCGCCAAGGACCGTCGCGCGGTGGCCGAGACGGTGTGGCGGGTGCTGCGGCGCAAGGCCCGCATCGGCTGGTGGCTGGAGCGGGTGGGGCACTTTTCCACCGATGCCCGCGCCCGGGTGCTGGCCGACATGGCCTTCGAGGGCATCAAGCCCGAACGCGCCCTGTTCGACGGTCCCCACTCGGCCAATCCGCCCGACGGCGGCGAGCGCCGCATGATCGACGCGCTGACCGGCAAGTCATTGTTCCACCACGACATGGCCCCCTGGGTGCGCGGCGAATACCCGGAATGGATTGCTCCGCGCCTGGCCGCCCTGTTCGGCGAACGGGTGGCCGAGCAGATGGGGGCCATGCGCGACGAGGCGCCGCTGGACCTGCGGGTCAACGCGCTGAAGGCAACGCGTGAGCAGGCGCTGGCCGCGCTGGCCGCCGAAGGGGTCGAGGCTGCGCCCACCCGCCTGTCGCCGCTGGGCCTGCGCCTGGCCGGCCGCGTCGCCCTGGTCCAGCTGCAGGCCTGGCGCGACGGCCTGGTCGAGGTGCAGGACGAGGGCTCGCAGCTGGTCGCCCTGCTGGCCGGGGCCAAGCCCGGCATGGCGGTGGCCGACTATTGTGCCGGGGCGGGCGGCAAGACCCTGGCCCTGGCCGCGGCCATGGAGAACAAGGGCCGGCTGGTCGCCTGCGACGTCGCCGAGTGGCGCATGGACCGCGCCGCCGACCGCTTCCGCCGCGCCGGCGTCCACAACGTCACCCGCCGGGTGCTCGGCGGCGAATCCGACAAGTGGATCAAGCGCGCGGCGGGCAGCTTCGACCGGGTGCTGGTGGACGCGCCGTGCACCGGCACCGGCACCTGGCGCCGCAACCCCGACGCCAAGTGGCAGCTGGGCGAGCCCGACCTGCTGGAACTGGTCGCCCGCCAGGGCGCCATCCTGGCCAGCGCCGCACGGCTGACCAAGCCCGGCGGCCGGCTGGTTTATGCCACCTGCTCGTTGCTGGCCGAGGAAAACGAGGACCAGGTCAACGCCTTCCTCGCCGCCCATCCCGATTTCCGGCCGGTGCCCCTGGCCGCGGCCTGGGCAGAAACCATCGGCGGCGACAGCCCGGTCGCCGGCCCGTACCTCCGCCTGACGCCCCTCGACCACGCCACCGACGGCTTCTTCGCCGCGGTGATGGAGCGGGCGGGGTAACCTCCCCGGATCAGCTTCTGGCCTTTTCCGTCCATCCGCCGCTTTCCGTCTGCTGGTAATAGACCAGCGAGTGGCCGGCGGCTTTCCAGGCTTTCCAGCGTTCGCGGGCGGCTTCGACGGCTTCTTCGTCGTTGCCGTCGAACAGGTCGAGGCAGCGGTCGTACTCGCCCACCTTGTCCGACGAGGCGCCGTCGCACAGGACCAGGATGGTGGCGCCGTTGGGGTTCTCGTCGACATCGGTCAGCCAGATCGGCTGCAAGGCGGCGTCACCGTCGGCCTTGCAGCCGTGGGGCAGCCAGCTGGCCGGGTCCCAAGTCCACAGCACGCTGTTCAGGTGCTCGACCCGGGCCGGGCTGCCGGCGGTGACCACCACCTTGTGGCCGGCCGCCATGGCCTTTTCCAGCAGCTTGGGCAGCGCCTGGTCCAGCGGCAGGCGCAGCAGGTGGTAAAACCCGATCTGCGTCATTTGCTCGTCCTTCGCCGGGCGCCCGCCAGGAAACCGGCGGTCATCCCTTGTCCTCGTGGAAGTCGGCGACCAGGCGGTCGAGCAGGCGGACGCCGAAGGCGGTGGCGCCCTTGGGACAGGTGGCGGTGTCCTTCTTCGCCCAGGCGGTGCCGGCGATGTCGATATGGGCCCAGGGCGTGCCGTCGGTGACGAAGCGCTTCAGGAACTGGGCGGCGGTGATGCTGCCGCCCTCGCGGCCGCCGACGTTCTTCATGTCGGCGATGTCCGACTTCAGCTGCTTGTCGTAGGCCTCGCCCATGGGCAGGCGCCACACCTGCTCGCCCACCGCCTTGCCGGCGCTGGCGATGTGGTCGGCCAGCTTGTCGTCCGAGGCGAACAGGCCGGCGTATTCGTTGCCCAGGCTGATGATGATGGCCCCGGTCAGGGTGGCCAGGTCGATGATGGCCTTGGGCTTGAAGCGGTCCTGCACGTACCACAGGGCGTCGGCCAGGACCAGGCGGCCCTCGGCGTCGGTGTTGATGACCTCGATGGTCTGGCCCGAGGCCGAGGTGACCACGTCGCCCGGCCGCTGCGCCGTGCCCGAGGGCATGTTCTCGACCAGGCCGACGACGCCGACCACGTTGGCGCGGGCCTTGCGGCCGGCGAGGGCGGCCATGGTGCCGATCACCGCGCCGGCGCCGGCCATGTCCCACTTCATCTCCTCCATGCCGCCGGCGGGCTTGATCGAGATGCCGCCGGTGTCGAAGGTCACGCCCTTGCCTACCAGGGCGAGCGGCGGCGCGGCCTGGTCGGCGGCGCCCGTCCAGGTCATCACCATCATCTGCGATTCGCGGTCCGAGCCCTGGCCGACGCCCAGCAGCGCCCCCATGCCCATCTTGCGCATCTGCTTTTCGCCCAGCACCTCGACGGTCACGCCCAGGTCGGACAGCATGTCGCGGGCCTTGGCGGCCAGGCTTTCGGGGTGGATGACGTTGGCCGGCTCGGACACCAGGTCGCGGGTCAGGAAGACGCCGTCGGCCACCTTGTCCATGGGCTCGAACGTCTTCTTGGCCTTGGCCTGGTCGTCGACCGCCACCGTCAGCTTCTTCAGCGACGGCTTGTCCTCCTTCTTCTCCTTGGTCAGGTACTTGTCGAAGCGGTAGCTGCGCAGGCGTGCGCCCAGGGCGGCGTGGGCGGCGAATTCGGCCGGCGACATCTTGACGCCCTCGAATTCGTCGACGGCCAGTGTGGCGGTGGCGTCGCCGGTGGCCTGCAGGGCGGCGGCAATGGTGCCGCCGAAGGACTGGGCGGCGGCGGCGTCGATCTTGGCGGCCTTGCCCAGGCCGACCAGCAGGATGCGCGACACGGACAGGTTGGCGGGCGCCAGCACCGCCAGGGTCTGGTCCTTCTTGCCCTCGAAGCGGCTGGCGGCGATGGCGCGGGTCAGCATGCCGCCGCTTTCCTCGTCCAGGCGCTTCGCGGAGGGCGACAGCGTCTTGCCGTCCAGCACGGCGACGGCGACGGCGCCCTCGGTCGGCGGGGCGGGCTTGGCGAACGAGATCTTCATCAGGCGTATCCTCGCGGCGGGAAATCTGCCACCCAATGTAGCGATCCGCGCGCGGAAGGGAAGGGGGCGGCGCCCTCGGGCGTTCGCCCGATGCCAAGGGCAATCTGCCGGTTGCTCTTGGCGCCGTCTGGGGTTATAACCCGCCGTCCCTCGCGGCGTCGGCAGCCGCAAGAGGGCCGTGGCCGCACGCCTGTGACCAAAGCGGCCGCGAGCAACCGCCGAAAGGAATTTGCACGAATGGCTACCGAACGCACCCTGTCGATCATCAAGCCGGACGCGACGCGGCGTAACCTCACCGGCAAGATCAACGCCCGCTTCGAAGAGGCCGGCCTGCGCATCGTCGCCCAGAAGCGCGTCCACCTGACCAAGGACCAGGCCGAGAAGTTCTATGCCGTCCACGCCGAGCGTTCGTTCTTCAACGACCTCGTCGCCTTCATGATCTCGGGCCCGGTGGTGGTCCAGTGCCTGGAAGGTGACAACGCCGTGGCCCGCAACCGCGAGATCATGGGCGCCACCAATCCGGCCAACGCCGCGCCCGGTACCATCCGCGCCGACTTCGCCGAATCGGTCGAGGCCAACTCGGTCCACGGTTCGGATTCGCTCGAGAACGCCGCCAAGGAAGTGGCCTTCTTCTTCAGCGAGTGCGAGATCGTCGGCTGATCAAGGACATCCCGGCGATCTTCGCCGGGGTTTTCGAGAGGAATGGGGCGGTGGCCAGGCTGGCCGCCGCCCTTTCTTTTTGTCCGCTTTCAATAAGCGCGCCTGCAAAAGTTGTCTGTGGAAGTCCCGGCCCTGTCCGAATGGGCGGGTATTACGCCAATTGTCATACCGCTGCAGGTGTTTATTCGGAGACGCTGTTATGAGACCATAAGGCGTATTTTCTATCTGCGTTTGGGGACGCAAATGGGACGACCGCTCATCGCTTTTCTGGCCGGGATGCTATGTGCATTCCAGGCCCAGGCCAACGGCACCGACTGCTTCACCGTGTTCGGCATCGCTCCGGGGACGCCGCTCAGCGAAGTCATCGACGGCAACAAGGTGGCGTGCACATCCAAATGGAACGACCTGCGCGGCGTGGTGTCCTGCGAGGTCGGCATCGACCACTTCCAGATGGAGGTCTCCTCCGAGGACAGCGGCCGCATCATCCACTCGCTGCTGATCGAACTGAACTGGAAGCGTCCCAGGGACGAAGTCGACGACATCGTCGCCAGTAAATGCGGGTCGGGCGACTCGTGGAAAGAGGGCGACACCCGGGCATCGCTGCGAAAGGACGTGGCCGGCTACCGTTTCCGGGTATGGAAGCCCGAACTGTACGACTGGGCGGTCAAGACCTATACCCGCCCGGCGCATGCGTCGCAGCCGGCGGCCCCAAGGTTCTGAGCGGGCATGAGTTTATTGGTTGTATGGTTGTATGCAATCTCATCCGATTGCTACTATTGTGAGCGTGCAATTACGCCACGGTTGTTCTAGTGTAGTGCGGCAGCCCCGGATGTTTTTCGGGGAACGGCCGGGGCTGCTCCCTCATTGGACAGTCCAGGGTCGTTCGACGATGACGCAACCGCCGCCAAAGGGCGCCCGTGCCCGCACTCCGCCCAGGAAACCCGACCCCGTAGACGCCCATGTGGGCTTCCGCATTCGCCAGCGCCGCATGCACCTGGGCATGAGCCAGGAGAAGCTTGCCAACGCCCTGGGGGTGACCTTCCAGCAGGTGCAGAAGTACGAAAGCGGCGCCAACCGCATCGGCGCCAGCCGGCTGTGGGACATCAGCCAGGTTCTGGACGCGCCGGCAGCGTTCTTCTTCGACGACATTCCCATGGACGCGCTGCCGGCCAGGCCCGTGGCCGAGCGCACCGCCGTCGAGCCGCCCGAATTCGCCGGCAACGTCCTGTCGCAGCGCGAAACCCTGGAACTGGTCAGAACCTATTACAGGCTCAGTCCCGCCGTGCGCCGGCAGGTCCAGGACCTGGCGCGGGCATTGGCCAAGATGGACCCGGAAGACTGAGGTCAGCCGAAGCCGGGGTGGTCCTCGCGCAGGCCGGCGGGGTCCTGGTGGATGATCACCTCGAAGCCGGGAAACGCCTCGTTGATGGACTTTTCCACCGTGTCGGCAATGTCGTGGGCCATGTACAGCGGCAGGTTGGCATCGAGCTCGAGATGCAGTTGGATGAAGCCGCCCTGGCCCGCGCTGCGGGTGCGCAGGTCGTGCAGGTTGCGCACCTCCGGGTGCGACCGGGCGATCTGGCGGATGCGGTCGCGCTCGGCGTCGGGCAGTTCGCGGTCCATCAGCATGTCCATGGAACCCACCGCGATGTGCCAGGCGCTGTAAAGCAGGTAGCCGCCGATGGCGATGGCAAACAGCGGGTCGACCAAGGTCCAGCCCTGCCACATGGCCAGGCCCAGCGAGACGATGACGCTGCCGTTGATCATCACGTCGCCCGTGTAGTGGAGCGAATCGGCGGCGATGGCCACCGAGCCGGTGCGGCGGATCACCGCCTTCTGGAACTGCACCAGCAGCGCGGTGGCGACGATTGAGAACGCCATCACCGCGATGCCGATCACGCCGTTGGTGACCGGCTCGGGATGGACCAGGCGCTTGACCGCCTCGACCAGCAGCAGGGCGCCCGAGCCGACGATGAACGCCGATTGGCCCAATCCGGCCAGGGCCTCGGCCTTGCCATGGCCGAAGCGGTGCTCGCGGTCGGCGGGCTGCAGGGCATGGCGTACCGCCAGCAGGTTGACGATGGACGCGCCCGCATCCAGCGCCGAATCGATCAGGGTCGACAGCAGCGCCACCGACCCGGTCATCCCCCAGGCCGCCAGCTTGACCACGATCAGCGTGATCGCGGTGGCGGTCGACGCCCAGGTGGCCCACTGCATCAGCCGGCCGTTGGCGGCCAGGTTGGTCACGGGAACAGATGCTGTATGGTCCATCCGTCGCCCTCCAGCACGTAGACGAAACGGTCGTGCAGCCGGAACGGCCGGTCCTGCCAGAATTCGATTCGTTCCGGGTTGATGCGGAAGCCCGACCAGTGGGGCGGGCGCGGCACCTTGCCCAGGCCGAACTTGGCGGCGAACTCGCCCACCCGCTTTTCCAGCTCGAAGCGGCCGTTGAGCGGGCGCGACTGCACCGAGGCCCAGGCGCCGATCTGGCTGGCCCGCGCCCGGCTGGCGAAATAGGCGTCGGCCTCGGCGTCGCTGACCGCCTCGACGCGGCCCTGGACGCGCACCTGGCGGCGCAGGCTCTTCCAATGCAGGCACAGCGCGGCGCGCGGGTTCTCGGCCAGTTCGCGGCCCTTCTGGCTTTCCAGGTTGGTGTAGAAGACGAAGCCATGGGCGTCCCAGCCCTTCAGCAGCACCATGCGCACGCTGGGCTGGCCCGCGGCGTCGGCGGTGGCCAGCGCGACGGCGTTGGGGTCGTTGGGCTCGGAGGCTTCGGCCTCGGCCATCCAGGTGGCGAACAGCGCATACGGATCGGCAGGAGCGGCTGACATGGGGCACCCGGGGGTCGAGGTTTTAGGACCGGACCGTTCTATCCTGGCCGGCGGCCCTTAAAAAGCCTCAATTTTCGACCGATTTGGTATATGCTCTCGCCCACTTTCGGAACCAAGGTTCGAACCGACATGAAGACCACTTCGACCACCAAGCTGCTTCCGCTGGCCGTCGCCGCTTCCCTGCTGGCCGCCTGCTCGCAGGACACCGGGGTCAAGCAGACCGGCGGCGCCATTCTGGGCGGCATCGGCGGCGGCCTGGCCGGCGCCCAGTTCGGCAAGGGCACGGGCAACCTGGCCGCCACCGCCATCGGCACCCTGCTCGGCGCCTATCTGGGCAGCGAGGTCGGCAAGTCTCTGGACCGCGCCGACCAGACGGCCATGAACAAGGCGACCGATACCGCCCACACCGCCCCCGTCGGCCAGTCCATCAGCTGGAACAACCCCGATTCGGGCCATTCGGGCACCGTCACTCCGGTGCGCGACGGCACCGACAAGGCGACCGGCGCCTATTGCCGCGAATACCAGACCACCGTCAACGTCGGCGGCAAGACCGAGCAGGCCTATGGCACCGCCTGCCGCCAGCCGGACGGCAGTTGGAAGGTGGTGCAATAGGCGCGTGCGGCTGCGGCCGGATTGCTGCATAAAGAAGGGGCGGCCCCAAGGGTCGCCCTTTTTTCGTTGGCGGGGGCACAAGGCGGGATGAAGGACCCCTATCAGGTTCTGGGCGTGGCCAACACCGCCGACGCCGAGGCGATCAAGCAGGCCTACCGGCGGCTGGCGCGCACCCTGCACCCCGACCTCAATCCCGGCGACGCCAAGGCCGAAGAGCGCTTCAAGGAGGTCACCGCCGCCTACGACTTCCTGTCCGATCCCCAGACGCGCGCCCGCTACGACCGCGGCGAGATCGACCCCACCGGTGCGGCCAAGCGCTCGCGCTGGGGCCGGGGTGCCGGCGCCGGGGCCGGTCGCAAGGGCTTCTCGTTCGGCGACGACGTCGACGACATCCTGTCCGAGTTGCTGCGGCGCAAGGAAAAGGGCCGCGCCCAGGCCCACGGCCATGGACGCAAGCCCGCCCGCGGCGCCGACATCCGCCACGCCCTGACCGTCACCTTCGCCGAGGCGGCGTCCGGGGCGTCGAAGCGGGTCACCCTGGCCTCGGGCCGCACGGTCGAGGTGAAGATCCCCGCCGGCGCCACCGAGGGCCAGACGCTGCGCCTCAAGGGCCAGGGCCATCCCGCCCCCGACGGCGAGCCGGGCGACGCCTATATCGAACTCCACGTCGCCGACAGCCCGTGGTTCACCCGCCGCGACCTGGATGTGCTGCTGGACCTGCCGGTCAGCGTCCAGGAGGCGATGCTGGGCGGCAAGGTCACGGTGCCCACCGTCGACGGCCGGGTGGCGCTGTCCATTCCCGCCGGGTCCAACACCGGCACCGTGCTGCGCCTGAAGGGCAAGGGAGCCACGGGGCCCGACGGCCGCCGCGGCGACCAGCTGGTGACCTTGAAGGTGGTGCTGCCCGACGGTGACGGCGAATTCCGCAAGCTGGTCGAGAAATGGGGCCCGCGCCACGGCTACGACCCGCGCAAGGGCTGGGGCGGAGCCTGAAGTGCGCGGACCCGCCGGTCAGTGCATGCTGCCCGCCCAGTTGTCGACCTGGCGCTCGGCCTCTTCCTTGCTGATGCCGTATTGGCGCTGGATCTGGCCGACCAGTTGGTCCTTCTGGCCGGCCATGCGGTCGATATCGTCGTCGGTCAGGTCGCCCCACTGTTCTTTGATCTTGCCGCGGAACTCCGTCCAGCTGCCCTTGATCTGGTCCCAGTTCATGTCGGTCCTCCGCGAGTTGGGTCCTTCCATCCGAACGCAGCAGCCGGGCCTGGGGTTCCCGCAGGCGGGGTGGTAGTCTCGCGCCATGAAGAAACGTTCGCTGATGATCGCCGGCCACGCCACCAGCGTGTCGGTGGAAGAGGAATTCTGGGACGAACTGCGTGCCATCGCCCTGGCGCGCGGGGTGTCGATCAACCAGTTGGCCGCCGACATCGACGCGTCGCGTCCGGCCGAGGCCGGCAACCTGTCCTCGGCCATCCGGCTGTTCGTCCTGGCCGAGGTCAAGCGCGGGCGGGGGTGAACGGAAAAAGGCCCCCGGCGGTTGAACCGGAGGCCTTGATCGATCGCGCGGTCCCATGCGTCCGTCGCCGCGGTTGGCGGCGCGCGGGAGTGTCGGCGGCGTCAGTGCTTGCCGCGGGTGACCACCCAGAAGCCCAGCCCGGCCGTCACCACCAGGATGCTGACCAGAAAGCCGATGGCGATGAGCGCGTCGTTGTCGAGAACCATGAGTGACCTCCCCCTGTCCCTAATGCTTAGTGGTAGGGGAGCCTAACACCACCTTCGTCGCGCCTGCGTTGACATGGATCATAAAAGGATGGGCCTAGCGGCCGAACGGCAGCCCCACCACCAGCAGGGCTCCCTCGACGCCCGGGTTGCGCGCGCCCAGCCCGGCATTGGAGATGTGATAGGCCTGCACGCCGATGCGCAGGCCGTCCTCGGTGGTCCAGGCCAGTTCCACCTGGCTGCGAAATTCCACGGTATGGCCCAGGTCCTTGCCGTCGCCGCGGCCATACAGGCCGGCGCCGAAGGCGGGCGTGAGGCTGAGGCGCTCCCATACCGGCAGATCGGCGGCGATGCCCGCCCAGCCGTAGACGCTGCCCGAATCGTTGACCAGCAGTCCGCCCTGGGGCTCGATCCGCCACACCAGCGGGGCGCCGCGCAGTTGCACCTCGGCCTCGGCGCGGCCGGTCTCGCCGTCGTGCAGGCCCATGGCGCCGGCGCCCAGCAGCACCATCGGCCCGTCGGCCGGCTGGGCCAGGGCAGAGGCGGTGGCCGCCCCCAGGGCGGCGGTCAGCACTGCGGCGGCAAGACGGCGGGCGGCCATGGCGTTCCTCGGTCGATGGGCGGCGCCCCTTAAGGTGCGGATGCCGGGTGCGGTGGGCAAACGGGCGTCCGACACCCCCACATGTGGATAGATCGGGTGGCAGGGTTGTGGCCCGGCCCGGTCGGAACCACCCTATGAGGGCTGGGTTCCGGGGGCATTGAAGCACCGAAGGGAAGCGCGGATGGCGAAATCCCGGGCGGCCGGACTGACCCTTGCCGAAAGCGGCGCCCTGGCGCTGCTCGAAGCGGCAGCCCGGCTCGACCAGGCCGACGACGCCGAGACCTTCGTCTCGGCGCTGGAAACCAACCGCCGGGTCTGGGAGGCGGTGCGCCGCCTGGCCGAGGACGGCGACTGGCTGGTCCCCAGCCGGCGCCAGTCCGACTATGCCATCGGCGCCGTCGGGCTGGGCCGCGACGACCAAGTGGCCGCCCTGATCGACATCAACCGCGAGGTGGCTGCCGAACTGGCCGGCGGCACCGACCTCGATCGCATCCGCGAGCGGGCCTACTTCATCTGGGAAAGCCGCGGCCGGCCCCATGGCCGCGATCTCGAACACTGGCTGGTCGCCGAGATGGAACTGGCCGGAACCCCCCGTTGAGCGGAGCCCCATCATACTGATGTCTAGGTGGCGGGCTGGCCCTTTGACAAGGGTTTCGGCCGTCTTCTAATATACTGCGGTATAAGGGATAGGGCGCACAGACTAACCTTTCGCATAGAAAGGGGGCCATCGATGGGCATGATGACCATACCGGTGAAGCTGAGCCTCGCGGAGAGCGGCGCCGTCGCGCTCGAGGACGCCGCCGACGAACTCAACGCCGCCAGCGACTCGCACGAATTCTTGAGCGCGCTCGACTTCAACCACCGACTGTGGCTGGCCCTGACCGAGATTGCCCGCGACCAGGGCTGGACCTGGCCCGATCGGCGGCAGGCCGATTTCGTCGTCAACATCACCTGCCGCGCCGGCCGCGGTGTGCGCGACGACGACGTCGAGGCACTGATCAGCATCAACCGCGAACTGTCGCGCACCCTGGCCGCCGGCCGCGACCTGGACGGCATCCGCCGCCGGGTGGTGCTGGCCTGGCGGGAGCGGGGCTCGGGCTACGGCATTCCGCTGGACGCCTGGCTGCTGGCCGAAATGCGCCGCAAGGCGCACATCCACGTTCACTAGCGCGCGACGCCACCGCGGCGCCCGGCGAGGGCCGAGTAATCGGTACCATCGCCGGAACGCGCCCGCTATGATGCCGCCCTCGGCGGTGACGGAGCGCATGTGATGGCGGATGGTTTGGCGAAGGCGCGCGAGCTCTTGAGCCGCGTCTTCGGCTTCGATGCCTTCCGTCCCGGCCAGGATTCCATCATCTCGGCGGTGCTGGCCGGCCAGGACGTGCTGGCCATCATGCCCACCGGCAGCGGCAAGTCGCTGTGCTACCAGCTGCCCGCCCTGCTCAAGCCCGGCCTGACCGTGGTGGTATCGCCGCTGATCGCCCTGATGCGCGACCAGGTGGCGCAGCTGCGTGCGCTGGGCGTCGAGGCCGGCAGCCTCAATTCCACCAACGACGGCGACGAGAACCGCCGGGTGTTCGACGCCATGCGGGCGGGCCGGCTCAAGCTGTTGTACGCCGCGCCCGAGCGGCTGGCGCGCGCCGACAGCATCGACATGCTGCGCGCCGTGGGCGTTTCGGCGCTGGCCATCGACGAAGCCCACTGCGTGTCCCAGTGGGGCCACGACTTCCGCCCCGAATACCTGATGATGGGCCAGGTGCGCGACGCGCTCGACGGGGTGCAGACGGTCGCCTTCACCGCCACCGCCGACACCGCCACCCGCGCCGACATCGCCGAACGGCTGTTTCCGCAGCCGCCGCGCATCTTCATCGGCGGCTTCGACCGGCCCAACCTGCGCCTGGCCATGCGGGCCAAGACCGGCTCGCGCCGCCAACTGCTCGACTTCGTCGCCGCCCACCGGGGCGAAAGTGGCATCGTCTATTGCAGTTCGCGGGCGCGGACCGAGGACATTGCCGCCCTTCTGGTCGACAACGGCATCGACGCCAGGCCTTATCACGCCGGCCTCGACAAGACGGTGCGCGAGGCCAACCAGGACGCCTTCCTCAAGGAAGATTCCATGGTCATGGTCGCCACCGTGGCCTTCGGCATGGGCATCGACAAGCCCGACGTGCGCTTCGTCTGCCACGCCGACTTGCCCAAGACCATCGAGGCCTATTACCAGGAGATCGGCCGTGCCGGGCGTGACGGTCTGGCCGCCGACACGCTGACGCTCTACGGCATGGACGACATCCGCCTGCGGCGCTCCCAGATCGAGGACAGCCAGGCCTCGGACGAGCAGAA
>JBLNBU010000156.1:0-6031 GCA_050260215.1 Actinomycetota bacterium
CAGGCCGGGGATGTCGGCCAGGATGAACTCGTCGCCGCCCATGTAGACCACGCCCAGGTTGGGGTGCAGGGTGGTGAAGGGATAGTCGGCGATCTTGGGGCGAGCCCGGGTCACCGCGGCCAGGAAGGTCGACTTGCCGGCGTTGGGCAGCCCGACCAGGCCGGCATCGGCGATCAGCTTGAGGCGCAGCCAGATCCACGCCTCTTGCCCCGGCCAGCCGTCGTCGGCGCGCCGGGGCGCCTGGTTGGTCGAGGTCTTGTAGTGGGCGTTGCCGAAGCCGCCGTCACCGCCCCTGAGGAGCACCATGCGCTCGCCCGCCGCGGTCAGGTCGGCCAGCACCGTCTCCTTGTCCTCGTCGAGGACCTGGGTGCCGACGGGGACCTTCAGCACCACGTCGTGGCCCTTGCCGCCGGTCTTGTTGCGGCCCTGGCCGTGATGGCCCTTCTCGGCCTTGAAGTGCTGCTGGTAGCGGTAGTCGATCAGGGTGTTGAGGTTGTCGACGCATTCCAGGATGACGTCGCCGCCGCGCCCGCCGTCGCCGCCGTCGGGACCGCCGAACTCGATGTACTTCTCGCGCCGGAAGCTGCACGCGCCAGCCCCGCCGTCGCCGCTGCGCACATAGATCTTGGCCTGGTCGAGGAATTTCATGGTGGTGCCGCTCTCAATGGAAAGCCCTCTCCCAGCGGGAGAGGGTTTGGGTGTGAGGGGGAATGCATCCGCCGAAGCGGGCGGCACCATTCTCCCTCACCCCGGCCCTCTCCCGCTGGGAGAGGGTGCGATGAAAAAAGAAAAAGGGGAACGGCGATCCGTTCCCCTTTCCCGAAAAACAGGCCTTGGTCGGAGAACGGCGCCTACTCGGCGGCCTCCGGCAGCGGCTCGACCGCGATGAAGGTGCGGCCGTTGGCCTTGTGCTGGAACACCACGTGGCCCGCGGTGGTCGCGAACAGGGTGTGGTCCTTGCCCATGCCGACGTTGGCGCCGGGGTGGAACTGGGTGCCGCGCTGGCGAACGATGATGTTGCCGGGGATCACCAGTTCGCCGCCGAACTTCTTGACGCCGAGCCTCTGGCCGGCAGAGTCGCGGCCGTTGCGGGACGAGCCGCCAGCTTTCTTGTGAGCCATGGTTCAGTCTCCTCTCAACCGGCCGTGATGTCGGTGATGCGCAGGATCGTCAGGTCCTGGCGGTGGCCGTTCTTGCGGCGCGAGTTCTGGCGGCGGCGCTTCTTGAAGACGATCAGCTTCGGGCCGCGGGCCTGGGCGACGACGGTGGCGGTGACCTTGGCGCCGTCGACGGTCGGGGCGCCGATCTTGTCGCCAACCATCAGCACGTTGTCGAGGACCACCTCGGAACCGGCTTCACCGGCCAGCTTCTCGACGCGAATCACGTCGTCCTTGGCCACCTTGTACTGCTTACCGCCGGTCTGGATGACTGCGAACATGACGATCTACCTGACAAAAGAAACGATGAACGCGTCCGGGAGGACCCGGCGCGAGAGGGCGCAACTATACGCGCCGGCCGGGTCCTGTCAACTGGATTCAGCCGGCGCGCACCTGCCGCAGGAAGCCGCCGACGGCGCCGTTCAGGCGGTCGGCGTCGGCGTTGAGCAACTGGGCTGCACCCAGCACGCCCGAGGCGGCGTTGCCGGCCTCGCTGGCGGCCTGGGTGACGTTGGTGATGTTGCTCGACACCTCCTGGGTGCCGCGCGCCGCCTCCTCGACGTTGCGCGCGATCTCGGCGGTGGCGGCGGACTGTTCCTCCACTGCCGAGGCGATGGTGGTCGAGATCTCGTCGATGCGGCCGATGGTGATGCCGACGCTGCGGATGGCCTGGGCGGCGCGGGTGGTCTCGGATTGCACCGCGCCGATCTGCTGGGCGATCTCCTCGGTGGCCCGGGCCGTCTGGTTGGCCAGGCTTTTGACCTCGTTGGCGACCACCGCGAAACCCTTGCCGGCGTCGCCGGCCCTGGCCGCCTCGATGGTGGCATTCAAGGCCAGCAGGTTGGTCTGCGAGGCGATGTCGTTGATCAGGTTGACGATCTCGCCGATACGCCCGGCCGCCTCGGCCAGGCCGCGGACGATCTCGTCGGTCTCGGTGGCCTCCTTGACCGCCGCCTTGGCGATGCGGGTCGATTCGACCACCTGGCGGCCGATTTCCGAGACCGAGCTCGACAGTTCCTCGGTGGCGGCCGCCACGGTCTGGACGTTGGCGGCGGCCTGTTCGGAGGCTGCGGCGACCGAGCCGGCCTGGGCCGAGACCTGGCTGGCCAGCGCCGTCATGGTCTGGGCCGAGGACTCCATGTCGCGGGCGGCGGTGCCGACGCCCGAGACCACCGCGGACACCTCGCCCTCGAAGCGGTCGGCCAGGGACATCATCGCCTGGCGGCGTTCGGCCTCGGTGCGCTCCTTGGCGGCCTCCTGGTCGTGCTTCATCTGCTCCATGGCCAGGCCGTTGTCCTTGAACACCTGGACGGTGCGGGCCATGGCGCCGACCTCGTCGCGGCGCTCGCCGCCATCGACCGCCACGGTCAGGTCGCCGCCGGCCAGCTTGTCCATGGTCCCGCGCAGCTGTTCCAGTGGCCGCGACACCCCGGCGGTCATGATCCACAGGCCGATGGCGGCCGAGACCGCCAGACCGCCGAAGCCGATCACCATGGTCAGCCGGATGGTGCTGTCGGTCTCGGCCGACAGTTCGGCCGAGTGGGCATCCATGCGCTTGACGATGTCGTCGGTGATCTTGACCATGTCGTCGCGCACCCTGTCCACGGCCGGGTCGTATTGGGTGCGCATCATGTGCATGGCCTCGGCATCGCGCTTCTCGGCGTCCAGGGCGAAGACCTGCTCGCGGATGGGGCGGATCGCATCGAAGTCGCGCTTGACGGCCGTCAGGCGTTCCTTCTCCTGGGGAACGCGGGCGGCGACGTCGTCGATCGTTTGGTGGAACTCGGTGCGAAGCGCCTCGAGGCGGGCCAGCACCTTGGCGCGGTCGGCTTCGTTGTCCTCGGCGATGGCGATATAGGTCTGGCGGCCGACCGACAGCAGCCGCTGCCCGGCGCGGACGTTCTCGCGCACGGCGACGGCGTCGTTCTCGATCAAGGCCGTATAGGCGTCGTCGATGGCGTGCATCCGGATGCCGGCCAGGGCCAGGACGGCGACCATAGCCGCGGCCAGGGTGGCGAGGGTCAGCAGGACCTTGTGGGTAAGGCGAAGATTGCCCAGCATTGTTCGCTCCCTGGTCTAAGCCTTTTGGCGTAGGCCGTTAGCTTAGTACCGCCGGGCGGGTGCGGTCTTCCCCCTATTTACGCATATGTGCCGCACGAATATGTGCGTCAGGCGCTACCGAACAGGGCCTGGTTGGCGGCGGGCAGCGCGGCGCCGGCGGAAATCGGGGCGCCCATCTCGGCCAGCACCGATTCCAGCGCGGTCAGGCAGCCCAGCACGTGGCGCGGCGTGGCGGACTGGCCCATCAGGCCGATGCGCCACACCTTGCCGGCCAGCGCCCCCAGTCCGGCGCCGATCTCCAGGCCGAAGCGGTCGAGCAGGCGGGCACGCACCATTGCCTCGTCGACGCCGGCGGGAACGGTGACGGCGTTGAGCTGAGGCAGGCGGTGGGCCTCGTCCACCAGCAGCCCCAGGCCCATGGCCTCGAGCCCGGCCTTCAGCGCCCGGTGCATGCGGGCGTGGCGGTGCCACGACGCCTCAAGGCCCTCCTCGTGCAGCATCACCAGCGCCTCGTGCAGGCCGTAGAGCGCATTGATCGGCGCGGTGTGGTGATAGGCGCGCTTGGCGCCTCCGTCCCAATAGGCGGTCAGCAGCGAGAGGTCGAGGAACCAGCTCTGGCACTTGGTGCGGCGCGCCTTGATCGCCTCGACGGCGCGGGCCGAGAAGGTCACCGGCGACAAGCCGGGGGCGCAGGACAGGCACTTCTGGCTGCCCGAATAGACGGCGTCGGCGCCCCACTCGTCGACCAGCACCGGCGTGCCGCCCAGCGAGGTCACCGCGTCGACGATGGTCAGCGCCCGGTACTTGTGCGCCAGCGCGCACAAGGCGGCGGCGTCCGACTGCACCCCGGTCGAGGTCTCGGCATGGACGAAGGCCAGCAGCTTGGCGTCGGGAGTGCCCTTCAGCACGTCCTCGACCTTGGCCGGGTCGATGGGCTGGCCGAAGGGGGCCTCGACCACCACGGCGGTGGCGCCGCAGCGCTCGACGTTCTCCTTCATGCGGCCGCCGAACACGCCGTTGATGCACACCACGGCGGTGTCGCCCGGTTCCAGCAGGTTGGCGAAGCATGCCTCCATGCCGGCCGAGCCGGGGCCCGAGATCGGCAGGGTCAGCGGGTTGGCGGTGCGAAACGTCCGCTGCAGCAGGTCCTTGACCTGGTCCATCATGGCGACGAAGGCCGGGTCCAGGTGGCCGATGGTCGGCCGGGCTTGGGCCGCCAGCACCCGCGGATGCACGTCCGAGGGGCCGGGCCCCATCAGGATGCGCAAGGGCGGCTGGAACGAGGCGACGGGCTCGTTGGCGCGGGACATGGCGGCTCCTTCTAGCGGTGTTCGGCAGGCCAGGCCAGCGGCGGCACCGAAAGCACGCGGGCCGGGCCGATGGACAGCCAGCCGTCCTGCACCGTCACCGGCACCGGCAGGGCCGGCCGGCCGCGCGGGTCGGGCTTGGCCATCAGCCCCAGGAACACCTTGGCGGCGTTGGCGGGTCCGGGTTCGATCACGCCCGAACGGGCCAGGCGGTCCATGAACTCGCCATAGCCGCGCACCCGGGCCGACAGCGCCGCCAGCGGCTGCAGGTGGGGGTCGAGCGCCAGGGTGCCTTCGCCTTCCAGGCCCAGCGGCGCCCAGTCCAGCGCCACGCGGTCCAGTTCGACCACGCCGCCGTCGGCGCTCCAGCGGGCGACGGCGTCGGCGGGCGCGGCGGTGGGGATGGGGCCCAGCACCCGGGCCTTGATGTCGACAAGGCCGATCTGGCGGTCCAGCACCAGGCCGGGGATGGCCGGCAGCTCGATGCCCTGGGCGGCGGCGGCCACCACCACCGTCGGGGTGTCGTGGCCGGGCATGGGCACTTCGAGCGGATCCAGGGTGGCGGCCAGCGACGCCACCTCGAGGCGGCCGAAGCCGGCGGCGACGACCTGGGTGCCGGTGGTGGTCAGGGTGGCGTCGTCCAGGCTGCCGTCGCGGGTCAGGTGGATCATCAGGTCGAGCGACACCGCGTCGATGCCCATCTCGGTCCCGGCGACGGTCAGCTTGTGACGGCCGGCCAGGTCCAGGCGGACGCGGGTCAGGTCGAAGGGCGACACCCTGGCCGACAGGCGCGGTCCATGCCAGGCAAATCCGCCGGGAGCGGCCAGGCGGGGCGCCTCGAGGTTGAGGTGGATGGCTCCGGGAAAGCCGCTGACCACCGGCCCGTGGCCGTCGACGGTCCAGCCGGCGGCGCGCCGGTCGTCGCGCCACTGTTCGAAGCCCTTGCGGATCTCGCCGGCGACGTGGAACCAATAGACCGAATAGGCGACGGCCAGCACCGCCGCCACCACGGCAGGCACCACGACGGCAGGGCGGAAGCGAAACGACATGGCTGAACGGCGGTCCCCGGACGACATCGCTTTCCGGTCTACGCCCGTTGCGGGCCCGACGCAAGACACCGAGGCGGGCAGGGGGGATGCGGGACTGTGGGTGTTCGCCTACGGCTCGCTGATGTGGCGTCCCGATTTTGACCACGCCGAGGCCCGTCCCGCCCGCCTGCTGGGCTGGCACCGGGCGTTGTGCATCCTGTCGACCCACTATCGCGGCTGTCCCGAAAGGCCGGGCCTGGTGCTGGGCCTGGACCGCGGCGGCAGCTGCGTGGGCCGCGCCTTCCGCGTCGAGGCGGACAAGGCCGAGGCGGTGCTGCGCCTGCTACACGAGCGCGAGATGATCACCAACGTCTACCAGCCGCGCTTCCTGCCGGTGACACTGGACGACGGCCGCCGGGTGCCGGCGTGGTCGTTCATCGTCGATCGCCGCCACCGCCAGTACTGGCGGGGCGGCGAG
>JBLNBU010000157.1:0-36661 GCA_050260215.1 Actinomycetota bacterium
GTTCATCCTGGCCGACATCCCCGGCCTGATCGAGGGCGCCCACGAGGGCGCCGGCATCGGCGACCGCTTCCTTGGCCACATCGAGCGCTGCCGGGTGCTGCTGCACCTGGTCGACGGCACCGCCGACGACGTCGCCGAGGCCTACCGGGTGGTCCGTCACGAGCTGGCGGCCTATGGCGGCGGGCTCGACGACAAGCCCGAGGTGGTCGCGCTCAACAAGTGCGACGCGTTGACGAGCGAGGACATCGAAGCCAAGCTGGCGGCGCTGGCCGAGGAATCGGGCGCCGAGGTGCTGCCGCTGTCGGGCGTGTCGCAGATCGGGCTGAAGGACGTGCTGGGCCGGCTGTTCGGCCATATCCGCGCCGCCCGCACCGAGGACCCGGCGGTTCCCCACGCCTCGGCCGCCTTCGGCTCGGGCAAGCGCGGCAGCTTCGGCTACCGCCCCGAGGGCAACGATGACGGCGATGCCGGCCACATGGGCCCCGACGGCGAGTGGATCTGGGACGAGGAAGACGACGAGGACGAGGAGGACGCGTGAACGCGATATCCGAAGCCAAGCGGCTGATCGTCAAGATCGGCTCGGCGCTGCTGGTGGACGATGCCACCGGGCATGTCCGGCGCGCCTGGCTGGACTCGTTGTGCGACGACCTGGCCCGCGCGCGTGCCCGCGGCCAGGAGGTGATCGTGGTCAGTTCGGGCGCGGTCGCCGTCGGCCGCCGCCAGCTGGGCCTGACCCCGCCGTTGAAGCTCGAGGAAAAGCAGGCCGCCGCCGCCACCGGCCAGATCCGCCTGGCCCACGCCTATCAGGAGGCGCTGGCCCGCCACGGCCTGACGGTAGCCCAGGTGCTGCTGACGCTGGACGATTCCGAGGACCGCCGCCGTTATCTCAACGCCCGCAGCACGCTGGACACCCTGCTGCGCCTGGGTGCCATCCCGGTGATCAACGAGAACGACACGGTGGCCACCGCCGAAATCCGCTTCGGCGACAACGACCGCCTGGCCGCGCGCGTCGCCCAGATGACCGCGGCCGACGCGCTGGTGCTGTTCTCGGACATCGACGGCCTCTATACCGGCGATCCGCGCAAGGACAAGGCGGCCGAATTCATCCCGGTGGTGCACGAGCTGACCCCGGCCATCGAGGCCATGGCCGGCGACCCCGGCTCGGCCTATGGCTCGGGCGGCATGGTCACCAAGCTGACCGCGGCCAAGATCTGCCTGTCGGCCGGCTGCCGCATGGCCATCGCCCCGGGCAAGCCCATGCATCCCCTGCAGGTGGTCGAGGACGGCGGACGCTGCACCTGGTTCCTGCCCTCGGCCGAACCGAGGACGGCGCGCAAGCAGTGGATCTTCGGCTCCATGAACCCCGCCGGGGCGGTGGTGGTCGACGAGGGTGCCTGCAAGGCGCTGGCCATGGGCCGCTCGCTGCTGCCCGCCGGCGTCACCGAGGTCGACGGCGCCTTCGAGCGCGGCGACTGCATCCTGATCCGCACCCCCGACGGCCGCGCGCTCGGCCGCGGCCTGGCCGCCTATTCGTCCGACGACGCCCGCCGGATCGTGCGCAAGCGCTCGGCCGAGATCGAGGCGGTGCTGGGATACTCCTACGGCGACGAGTTGATCCACCGCGACGACATGGTGGTGGAGGGATAGAAGGGCCATGACCGACATCCAGACCCTGATGACCGAGATCGGCCGCAAGGCCCGTGCCGCGGGGCGCGTGCTGGCCCAGGCGCCGGCCGAGGCCAAGAACCGGGCGCTGGCCGAGATGGCCGCGGCGCTGCGCGGCGATGCCGCCGACATCAAGGCCGCCAACATGGTCGACATGGTCGCCGGCGGGACCAAGGGCCTGACCAAGGCGATGCTGGACCGGCTGTTCCTGGACGACAAGCGCATCGAGGCCATGGCCAAGGGGCTCGAGGACATCGCCGCCCTGCCCGACCCCGTCGGCCGCACCCTGGCCGAGTGGACGCGGCCCAACGGGTTGGCCATCGCCCGCGTCGCCGTGCCGCTGGGCGTCATCGGCATCATCTACGAAAGCCGCCCCAACGTCACCGCCGACGCCGCCGGGCTGTGCCTGAAGTCGGGCAACGCCGCCATCCTGCGCGGCGGCTCGGAAAGCTTCCATTCGTCGACGGCGATCATGGCGGCGCTCCGGCGCGGCATCGAAGCCGCCGGCCTGCCCTCGGACGCGGTGCAGATGGTGCCGACCACCGACCGCGCCGCGGTGGGCGTCATGCTGCGCCTGTCAGACTACATCGACGTCATCGTGCCGCGCGGCGGCAAGTCGTTGGTCGCCCGCGTGGTCGAGGAAAGCCGCATCCCGCTGTTCCAGCACCTGGAAGGCATCTGCCACACCTATGTGCACGGCTCGGCCGACCTGGACATGGCGAAGCAGGTGGTGCTGAACGCCAAGATGCGCCGCACCGGCATCTGCGGCGCCACCGAGACCCTGCTGGTGGATGCTGCGTGCGCCGCCACCCACCTGAAGCCGCTGGTGGCGGCGCTGATCGACGCCGGCTGCGAGGTGCGCGGCGACCAGGGCGCCCAGGCCGCCGATCCCCGCGTCGTCCCTGCCACCGAGGAGGACTGGCGCACCGAGTACCTGGACGCCATCATCTCGGTCAAGCTGGTCGACGGAGTGCAGGCGGCGGTGGACCACATCAACACCCATGGCTCGCACCACACCGAAAGCATCATCGCCACCGACGAGAAGGCGGCGAGCGCCTTCCTGGCCGGCTGCGACTCGGCCATCGTGCTGTGGAACGCCTCGACCCAGTTCGCCGACGGCGGCGAGTTCGGCATGGGCGCCGAGATCGGCATTTCGACCGGCAAGATGCACGCCCGCGGCCCCGTCGGCGTCGAGCAGCTGTGCACCTTCAAGTACGTGGTGAAGGGCGATGGCCAGTGCCGGCCGGGCTAACTCCATGAGCTTCGCCCTCCCCCGCGCCAGCGGGGGAGGGGCGCTGCCCCCCAATCCCTGGGGGGACGGCCGCCGTCGGCGGGTCGGGCTGTTGGGCGGGTCGTTCAATCCCGGCCACGAAGGCCACCGTTACGTCGCCGAGACGGCGCTGAAAGCCTTCGGGCTGGACGAGGTGTGGCTGCTGGTCAGCCCGCAGAACCCGTTGAAGCCGATCGCCGGCATGGCGCCACTAGCCGAGCGGCTGGCCTCGGCCAGGGCGGCGGCGGGCGGCCATCCGCGCATCCGCGCCACCGACATCGAGCGGCGGCTGGGGACCCGCTTCACCGCCGACACGCTGGCCGCGCTCAGGCGCCGGTTCCCGTACTGCCGCTTCGTCTGGCTGATGGGGGCCGACAACCTGGTGCAGGTCGCCCAGTGGGCGCGGTGGACCGACATCTTCGCGGGCGTACCGGTTGCGATTCTCGCGCGCACCCCATATTCTTCAAAGGCGTTGGCCTCCAGGGCGGCCCATCGGTTCGCCCGCTGCCGCATCTCTGATCGGCGGGCGCGCCGGCTGGCCGAACGGGCGCCGCCGGCCTGGGTGTTCGTCCACTCGCGCCTGCACCCTGCCTCGGCCACCGCCATCCGCGCCAAACGCAGCCAAGGAGCATAAGACCATCACCCGTTCCCGCAAGTCTCCGCCCAAGGCGGACACTGTCGTCGACCTGGTTCTCGCCTCGCTCGACGACGACAAGGCCGAGGATGTCGCCGTCGTCGACCTCCGTGGCAAGACCTCCATTGCCGACCACATGGTGATCGCCTCTGGCCGCTCGTCGCGGCAGGTGGGCGCCATGGCCGACCACCTGCTGGAAAAGCTGAAGGACGCCGGCTGCCGCCCCACCGCCGAGGGCATGCCCCAGTGCGACTGGGTGCTGATCGACGGCGGCGACGTCATCGTCCACCTGTTCCGCCCCGAGGTGCGCAGCTTCTACAATCTCGAGAAGCTGTGGCTGGGCGCCACGCCCACCAGCGAGGCGAAGGCGGCCCAGGCGGCCGTCTGATGAAGCTGGCCATCGTGGCGGTGGGCCGGGCCAAGCCCGGCCCCGAGCAGGACCTGCTGCACCAATACCTGCGCCGCATCCAGCCCGCCCCGGCCATCCGCGAGGTCGAGGAAAAGCGCGCCCTGCCGACTGCCCAGCTGAAGGCACGCGAGGCCGAGCTGCTGCTGGCCCAGGTGCCGGCCGGCGCCCCCGGGGTGGCGCTGGACGAGAGGGGCGCCGAGATCGGCTCGGAGGATTTCGCCCGCCGCCTGGAAGCCTGGCGCGACGCCGGCGTCCCCGAGGTTGCCTTCCTGATCGGCGGCGCCGACGGCCACGGCCAGGCGGTACGGGACCGCGCGGATTTCACCCTGGCGCTGGGCAAGATGACCTGGCCGCACATGCTGGTCCGGGCGCTGCTGGCCGAACAGCTGTGGCGCGCCCAGGCCATATCGTCAAGACACCCCTACCATCGTGCGTAAGGGCTCTTGAATTTGCGGTTTCCCTGGCGCAAGGTCGCCCCAGGGAAAGCGGAGGGACCAGGGGTGGACGGGGAAATTCCTCCCGAGGAGCTGGCGGGGTTCGAGGAATACCGGGCCAAGTGCGCGGGCACCAACATCAGCGTGCAGACGCTGCTGGCGACCGATTACCTCAACCTGTTCAACGAGATCGTCATGCTGCTCGACATGCTGCCGGACATGCCGGACATGATCGAGGAGTGCAAGCTGTGGCAGCCCAAGAGCTACAAGGAGCACTTCGCCGATTCGACCTTCTCGGACCGCCAGCTGGCCATCGAGGCCTATGACCGCGTGCCCACCATCTATCGCAAGCCGTTCGAGGACACCATCGCCCAGCTGGACAAGCTGCTGATCGAGGGCATCGACCAGCTCGACCGCGAGATCGCGTCGGGCACCGAGGGCGAGGCACTGGCCGAGCACTGCCGGGCCCTGTCGCGCAACGCCCAGCTGCTGATGGACTGGGCCAGCGGCATCATCCACGGCTCGAACCGCGCCATGGGCCAGGCCGAAATCGACGGCGTCATGGGCGGCCGCTGAACCCCCAAAAGCGTCATGGCCGGGCATGACCCGGCCATCCACTTCCATGGCCCCCCGGGTCAAGCCCGGGGGTGACGGATGATCGGCGGCAGCCGATCAGTACATGTGCTGGCCGCCGTTGACCGACAGGGTCGAGCCGGTGATGAAGTCGGCGTCGTCGGCAACCAGGAACAGCACCGCGCGGGCGATGTCCTCGGCGCGGCCCAGGCGGCCGACCGGGATCTTGGCGATGATCTTTTCCAGCACCGCCGGCGGCACCGCGCGCACCATGTCGGTGTCGACATAGCCGGGCGCGATGGCGTTGACCGTGATGCCCTTGGCCGCGCCTTCCTGGGCCAGCGCCTTGGTGAAGCCGTGGATGCCCGACTTGGCGGCGGCGTAGTTGACCTGGCCGTACTGGCCGGCCTGGCCGTTGATCGAGCCGATGTTGACGATGCGGCCGAAGCCCCGCTCGCGCATGGAATCGATCACCAGGCGGGCCATGTTGAAGCAGGAGGTCAGGTTGGTCTGGATGACCTCCTCCCACATCTGGTAGCTCATCCGCTGCAAGGTGCCGTCACGGGTGATGCCGGCATTGTTGACCACGATCTCGACCGGGCCGAACTCGGCGGTGATCTTGCCGATGGCCGCCTCGCACTCGGCGTAGTTGGCGACGTCCCAGCGCATGGCGGGGATGCCGGTCTCCTCGGTGAACTTCTTGGCGGCCTCGGCATTGCCGAAATAGTTGGCCACCACCTTATAGCCCTTGTTCTTCAGGCCCTCGGAGATGGCGCGGCCGATGCCGCGGGTGCCACCGGTGACGACTGCTAAACGCCCCATGAGACTTCTCCTCTTTCTTCGGCCGCCGGTTGGATCCGGCAACCCTTGCGTTTCCACCCCGGAAAAGACGGGGAGCCGCTGGGCGGGCCGCGGCTCCCCGGTTCAGATGGCCCGGGCTTAGCGCTCCAGGCACATGGCGATGCCCATGCCGCCGCCGATGCACAGGGTGGCCAGGCCCTTCTTGGCGTCGCGCTTGGCCATCTCGTGCAGCAGGGTCACCAGCACGCGCGCGCCCGAGGCGCCGATGGGGTGGCCGAGCGCGATGGCGCCGCCGTTGACGTTCACCCGGCCGGTATCCCAGCCCATGTCCTTGTTGACCGCCAGGGCCTGGGCGGCGAAGGCCTCGTTGGCCTCGATCAGGTCGAGGTCGTCGACCTTCCAGCCGGCCTTTTCCAGCGCCTTGCGCGAGGAGGGGATGGGGCCGGTGCCCATGATCGCCGGATCGACGCCGGCAGTGGCCCAGCTGGCGATGCGGGCCAGCGGCTTGATGCCGCGCTTGGCCGCTTCCTTGGCGGTCATCAGCACCACCGCGGCGGCACCGTCGTTGATGCCCGAGGCATTACCGGCGGTCACCGTGCCTTCCTTGTTGAAGGCGGGGCGCAGCTTGCCCAGGCCTTCCTTGGTGGTGCCGGCCTTCGGGTACTCGTCGGTGTCGAACAGCTTCTCTTCCTTCTTCACCACGATCTTGACCGGGGTGATCTCGTCCTTGAACTTGCCGGCCTTGATGGCGGCCTCGGCCTTCTGCTGGCTGGCCGCGGCGAAGGCGTCCTGCTCGTCGCGGGTCAGCTGCCACTTGGTGGCGACGTTCTCGGCGGTCACGCCCATGTGGTAGCCGTGGAAGGCATCCATCAGGCCGTCCTTGAGCATGGTGTCGACCATCTGGGCGTCGCCCATCTTGGTGCCGGCACGCAGGTGCATGCAGTGGGCGGCACCCGACATGCTTTCCTGGCCGCCGGCGACGACGATCGAGGCATCGCCCAGGCGGATGGCCTGCGAGCCCAGCGCCACGGCGCGCAGGCCCGAGCCGCACAGCTGGTTGATGGCCATGGCGGTGGCGGCGTCGGGAATGCCGGCCTTGATGGCGGCCTGGCGGGCGGCGTTCTGGCCGACGCCGGCGGTGAGGACCTGGCCCATCAGCACTTCGTCCACGTCCGCGGGGGCGACACCGGCGCGCTCGAGCGCGGCACGGATGACGATCTCGCCCAGCTGCGACGCGGCGAAGCCGGCCAGGGAGCCGTTGAAAGAACCGATGGGAGTGCGGGTGGCCGCGGCAATGACGATATCGGTCATGAGGGAGAACGCTCCTTGATGGTTGTTGTGGACCCCGGCGGGCATTTCTGGAAAAGAACTTGACCTTCAGTGTCATACTGCGCGGATTGGGCCGCGCGCAACCCGCCTACTGCACCGCCGAACGGACTAACCATTTCGCGAGTGGTCCGTAGACCTCGGTCTTGGCCCGCGTTGCGGTAAGCATTCCGACATGCCCTCCTTTCAGCATAATCACCTTGGCATTGGGTAGGCGAGCACCAAGTGCGCGCGCCGATTCAGGCGGCACGATTCTATCGCGCTGCGGCACCAGCACCAGGGCGGGCTGGCTTACCGCCTCGGGGCGGATGGCCTCGCCGCCGATGCGCCAGCGCCCTTCCGCCGGGTCGTTGTCGCCGTACCAGCCGAACAGGCATTCCCGCGCCACCGGTCCCGCCAGGGCAACGCCGTCATTGGCCCAGTCCTCCAGCGCCACGAAGTCGCGCGCCCGCGCGCTGCGCCGCTCGAGATGGGAAAACGCGGTGAACTTGCGCGCCGCCAGGCCCGGGTCGAGGCTGGCAAACATGGCGTTGAGCAGGTCGACGGGAACCTCGCCCATGCCCTCGATCAGCCGACCCAGCGGCTCGGTCAGCGCCCGCATCATCAGGGCGTGGCTTTCACGCCCGGCGTGAAAGTCCCACGGCGTCGCCAGCAGGGCCAGCGACACCGCCAGCTTAGGCTGGCGCTGGGCCAGCGCCAGGGCCAGCAGCCCGCCCATGCAATAGCCCAGCACCGTCGGCGGGCGCCCGCATTCGGCCGCCACCGCCCGCGCCGCGCCCACCAGCCGGCCGTCGATGTAGTCGGACAGCGTGAAGTCGCGCTCGAGCTGCCCCGGCGCCCCCCAGTCGACCAGGAAGGGCGCCAGCCCGCGGGCCGCCAGGTAGCGCAGCAGCGAGCGGCGCGCCGTCAGGTCGAGGATGTAGGCGCGGTTGACCAGCGAGGGGACCACCAGCACCGGCACGCCGCCGGTCCGGGTGCGGTAGTCGAGCAGCCGGGTGGTGCCTTCGCTCCACAGCACCGGCGGATCGGGCAGTTCGCGGCGATAGGGGTGGCGGCGATAGGCGTCGATGCCGGCCAGGAAGGCGTCGTGGCGGCGCAGCGCCTCGGCGGTCACCGCGGCGTCCAGCGCCGCCAGCCGGTCAGGGCTTGCTGCGGCGAGGCTTTGGCGCAGGCTTTCCGCGGCCGGCGCCAAGTGCGGCTTCCAGGGCAGCGACCCGTTCTTCAAGAGCGGCAAGGCGGCCTTCGAGCCGGCCAGCGTCGTCGCGTGGGCGGTCAGGTGCAGCGGCAGCGGCCTGGGACCGCTGCGGGTCGGGGGAGTGGTCGGATCCTGGCGCCGCTGGCTCATCCGTTCCCGCCTTTGCCTGCGCGGCCGTGGCCGCGGCCTGGGTGGCCTGGACCAGGGCGGACGTGCCCTGGCTCATCATGGCGATGCCCCGCGCCACCGCCTCGGCCAGTGCCGGGTCGGTCGCCATGGCCGCCACCTGGTCCTGCCACAGGTCGAGATAGCGGCGCGCGAGCTGATCGAGATCGGGCGGCACGTCCGTCATGGGCGCAAGTATAGACCACACGGCCGGGCTTGACCACCCGGCTGCCTTTTTTCGCGCGTGCGGCGACGTTATCTTGCACCCGCGAAAAATTGTTGTTGCCAAACCGCACGATACGGAAAAATCTGTCTCATTAGGAGCCGATGAAGAGCCCCTTCGCCCGCGACCAGAGACCAGACCAGATGTCCGAAGCCCAGACCACGTCCCCGGCGCCGATCACGATCAAGAAGTACGCCAACCGCCGCCTGTACAACACGGCGACGAGCAGCTACGTGACCCTCGACCACCTGGCCCAGATGGTCAAGGACGGGGCTGAGTTCGTGGTATTCGACGCCAAGACCGGCGAGGACATCACCCGCTCGGTGCTGACCCAGATCATCGTCGAGGAAGAGGCCAAGGGCGGCCAGAACCTGCTGCCCATCAGCTTCCTGCGCCAGCTGATCGGCTTCTACGGCGACAGCCTGGGCGGGCTGGTGCCGCGCTATCTCGAGTACAGCATGCAGGCCTTCGCCCGCAACGAACAGCAGATGCGCGGCTACATGCAGAATGCGCTGGAAGGCATGTTCCCGTTCAATCCCTTCGAGGAGATGAGCAAGCAGAACATGGCCCTGCTGGAAAGCGCCATGAAGATGTTCGCTCCGTTCTATCCGCACGGCCAGGCCGGAAGTGACGGCAAGCCCGTCGACACCGGCGTCGACGAGCTGCAGGCCCGCCTGAACGCCCTGCAGCAGCAGATCGACCAGCTGTCCAAGAAGAAGTAAGGGGGCCCTAGAGCCCTTCCTCCAGCACCGCGGCGACCAGCTGGTTGCCGCGGGCGTTGAAGTGGACGTCGCCGGCGACGTAGAGATCCTCGTACCAGCTCTCTGGGTGGGCGTCGCGCCAGGCGAAGAAGGCCGGAAAGGCGTCGACGAAGCGATCGCACTTGCCGGCGCACCAGTCCTTCCACACGCGCACCTGCAGGCCGTCGACGCGGTCGTGCTTCATCTGGGCCGGCCACGGGTAGACCGCCACCGTCAGCGGAATCTTGCGCTCGGCCAACAGGGCGTGCAGGCGGTCCATGTCGGTGCGCGCCAGTGTGATGGCCCCCGACACGCCCAGCGGCGCGTAGTCCGGGGCAAGCTTCGTCCAGTCGGCAAAGGTCCACGACCCCCGGGCCGAGGTGAACGGGTCGACCACCTTGGGCTCGGCCAGCAGATGCTCGAGGAACTCCTTGATGTTGACGATGCCCTTGAGATTGGCCTTGGTGAACGGCGTCACTGCCCGCTCGAAGGCGTTGTCGGCGGGCGGGCGCAGGTCGGTGACGACGCCGGCCTGATCGACCCGGTACCAGGTTTCGTCCTGGATATCGGAGATGTCCATGAACACCACCACCCGGTCCAGCTTGATGCCCTGTTCCAGCAGGCCGCGGACCTTGGCGTAGTAGACGGCGGGCGCATAGCTGGACACGCCGGCGTTGAGCACCTCGACCTCGGGATGGCGGGCGGCATAGAGGCCGGCGAAGGACTGCTGCCACGGCATGCCCACCGCCTCGGTGAAGGAATCGCCGATGAACAGCGTCCGCGGCAGGGCGCCCACGGGCGGCACCGCGCGGGCCGAGGCATCCTTGAACCCCAGCGCGTTGGTGCAAACGCGGTAACGCATCGGCCCCCATTCGTCCCAGGTGCACAGGTTCGGACGCAGGTCGTGGTGGTGCACCGGATGGGCGACACGCAGGTCGGGGTCGCGGACCAGGCCGAACCACGAGACCTGCGACAACAGCACGTCGAAGGCGACGAAGGTGACGATCGAGATCAGCAGCGACAGGGCGACGGTCGCGGCCCGGGACGGAACCGCCCGCGGTGCGGGCAGCGCGGCGACGGAAACGTCCACCGCGACGGCAGCTACTTCATTGGACACGCCCATCCCCCTGGCCGGATCGCCCTTCCGAACCCAGGGGACACCATACGTAAGTCGGCCAACGAAATAAAGAGGTTATAGTGGGAAATACCTATACTTGCTGTTCTACCTGGGCGACACAAGCCCGGCGGGTTTTCCCACCACGGTGAAGGTCAGCCGCTCGGGGTCGAGCAGGCGCCGGGCGATGCCGCGCACCTGGTCCAGGGTCACCGCCTGGATGTAGCCGTTGCGCTTGTCCAGGTAGTCGATGCCCAGCCGGTCCAGCTGCATCAGCACCAGCAGGCCGGCGATGGCACCGGTGGATTCCATCTGCAGCGGAAACGATCCGGTCAGGTAGGTCTTGGCGTCGTCCAGTTCCTTGTCCGAGGGCCCCTGTTCGCGCAGGCGCCGCCACTCGCCGCGGATCAGCTCGAGCGAGTCGGCCACCCGGCCGTTCTCGGTGGCGACGCCGCCGACGATCAGGGCCGAGTGGTCCATGGGGGCCAGGTAGCTGTAGACCGAATAGGCCAGGCCGCGCTTCTCGCGCACCTCCTCGGTCAGGCGCGACGAGAAGCCGCCGCCGCCCAGGATGTAGTTCATCACATAGGCCGCGTACCAGTCGGGGTCGGCACGCTTCAGCCCGGCCTCGCCGAACACCGCGACGCTTTGCGGATTGGGCCGCTCGATCACCGTCACCTTGCCGGTGGCGTCGGGGACGACGTCGGCCACCTTGACCGGCCCGGCGCTGGCCGGCAGGCCGCCGAAGGTGGCATCCAGCAGCGGCCCCAGCTGTTCGGGGGTGATGTCGCCGACCACGCCGACCAGCAGCCGGTCGCGGGCGAAGTGCGCCTTGACGAAGCCCTTGAGGTCGGCGGCGCCGATGGCCTTGATGGTCTCGGGGGTGCCGCGGGCGGGCGTGCCGTAGGGGTGGTTGGGGAACATGGCGCGGTACCATGCCCGGGCCGCTACCGCGTCGGGGTCCTGCAGCTCGCGCGCCAGCATGGTCAGGATCTGGCTGCGCACCCGCTCGACCGGTTCCTTGTCGAAGCGGGGCTGGGTCAGCGCGAGGCGGAACAGGTCGAAGGCGGTGTCGCGGTGCTCGGTCAACGTCTTCAGCGAGCCGCGGATGTTGTCCTTGCCGGCGTTGAATTCCAGCTCGATGGCCAAGTCTTCCAACTTCTGCTGGAAGGCGAGCGAATCCAAGGGCCCCGCCCCTTCGTCCAGCAGCCCCGAGGTCATGGTCGCCAGTCCGGCCTTGCCCGGCGGGTCGAGCGCGGCGCCGCCGCGGAAGGCCACGTCCATGGAGATGATGGGGTTGGCATGGTCCTGGACCAGCCAGGCCTCGATTCCCTTGGGGCTGACCACCCGCTCGACGGTGACGGCGCCGGCCGGCAGGGCGGTCAGCAACAGGGCCAGGACCAGAAGCAGACGGCGGAGCATCAGTGCACTTCCTTTCCGGACATCGGGCCGGCAACGGCGGCGGCGGGCTGGGCGGGGGCGTCGGGGTCGGGCAGCAGGATGCCGGTCACCGAACGGCGGGTGTCGAGCACCTCGCGGGCGGCGCGGGCGACCTCGTCGGGGGTGACCTCGCCGATGCGGGTGGGCCAGCTTTCCACGTCGTCCACCTTCTGGCCGGTGGCCAGGGCTTCGCCCAGCACGCGCGCACCGGTGTGCAGGCTGTCGCGGGCATAGGTGACGTTGGCGCGCAGGCGGCTCTTGGCCCGCTCGACCTCCTCGGCGCGGATGGCGCCGGCGGCGATGGCGCGCAGTTCCTTGTCGACCGCCGCCTCCAGCCGGTCCATGGCCACGCCGGGGCGCGGGGTGACCGCCACGGTGAAGGTGGACAGGTCGACGGCGGTGGGGTCATAGGCGGTGCCGGCCGCCGCGGCCAGCCCCTGCTCGACCACCAGGCTGCGGTACAGCCGGCTGGTGGCGCCGCCGCCGACCACCTCGGCCAGCACCTGCAGCGGATAGGCCAGCGCCTTGTCGCCCGCCATGTAGCTGGGCGCCAGGTACAGGCGGTTCCAACTGGGCTGGCGGACGCGGCCATCCTTCAGCACCACGGTGCGGGCAGCCACCGGCGGCGGCTCCTTCAGCCGGTTGCGCGGGGCGATTTCGCCGGCGGGGATGGGGCCGTAGTACTTTTCGGCCAGCGGGCGCACCACCTCGGCGTCGACGTCGCCGGCCACCACCAGGATGGCGTTGTTGGGCGCGTACCAGCGCTTGTAGAAGGCGATGGCGTCGTCGCGGCTCAGGCCCTCGATCTCGGACAGCCAGCCGATCACCGGGCGATGATAGGGGCTGTTGAGGAACAGCGCCGCCTCCATCTGCTCGTGCAGGGTGGCGCCGGGGTTGTTGTCGGTGCGCGAGCGGCGCTCCTCGATCACCACCGCCTTCTCGGTGGTGAAGTTCTGCTCGTCCAGCGTCAGGTTGCGCATGCGGTCGGCTTCCATCTTCATCACCAGCTCCAGCCGGTCGACCGCGATGTTCTGGAAATAGCCGGTGTAGTCGGCGGTGGTGAAGGCATTGTCGCGGCCGCCGTTGCGGGCGACGATCTTCGAGAACTCGCCGGGCGGGATGGTCGGCGTGCCCTTGAACATCAGGTGTTCGAGCAGATGCGCCAGGCCGCTCTTGCCCGGCACCTCGTCGGCAGCGCCGACCCGGTACCACACCATGTGGGTGACGATGGGGGCGCGGTGGTTGGGAATGACCACCACCTGCATGCCGTTGGCCAGGGTGAAGGTTTCGGGGTTGAACACCTGGGCCGCCACCGGCCTCGCCGCCACCAGCGCGGCGACGCAAAGCCCCATCATCCACCGCCTGACCGTCATGACCCCTCCGGAGTAGTTCGCGCACATATGGGAGGCAGCCCCTTCCCCGGCAAGCGAAACGCCCGGCGGGAACCACCGGGCGTATCATCAAAGGACGCGATTATGCCGAAAATGCGGCGCCGATCAGTCGAACACGCCTTCCAGCCATCCGCGCTGGCGGCGCTGGATGAGTGGCGTATCGCCGTCGGACAGGGACTTGCCGAGCGCCTGGTTCTCGCGCAGGCGCTGGGCTTCCTTGGCGGGATCGACCGCCTCGCCCGAGGGGTCGGTCTTGCGCCAGAAGACGATGCGATCGGCCAGGCTCTTGTCGGCCTCGGCCAGCGCCTGGGTCTCCTTGTTGACGATGGAGCGGATGTCGGGCTGGATGCCCTCGGCGCCGGCGCGCTTGAGCAGCGCCATGTCGCCCTGGGACCGCCCGGCGGTCGAGATCGGCGTCACCTGGCGGGTGCCCAGCAGGGCCTGGCGCGCCTGTTCGCGCGTCGTGTTCTCCTGCGGGCGGGTCGACCCCGGGGCCGGCGGGCGCAGGGCGAAGTCCGGCGGCATGGACAGCGGCGCGCGGCTGACCACCTGGAATTCGTCGGGGGGCATCTTCTCGAAGCCCAGCGAGCGCTTGACTTCCGAGCAGCCGGACAAGGCGAGCGTCAGCAGCAGCCCGCAGGCGGCGGTGCGCAGGACCGGACGAGATACGACGTTCGATATGTTCATGGCCTCAATTCTTAGACGGATTTCGTCTGGCAAACAAGGAGTCCAGTACCAACAGCGTGGCGCCGACGGTAATGGCCGAATCCGCCAAATTGAAGGCAGGCCAGTGATGCCCGGCCAGGTGGAAGTCCAAAAAGTCGGCGACCGCGCCGAAACGGATGCGGTCGACCACGTTGCCCAGCGCGCCGCCGATGATGCCGCCCAGGGCCAGGCGCACCCAGAGGCCGGGCGCCTTGCGCAGCCAGGCCACCAGTACCGCGCAGATCACCAGCGACAGCCCCGACAGCAGCACCGCGTTCCAGCGCCCGCCGTCGTTGAACACGCCGAACGACACACCGCGGTTCCACGCCATGACCAGGTCGAAGAACGGGGCCAGCTCCATGCGCATGGGCGTGTAGAAGGGGGTTTCCCACACCCCCTCGGGGCGGAACAGTTTCTCGACCACCAGCCACTTGGTCAGCTGGTCGAGCAGCGCCACGACGGCGGCGACGGCAAGGCCCAGGCGCATGGCGTCAGTCCACCGCGTCGGCACACCGGCCGCACAGGCCTGGCTTGGCGTGGCTGCCCACGTCGGGCAGCACCTTCCAGCAGCGCTGGCACTTGTCGCCGCTCGACGGGGCCGGCATCACCGCCACGCCGTCCACCTCGGCCAGGCGGAAGGCGTCGGCGGGGCCGGGCCCGTCGGCCAGCGTCAGGCCCGAGGTGATGCAGATCTCGGCGAAATCCAGCCCGGCGACCGCGTCGCGCAGCTCGCCCGACACATGGACCACCGGATGGGCCTGCAGCGAGGAGCCGATGCGCTTGGCGGCGCGCTCGACCTCCAAGGCCCCGGTGACCACCCGGCGCAACTCGCGCACCTTGGCCCAGCGGGCGGCGAGCGCCTCGTCGCGCCAGGACGGGTCGATGGCGGGAAACAGTTCCAGGTGCACGCTGCCGTCCTCGGACGGGTGGCGGGCCAGCCACGCCTCCTCGGCGGTGAAGCTGAGGAAAGGGGCCAGCCACTTGCACAGGGCGTCGAGCAGGATGTCGAACACCGTACGCGCGGCGCGCCGGCGCACGCTGTCGGCGGCGTCGCAGTACAGCGCGTCCTTGCGGATGTCGAAGTAGAAGGCCGACAGGTCGACGGCACAGAAGGTGTGCAGCTCGGTGAACAGGCCGTGGAAGGTGAAATCGTTGCAGGCCTGGCGCACCGAGGCGTCCAGTTCGGTCAGGCGGTGCAGCACCCAGCGTTCCAGCTCGGGCATCTCGGCAACCGGCAGCCGTTCGGCGTCGGCAAAGCCGTCGAGCGCGCCCAGCAGATAGCGCAGCGTGTTGCGCAGCCGGCGATAGATGTCGACCTGGGTCTTCAGGATTTCAGGGCCGATGCGCAGGTCGTCGGAATAGTCCGAGCCCACCACCCACAGCCGCAGGATGTCGGCGCCCATGGTGCCGACCACGTCCTGGGGGCTGACCACATTGCCCAGCGACTTGGACATCTTGCGGCCTTCCTCGTCGAGGACGAAGCCGTGGGTCAGCACCGCGTCATAAGGCGCGCGGCCCCGGGTGCCGCAGGATTCCAGCAGCGAGGAGTGGAACCAGCCGCGATGCTGGTCCGAGCCTTCCAGGTACAGTGAAGCCGGCCACTTGAGGTTCGGCCACTCGCCGCTTTCCAGGGTGAAGGCATGAGTGCAGCCCGAATCGAACCACACGTCCAGGATGTCGAACACCTGGTCGAAGTCGGCCGGGTCGCGGCCCTCGCCCAGGAAGCGTTCGGGCTTGGAGGTGAACCAGGCATCCGCCCCTTCGGCGCGGAAGGCCTCGACGATGCGGTCGACCACCGCCTGGTCGCGCAGCGGCTGGCCGGTCTTCTTGTCGACGAACACGGCGATGGGCACGCCCCAGGCGCGCTGGCGCGACACGCACCAGTCGGGCCGGCTTTCGACCATGGAAAAGATGCGGTTGCGCCCCTGGGCCGGCACCCAGCGGGTGGCGTCGATGGCGGCCAAGGCCTTGGCGCGAAGCCCGGTGGTCTCCATGGAGATGAACCACTGCGGGGTGTTGCGGAAGATCAGCGGCGCCTTCGACCGCCACGAGTGCGGGTACGAGTGCTCGACCTTGCCGTGGGCCAGCAGGTTGCCGGTAACGGTCATCGCCTCGATCACCGGCTTGGCGACGGGGCTGTAGTACTTGCCGTTCTTGCCCTGGTTCAGCACCGACTGGCCGGCGAAGATGGCCACGTGGGGATAATAGGTGCCGTCGGGCTGGACGGTGTCGGGGATGGCGATCCCGTGCTCCTTGCCCAGGTGCCAGTCGTCCTCGCCGTGGCCCGGCGCGATGTGGACGAACCCGGTGCCGGTGTCGGTGGTGACGAAGCCGGCCGGCAGCAGCGGCACCGCGAAGTCGTAGCCGCCATTGGCCTCGGGATGGAACTTCAGCGGGTGGTGGCAGACGGTGCCGGCCAAGGCGGCGCCCTTGACCACCGCCAGCTCGCGGAAGGTGACCTTGGCGTCCTTGGCCACCTGCTCGGCCAGGTCTTTCAGCACCACCAGCTTCTCGCCCGTCTCCTCGACCTGGACGACGGCGTAGTCGAAGTCGGGACCGAAGGCGACGGCGCGGTTGCCGGGCATGGTCCACGGGGTGGTGGTCCAGATCACCACCTTGGCGCCGTCCAGTTCGGGCGTGCTCGCCTTCACCACCGGGAACTTGACCCAGATGGTGACCGAGGTGTGGTCGTGGTACTCGACCTCGGCCTCGGCCAGGGCGGTCTTCTCGACCACCGACCACAGCACCGGCTTGGCGCCCTTGTACAGGCTGCCGTCCATCAGGAACTTGCCCAGCTCGGCGACGATGGCCGCCTCGGCCTTGTAGGTCATGGTGGTATAGGGCTTGGCCCAGTCGCCGACCACGCCCAGGCGCTTGAACTCCTCGCGCTGGATGTCGATCCAGCGGGCGGCGAACGCCCGGCATTCCTCGCGGAAGGCGACGATGTCGACCTGGTCCTTGTCCTGGCCGGCCTCGCGGTACTTTTCCTCTATCTTCCACTCGATGGGCAGGCCGTGGCAGTCCCAGCCCGGCACGTAGTCGGCATCCTTGCCCAGCATCTGCTGCGAGCGGTTGATGACGTCCTTGAGGATCTTGTTGAGCGCGTGCCCGATATGCAGGTGCCCGTTGGCATAGGGCGGGCCGTCGTGGAGGACGAACTTCTCGCGGCCCTTGGCCGCCTCGCGGCAGCGGCGATAGAGGTCGAGCCTGGCCCAGCGCTCGAGCAGCTTGGGCTCGAGATCGGGCAGGCCCGCCTTCATGGGGAAGTCGGTCTTGGGCAGGAAGACGGTGGTCTTGTAGTCGACGCTCATGGGACGCTCTAGGTCTGGTTCGGGTCGACCGGCACCATCGGGCCGGGATGGTCGGAGAATCGGCGGGCGGCCAGCAGCCGGCGGGCCTGGTCGGCGTCGACGGCGATCTGGGCCTTCAACTCGCCCACCTCGGAAAACTTGCGCTCGGGGCGCAGGTGCTCGATCAGCGCCACCCGCAGGTGACGGCCGTACAGGTCCTCGGCGGCGTCCAGCAGGTGGACCTCCAGGATCTCGTCGGACTTGTCGAAGGTGGGACGACGGCCGAAATTGGCGACGCCGTCGTGCCAGACGGTGGCGCCGCCCTTGTCGATGCCGGCGCGCACCGCATACACCCCGGTGGCCGGGCGCTGGTATTCGCCCAGGTGCAGGTTGGCGGTGGGAAAGCCGATGGTGCGGCCGCGGGCGTCGCCGTGCTCGACCCGCCCCTCGACCTCCCAGTAGTGGCCCAGCAGCTTGGCGGCGTCAGAGGGACGCCCGGCCACCAGGTACTCGCGCACCTTGGTCGAGGAATACACCTCGCCCGACGGCGCCACCGCCGGCGGCACCACGGTGACCCCGAAGCCCTGGGCATCGCCCATCCGCTGCAGGAAGGCGCAGGTGCCCTGGCGGCCCTTGCCGAAGACGTAGTCGTAGCCGACCACCACGTGGCGCACGCCCAGGCACTGGACCAGCACCCCTTCCACGAAGGCCTTGGCCTCCATGCCGGCGAACTCGCCGTCGAAGTGCTGCTGGAACAGCAGGTCGATGCCCAGAGCCTCGATCAGGCGCGACTTGACCCGGAAGGGGGTCAGCCGGAACGGCTCCTGGTCGGGCTTGAAGAAGGCGCGCGGATGGGGCTCGAAGGTCATCACCGCATGGAGCGCGCCGTGACGCTCGGCAAAGGCCTTGGCGGTGGCGATCACCGCCTGGTGGCCCAGGTGCACGCCATCGAAATTGCCGAGCGCCACGACGCATCCGCGATGGTCGTTGCTGAACTCGCCGCAATGCCGAATGAGGCGCATGACCCTGTTGCCGTCCCGCCGTGAAGGAATCCGAATTTGGGAGGTCAAGGGGTATTCGATAACCGCCCCGGACGCAACCCAAACTGCGGGGGAGACGGCGCCTGCCGCCTACCCCTTGCTCGGCACCATCAAGGTGGCCTCGCCATCCAGCACGATCTTGCCGGCGACCTCGCAGGTGGTGCGGAAGGTGGCGAACTTCTTCTCGGGCACCAGCGCGGTCAACTCGACCTTGGCGGTGACGGTGTCGCCGATGCGCACCGGCGCCTTGAACTTCAGCATCTGCGAGACGTAGATGCAGCCCGGTCCCGGCAGCCGGGTGCCGAACACCGTCGAGATGAACGCCGCCGACAGCATGCCGTGGGCAATGCGGCCCTTGAACAGGGTGTCCTTGGCGAATTCCTCGTTGATGTGGACCGGGTTGAAGTCGCCCGAGACTCCGGCGAAGGCAACGATGTCGGCCTCGGTGACGGTCTTCGCAAACACGCCGACCTGGCCGACGGACAGCTCTTCGAAATAATGGCCGTGCAGGGTTTCGCCGCTCATCGCCATCCCTCCTCGCGGGGTTTTTGCGCTGCAGCAGAGTATAGCCACCCGACCGCGGGGCGGCAATGGGGGCAGGGCCGCAGTTGTCTTCCGCGCCCGGCTGTGGCGGAATGGCGCGCCCGCCTCGTCGACCAAGGAGCAAGCTCGCCCGTGTCCGTCCGCCGCACCATCACCTGTTGCCTGCTGGTTGCCGGGCTGGCGTCGTGCGCCGCCCCGGTCCCGTGGATGCATCCCCAGCTGCCCAAGGAGCGCTGGGACAAGGACTACGGCGAGTGCCGCCGCTGGGCCGACCGCGAGGTCGGCTGGCGCGACGAGGACGATGCGCCCGACAACCCCTTCCGCGCCATGGACCGCGCCGACGCGCGCAAACGCTTCAACGCCTACGTCGCCGCCTGCATGCGCGACCGCGGCTACCTGCCCGCCTCTCGCAAGGACTGACCCCGATGCGCCTGCTTACCCTGACGATCGCGCTGCTGATGGCCGCGCCCGCGCTTGCCCAGGAACTTCCCCAGGGCCCCAAGGCCGGCCCGCCGCAGCCGTTGCCCGACCCCGAATGCGACACCAGCCTGCCCAACAACGGCGAATGGCTGGTGGGGCGCTGGGTCGCCCCGCTGTCCAAGTGGGAATTCACCCGCAACGGCAAGGACCTGGCCTTCCGCTTCGAGCAGAAGCCCGGCCACAACGCCGAGTACGGCTGGCGCGACGGCGCAGTGATCACCGGCACGGTGACCAAGCTGTCGGGCTGCACCGTCGAGATGGGAGCGCGCGAAGGCGACGCCAGCTTCACCTTCGAGGGCGTGCAGATCGACGGCGGCCGCATCTTCGGCTACGCCATCAGCACCGACGGCAAGCACGTCCGCTATACCCTCAGGCGCGAGCGCTGAGGCCCTGGTCGCTCTGGTGCCAGGCCAGCTCGATGGCGGCGACGACCGTCGCCGGGCTGGCGTGGTGCAGCATGTGGCCGACGCCCGGCTCGATGCGCAGGGCCGAATGCCCGATGGCGTCGTGCAGCCGCCCGGCCAGGCCCGCCGCGTCGATTACCGCGTCGGCGTCGCCGGCCAGGATCACCGTCGGCACGGCGATGTCGCCGTAGCGGGCGGCCAGGCGCCGGGCGGCCTCGGACAGCTGGCCGAAATCGTCGGCCATGGCGTGCACGGTGACCGGCCGCGAGATCATCTCGGCCGGGAACAGGTGGAAGCGCGGCGGCACCGGCAGCGGGGCGAACATGCGCTTGAGCAATAGGGGCAGCATGGCGCGGACCATCACCGGGCTGACCGTCTCGGCCATGCCCGGCGCCCCCAGCGAGGCCATCATGCGGATGTCCAGCCGCCGCTGCGGATAATAGGGCCCGGCTTCCAGCACCAGTCCGGCCAGCTCCGAGGGCGCCTCCAGCGCCCAGGCCAGCGCGATCAGGGCGCCGAAGCTGTGGCCGACCACCACCGGGCGTTCCAGCCCCAGCCGGCGGGTGGCGCGGCGCAGGGTGTCGGCCAGGCGTTCGGGCGTCCACTTGACGAAGCCCGGGCGCGCCGACCAGCCATAGCCCGGCACGTCGAAGGCCAGGCAGCGCCATTGCTCGGCGGCGCGGTCCAGCATGGCCAGCTGCCAGTCCTGGATCATGCCGGCGATGCCGTGCAGGAACACCACCGGCCGGCCGCGACCGCGCGCCAGATAGTGCAGGCGGGTGCCCGAGACCTCGATGAAGCTGCCCATGGGCGGGTTGGCGCGCTCGACCTCGGCCGACTTGCGGCCTGCCCACCAGGCCAGGCCGCCCAGCGCCGCGCCCGCCCCCAACGCCCCGGCCAGCAGCCGCGCCCCCAAATCGGACGCCGCATTGCCGGCCGCCTGCCGGATGTCGCGCGATCGAGCCATGAACCACCTCCCGCTGCCGTCAACAGGCGAGCGGGCCGATTGGTCTACGCCTCGTCCTTCGCCGGTCGGAACACCCCCGGCGGCAGGCGGGTGGACATGTCGCACACCGCCTTGTCGACCTGGGCCTGGGTCAGGTTGTCGACCCGCGACAGGTCGGCCTCGCGCAGGTCGGTGGACACCAGCATGGCACCCTTGAAGTCCGCACCTTCCAGCCGGGCACCGCGGAAGGTCGCCCCCGACAGGTCGGTGCCGCGCAGCACCGCGCCTTCCAGGTTGGCGATGGCCAGATTGGCGTGGCGCAGCGACGCCACCCCCAGGTTGGCGCCGCTCAAGTTCGCCGCCGACAGCACCGCATGGCGCAGGTCGGCTCCGTCCAGGCGCGCTTCGGCCATGTTGGCGTCGGACAGCTCGGCCCGGCGCAGGGTGGCGTTGGCCAGGACCGCCTTGGACAGGTCGGCGCTGGCCAGGTCCATGCCTTCCAGGTTGGCGCGCTTGCCTTGCGCGCCCTGGCTTTGCAGCCAGGAGACATGCTCGGCGACGACGGCCGAGACGTCGAAGGCGGCGACGTCCTTGCCGGTGCGGGTCTTGTGGCCCTTGGCGGCCACCTCCTCTTCCCAGGCCTTGCGCCGGCGCTCGGCGGCGGCCTTGGCGGCGGGGTCGTCGTCGTCCAGCGGCTCGACGGCGGCCTTGGCGCGGGGTTTCTTGGCCGGGGCGGTGCCGGCCAGGTCGTCGAGGCCCAGCTTGCCCGCCAGCACCTTGGCGGCGGCGATGTCCTCGGGCGCGATCTTGCCCCCCGACGGCCGGGCGGCGGGGCCGGCGAGGTCGTCGGCGGACAAGGTGCCCCCGGACGGACGGCGGGCCGGGGCGATGTCGTCGCCCCCCAGGCGCCCGCCGGCGGGCCGTGCCGCAGGCGCGGCGGAACCGCCCGAACCGGTGCCGGGCAGGCTGCCGCCGTGGGGCGATGGGGGCGGGGCGGGGGGCGGGGGCGGTGCGGGGGACGGGATCATGCGCGCGGTGCCGGGCCGGGCGGCGGCCAGCTCATCGACGATGGGCGGCAGGCCGGCGGCCACTGCGGGCGGAATCGGCATCTTGGGCGCGTCGTCAACCAGCAGCGGGGCGTCGACCTTGCGCATTTCGATCTTCGGCTTGGGCGCCAGGCTATCCGGCGGGGCCATGCGCTTGGGCGCGATCAGGGTGTCGGAAACCCTTTTGACCAGCTCGTGGCCCGAGATCGGCTTGGGCACCATGCCTTCGATGCCGAGCGCCCGGCAGCGTTCCACCGCCGGCTTCTGGTCGGCGGGCGCCACCGCCAGCACCGGGATGTCGTCGAAGGCGTTGCCGGTCCCGCGCATGCGCCCCAGGAAGGCGACGCCGTCCTCGACCTGGTTGCCAAGATCGAGCAGCACGATGTCGACGCCGCGCCCCAGCATGGTGGGCGCGTCTGCGGGCACGGTGGTCGAGCTGACCTCGCGGATGCCCAGGCGCCGGAAGGTCGAGCGCACCAGGAAGCGGAAGTCGTCGTCCATCCCGAACACCAGGATGCGGATCTTGCTCCAGGCGACCTGGCCGTTATGCAGTTCGGTTGGGTGGCGCATGGGCCGAAAATAGACGCCATCCGTTCGGCGGGCAATCCGCTCCGAATGGCGGAGTGTGGCGAATTGTTCCACTCCAGGCCGACGATTGCGCGCCGGGCCCGAAGCCCTCATGTTTGGGAGGCCATGAGACGCCGCATGCCCTCCACCTGGGACCGTCCGCCGCCCGCTGCCGGTCCGCGCCACGATTGGGACACCATCCGCGGCCTGCTGCCCTTCCTGTGGCCGGCCGGGCAGACCGAGCTGCGCGTGCGCGTGGTGGTGGCCATGCTGCTGCTGGCCGCCGCCAAGGGCATCAACGTCATCGTGCCGCTGTTCTACAAGCACGCCGTCGACGCGCTGAACGCCGGCCACGGCGCCCCAGTGGCAGTACCCGTGGCGGTACCGGTGGGGCTGCTGCTGGCCTACGGCCTGGCGCGGGTGGGATCGACCACCTTTGCCGAGTTGCGCGACGTGGTGTTCGTCAAGGTGGCGCAGCGGGCGATCCGCTCCATGGGCCTTCGGGTGTTCCGCCACCTGCACCGCCTGTCGCTCCGGTTCCATCTGGACCGCCAGACCGGCGGCATCAGCCGGGCGGTCGAGCGCGGCACCAAGGGCACCGAATTCCTGCTTAACTTCATGCTGTTCAACATCCTGCCCACCCTGCTCGAGATCGCGCTGGTGACGGGCGTGCTGTGGAGCCTGTACGACGTCTGGTACGCCGCCATCACGTTCACCACCATCGCGGTCTATATCGGCTTCACCCTGGGGGTGACCGAGTGGCGCACCAAGTACCGGCGCGCCATGAACGACTCCGACGCGGTGGCCAGTACCAAGGCCATCGATTCCCTGCTGAACTTCGAGACGGTCAAGTATTTCGGCAACGAGGACCACGAGGCCGGCCGCTACGACACCGCCCTTGCCCAGTACGAATTCGCCGCCACCAAGAGCAAGGTGACGCTGGGCATGCTCAACATCGGCCAGGGCGCGGTGATCGCCGCCGGGCTGACCGCCATCATGATCAAGGCAGGCCACGGGGTGGCGGACGGCACCATGACGGTGGGCGACTTCGTCCTGGTCAATTCGTACCTGGTCCAGCTGTACATGCCGCTCAACTTCCTGGGCTTCGTCTACCGCGAGATCAAGCAGTCGCTGACCGACATGGAGTCCATGTTCCGCCTGCTGGCCGTGCATGCCGAGGTCACCGACGCCCCGCATGCCCGGCCGCTGGCCCCGGACGGCGGCGAGGTGCGCTTCGACGACGTCCGCTTCGGCTATACGCCGGAGCGCGAGATCCTGAAGGGGGTCAGCTTCACCGTGGCGCCGGGGCGCACCGTGGCCATCGTCGGGCCGTCGGGGGCGGGCAAGTCGACCATCTCGCGCCTGTTGTTCCGCTTCTACGACGTGGGCGGCGGCCGGGTGCTGATCGACGGCCAGGACGTGCGCGAGGTCACCCAGGCGTCCTTGCGCGCAGCCATCGGCATCGTTCCCCAGGACACGGTGCTGTTCAACGACACCATCCGCTACAACATCGCCTATGGCCGCCCCGGCGCCTCGCAGGACGACATCGAGCACGCCGCCCGCCTGGCCCGCATCCACGACTTCGTCGCCTCGCTGCCCGAGGGCTACGACACCCGGGTGGGCGAGCGCGGCCTGAAGCTGTCGGGCGGCGAGAAGCAGCGGGTGGCCATCGCGCGCACCATCCTCAAGGGCCCTCGCATCCTGTTGTTCGACGAGGCGACCAGCGCGCTCGACACCCACACGGAGAAGGAGATCCAGCTGTCCTTGCGCGAAGTCTCGCGCGATCGCACCACCCTGGTCATTGCCCATCGACTTTCAACGGTAGTCGACGCGGACGAAATTCTCGTGTTACAAGAGGGCCTTGTGGTCGAGCGCGGCCGCCACGACGAACTTCTCGCCGCCGACGGCCACTATGCCGAGATGTGGCGCAAGCAGCAGGAAGCCGCCCGCCTGCAGCAGCGCCTGGAATCCGAGCTGGAGGGGGCGGAATAAGGCAAGGGGGGAGCCGTGCCGGACGTCGCCGAGATCAAGGGCCTCTACAAGCGCCTCGAAGACATCGCCACCGAGATTTCCACCTCGACCACGCCGACCGCGGCGCTGCTGGGCAGGCTGGACCGGTCGGTGGCGCTGCTGCCCGAGTGCATCGCCTTGCAGGAGCGGCTGAAAAGCCCCAACCTCGACGACCAGCAGTTCTTCAAGCTCAAGGGCGAGGTGCTGGTCTTCACCCGCACCTACCGCCGCGTCCGCTTCCTGGTGGTCAGCCTGCCCGCCATGGTGGGGTCCGTGGCCATCGCCCTGATCATCGCCTGGATCGGATTCTCCTTCGATTGGTTCAGGACCATCGGCGAACGCTTCACCAACGGCGGCCTGATGATCTTCATCTGCGTGCTGGGGGTCATGCTGTCGGTGACCACCCAATACCTGAAGAACGACAACAGCTCGGTGGGCCGCCTGCACTCGCTGCTGGCGCGGCTGGTCCTGGCCATCCTGGTGCCGGTGGCGCTGGTGCTGCTGTTCACCAACCAGGGGCAGCTCAAGACCGAGTTCTCCGCCTCCGATCCCGACCTGATTGCCTTCTTCTGCGGCTACAGCGCCCAGCTGTTGATGGACGGGCTCAACAAGATGGTCGAGAAGGCAGCCACCATCATCAAGACCATCTGACCCATGGACGATGGGCGCCGTCGGCGATAGGCTTCGGCCATGCTGCGCCGCCTGTTCCGCCTTTTGTTCCCGGACCGCCGCGCCCGCCGGACCGCGGTTCCGGCGGCGGCGCCCGCACCCGTGCGGCGCGCCCCGCCCCCGCCGCGCGAACGCACCCCCGCCCAGGCCCTGGCCGAGGCCGAGGAACGCATGGCCCGGCTGCCGCCGGAAAAGGCCCAGCTGATCCGCACGGCGCTGTTGGTGCAGAAGGCCACCCGCGACGCCGCCATGGCCGAGTTGACCGACGAGCAGCGCCAGCAGCTGGCGACGCTGGCGAAACGAACCTTCGGGGCTTAAGCTGGCGCCATGTTCGGCTGGCTGAAATCCATCTTCCTCGACGACAAGGCACGCAAGGCGCTGGCGAAGCCGAAGACGGCTGCGGCGCCGCCCGCCTCGCCCCAGCGCGCCGAGCTGATCCGCCAGGCCCAGCAGGTCCACAAGGCCAAGCGCAAGATCCTGGACGCGCTGTCGGACGAGGACCGCGCCAAGCTGGTGGCCATGGCCATCAGCTCGTTCCTGGCCGAGGCGCCCAAGGACGACGCCCCCAAGCCCCCCAAGCCCAAGCCCAAGCCCAATACGAAGAAGGCGAAATGACCCCCGACGTCGACGCCCTGGTCCGCGGCGTGCTGGCCGGCGAACGCCGTGCGCTGGCCCGCGCCATCACCCTGATCGAATCGACCCGCCCCGACCACCGCGAGGCGGCCGAGGCGCTGCTGCACGACCTGCTGCCCCATGCGGGGCGCTCGATCCGCATCGGCATCACCGGCGTACCCGGTGCGGGAAAAAGCACCTTCATCGAAAGCTTCGGCCTTTACGTGCTGTCCCAGGGCAAGCGGCCGGCGGTGCTGGCCGTCGACCCGTCCAGCCCGCGCTCGGGCGGCTCGATCCTGGGCGACAAGACCCGCATGGAGGAGCTGTCGCGCGACCCGCGCGCCTTCATCCGCCCCAGCCCGTCGGGATGCACCCTGGGCGGCGTGGCCCGGCGCACTCGCGAGGCGATGCTGGTTTGCGAGGCCGCCGGCTTCGACGTGGTGGTGGTCGAGACCGTCGGCGTCGGCCAGAGCGAAACCGCGGTCGCCGACATGGTCGACCTGTTCCTGCTGCTGTTGGTCCCCGGCGGCGGCGACGAGCTGCAGGGCATCAAGAAGGGCATCGTCGAGCTGGCCGACGCCATCGTCGTCAACAAGGCCGACGGCGACCTGGCGGCGGCAGCGGCGCGCGCCGCGCGCGACTACACCAACGCGCTCCACCTGCTGGCCCCCCACGATCCCGGCTGGCGGGTGCCGGTGCTGACCTGCTCGGCCCGCGAACGCGCCGGCATCGACGCGGTGTGGGCGACGGTCGAGGACTACCGGACGACCATGGCCGCCTCGGGGGCGCTGGGAACACGCCGCGCCGCCCAGGCCCATGCGTGGATGTGGAACGAGATCTCGGAGACGCTGCTGGCGGCGCTGCGCGACGATGCCAAGGTGACCGGCCAACTGGCCGAGCTGGAAGCCCGCGTCGCCCAGGGCTCGCTGGCCCCCGGCGCGGCGGCGCGGCGGCTGGTCACAGCCTTCCGCCAGGGGGGATAAGGTGTTCCCTGCCGCCTGGGAACGGGGTATCCTCGGCCGGTGACAGTTCGGGAAGAGCCATGACCACGACGAGCGCAGCCGAAGCCATCCTCAAGAAGGAGCTGGTCGGCCTGTTCGGCCATCTGCAGCGCATCCGCAAGGAGCTGGCGGCGCTGAGCCCGCCCGGCGCGCCCGACCACTTCGGCAGCATGAGCGAGCAGCTCGATGCCATCGTCGCTGCCACCGAGCGTGCCACCAACACCATCATGGAGAGCATGGAGGCCATCGACAACCTGATGAACGAGGCGCGCGCGCTCAGTCAGGACGAGAAGCTGGCCGCCATCTTCGATCAGGTCACCGACAAGGTGAACGTCGTTTTCGAGGCCTGCTCGTTCCAGGACATTACCGGCCAGCGGGTGACCAAGGTCATCAATTCGCAGAAGTTCGTCGAGGAGCGCATCAACTCCATCATCCTGACCTGGGGCCGCGACGAGCTGAAGAAGGTCGTGGTCGAGATCAAGGAAGAGAAGGACCCCGACAAGAAGCTGCTGCACGGCCCGCAGCTGCCCGGCCAGGGCGTGTCCCAGGACGAGGTCGACAAGATGCTGGCCCAGACCGAGATCGACAAGCTGTTCGGATGAGGCCGCCGAACTGAATCGCCCCGCCGCTTCCGGGCAGCCGATTCTCCCCTTGACGCACCCCCCGGGTTGCCCTTAAAAACGCGGCTTCCCACGGGCCGTCGGTCCGTGAACGGCATTCGTGTCGGCATTCGCGCCGACGAAGACGAGTAGAGGAAATCAGACCATGGCACGTCGCTGCGCCATCACCGGCAAGGGCGTTCTGACCGGCAACAACGTCAGCCACGCCAACAACAGGACCCGTCGCCGGTTCCTGCCCAACCTCCAGGACACCTCGATCCTGTCCGAGGCGCTGGGCCAGTCCGTGCGCATGCGGGTTTCGGCTCGCGGCCTGAAGACCATCGAGCACAACGGCGGCATCGACGCCTACCTGCTGTCGATCGCCGACACCAAGCTGTCGGACGAGGCCCGTCGCCTGAAGAAGCGCATCCAGAAGGCGATCGCCTCCAAGCAGGCCGCCGCCTGAGGATCCTTCCGATCACCGCTTGAAAGGCCCGCGGGGTGATCCTCGCGGGCCTTTTGCCGTTGGTGGCGTCTTTTCGCCGCGCCGTACCCTTCCCATCTGCTGGCGGTCCGCAACCGCAATCGGGAGGCCGCAATGGCCGAGCCGTCCCGCCGTGCCATCCTTGCCGGGGTTGCCAGCCTGCCGCTGGCCCGCATCCTGGCCGACCCCGGCCTGGCCCACGCCGCCGCAGAGACCACCCGTCCCCAGCAGATCACCACCGCCGGCGGCCGCAAGGTGGGCGCCGCCCTGGGCCGGCCCGCGCAGGTGCCGGCCCCGGCGGTGCTGCTGGTGCACGAATGGTGGGGGCTCAACGACCAGATGCGCACCATGGCGGCGGAACTGGCCACCCACGGCTACATGGCCCTGGCCGTCGACCTGTTCGGCGGCCGCGTCGCCACCACCCAAGAGGACGCCAAGCGCCAGATCGAAGCCGTGGATCCGGTGGTGGCCGAGGACATCCTGGCGTCGTGGCTGCAGTGGCTGGGCAATCACCAGGACAGCAACCGCAGCCTGGCCACCCTGGGATGGTGCTTCGGCGGCGGCTGGGCCTTGAAGGCGGCCACCTTCCGGCCCGTCGACGCCACCGTGGTCTATTACGGCAAGGTCGACCTGCCGGCCGGCCAGCTGGAGCGACTGAAGGGCCCGGTGATGGGCCATTTCGGCCGCAGGGATACCTTCGTCACGCCCAGGGTGGTCGACGCCTTCGAGCAGGCGATGAAGCAGGCGGGCAAGCCCTATCAGGTGTTCTGGTACGACGCCGGCCACGCCTTCGCCAATCCCAGCGGCGGCACCTGGGATTCCGATGCCGCCCAGCTGGCGTGGAAACGCACGCTGGAATTCCTGGGCAAGGAGTTGCGAACCGGATGAGGCCTTGGCTACCGCGCCAGGCCCATGGCCGCGGACGGGGCCGCAGCGCCGGTGCCGCGGGCGACGGCGTAGATGCCGCGCTGGTCGGGCATCGGCTTGAACTTGTCCGAGATGCCCAGCACCGTCTCGGCGCCGCCGAGATAGAGGAAGCCGTCGTCGGGCATGATGCGGCTGATGTTGTCGAGCACGCGGGTCTTGGTCGGCTGGTCGAAATAGATCAGCACGTTGCGGCAGAACACCACGTCGAACTGGCCCAGCGGCTTCAGGTCGTGCAGCAGGTTGTACTCGCGGTACTGGACCATGCCGCGGATCGCCGGGTCGATCTGCCACATCTCGGCGTTCTTCTTGAAGTACTTGACCAGGTACTGGATGGGCAGGCCGCGCTGCACCTCGAATTGCGAGTACATGCCGGCCTTGGCCTTTTCCAGCATCTCGGTCGAGATGTCGGTGCCGACGATCTCGATCTTCCAGCCGGCCAGGCGGGTGGCCTCTTCCTTGAGGATCATGGCCAGCGAATAGGCTTCCTGGCCGGAGGACGAGGCGGCCGACCAGATGCGCAGCGATTTCTTTGTCGCGCGCTGCTGCAGCATGGCGGGCAGCACCAGGGCCTTGAACTGGTCGAAGGGCTTGATGTCGCGGAAGAAGAACGACTCGTTGGTGGTCATCGCCTCGGTGACCTCGCGCAGGAGGTCCTCGCCGGCGGTGCGCAGGGATCCAACCAGGTCTTCCAGCCCCTTGAAGCCGCGCTTGCGCGCCACCGGGGTCAGGCGGCTTTCCAGCAGATAGGCCTTGTCGCGGGTGATGATCAGCCCCGACCGGTCCTTCAGCATCTTGGCGACGAAATCGAAATCTTCGGGCCGCATGGTCTTAGCGCCTCGCCGCCAACTTCATGATCCAAGGGGCGATCTCGGGCAGGGGCAGCACCGCCGAGCAGATGCCCGACGCCGCTGCCGCACCCGGCATGCCCCACACGACACTGGTGGCCTCGTCCTGGGCAATGACGGAGCCGCCGGCATTGACCACCACCTGACCGCCCTTGGCCCCGTCCGAGCCCATGCCGGTCAGGATGCAGGCCAGCACCTTCTTGCCATAGGCGGCGGCGATGCTGCGCAGCATGGGGTCGACCGCGGGACGGCAGAAGTTCTCAGGGGGGGTCTTGGCCAGTTTGAGGACCTTGTCGGCCCCCTTGGTCTCGACCAGCATGTGGAAATCGCCGGGCGCGATATAGACGCGGCCGCTGCGAATGACCTCGTTGTCCTGGGCCTCGCGCGCTTCCCAGCCCGACACCCGGCTGATGTGCTCGGCCAGGATGGTGGTAAAGGTGGCGGGCATGTGCTGGGTGATCAGGATCGGCTGGCGCACGGTGCCGGCGCGCATGGTGCCCAGCACCGAGAACAGCGCCTGGGGTCCGCCGGTGGACGAGCCGATGGCGATGATGTCCGGCGGCTCGGGCGACTGGCTGCGCAGGGTGATGGGGCCGGGATGCAGCGGCACCGGGGTGCGCACGGGCGGGGCGCCGGCGGGCGCGACGGGGCGCGGCGGCGGCGCCGAGACGCCCGGGCGCTGGATGCGCCGCGGATCGCGCCGGCGCGCCTGGCCCAGGGCCTTGACCTTGCCCAGGAGCTCGGTCTTGAAGTCCATGCCGCCCGCCAGGTCGCGGGTCGAGGTCGGCTTGGGGATGTAGTCGGCAGCGCCCATTTCCATGGCGCGCAAGCTGACGTCGGCGCCCTTCAGCGTCAGGGTCGACTGCATGATCACGCGCACGCCGGGATCGGCCTGCAGCAGCTTGGGCAGGGCGGTCAAGCCGTCCATCACCGGCATCTCGATGTCGAGCAGGACCACGTCGATCTCGTTGCGCTCGAGCGCCGAGATGGCCATCTGGCCGTTGCCCACCGAGCTGACCACCTGGATGCCGGGGTCTTCTTCGAGGATGCGGGTCACCAGGCCGCGGACGACGGCGGAGTCGTCGCAGATCATCACCCGGACGAGGTCCCCGGATGAGCCGTTGGCGGCGTTGGGTGCGGTGTCGATCGCCATCTGAGGGATGTGTCCGGCGATCCTACAGCAGCCCCACCTGCGAGAACTTGGCCTGCAGGATCTCGCTGTCGAAGGGCTTCATGATGTATTCGTTGGCTCCGGCGGTGATGGCTTCCTGGATGTGCTCGATGTCGTTCTCGGTGGTGCAGAACACCACCACCGGATGGTCGCCGCCCGGCAGCTTGCGCAGCTCGCGCAGGAAGTCGATGCCGTTCATCACCGGCATGTTCCAGTCCAGCAGCACCGCGTCGGGCATCGAGCGCTTGCAGGCGTCCAGCGCCAGCTGGCCATCCTCGGCCTCCTCGGTCTTGAACGAGAGCTCGTGCAGGATCTTCTTGGCCACCATGCGGATGACCTTCGAATCATCGACGATCAGACAGGACTTCATCCCTCACTTGCCTCCCATTGAAGTCCGACCGCAGGTGGCGTTGCGGTCGCCCCCCGGAATACCAGACCAAGGCTATACTATTCGTTGCGCGTGAAATCCAGCAACTTGCCGACGTCGAGGACGACAAGCAGCTTGTCTTCAAGGCGGTAGATGCCGGCCGAGAACTCGCGCCAGTGCGGATCCAGCGTCGGCGGGTTGCGCTCGAACTTGGCGGCCGGCAGCGACAGCACCTCGCCCACCTGGTCGACCATCAGGCTGTACAGCTCGCCGCCCATGTCGACGACGACGCTCATACCCTTGTTTTCCTCGGCGGTGCGCGGCAGGCCGAGGCGCAGGCGCACGTCGATGGCGGTGACGATGCGGCCGCGCAGGTTAAGGCTGCCGGCCACCTCGCGCGGGGCAAGCGGGATGCGGGTGATCTTCTGCGGCCCCAGGACGTCCTGCACGGTCAGCACGGGGATGCCGAACAGCTGCCCCTGGATGAACATGGTGACGTAGTCCTGGGTCTCCGGCGCGGCGAGGTCGGTGCTGCGCTTGGACTGGGGGACGATCTGGTTCACTTCGTGGCCCCCCTCTTCAGCAGTTGGATCATGTCGGCACCATCATTGCGAAGGGTGGTCATGCGGCACCTTTGGCGGCGGCGATGGTCGTGGCCAGGGTCTGCAACAGGGCGTCGCGGTCGAACTTGGCGACATAGTCGTTGAAGCCGACCTGCCGGCCGCGCTCGAAGTCCTTCTCGGTGGCGTGCGAGGACAGCGCCACCATCGGCGTCGAGCCCCAGCGCCCGTCGGCGCGGACCGCCTGGGCGAAGTCGAAGCCGTTCATGCCCGGCATCTCGATGTCCGAGATGATGATGTCGAACTCGTTGCCCTGTTCGCGCAAGGTCAAGGCGCGGTCGGCGCTTTCCACCGAGATCACCTCGTAGCCGGCCACCGACAGAAGCGGGGTCAGCAGGTTGCGGAAGAACGGGCTGTCGTCGACCAGCAGGATGCGCGGCTGCACCGTCTCGGTGTTGCCGAATTCCTTGTCGGCGCGGCCGAACCAGTCGCCGAAGGCCTGCGGCAGGTAGTAGCCGGCGTCGACGATGGTGGTCGCCTTGCCGGCGATGACCGCGGTGCCGATGACGCCGGGATTGTCGGCGGTCAGCTCGACCTTCAGGCGGTCCTCGACGATGTCGACGATCTCGTCGACCACCAGGCCCATGGTGTGCTCGCGGTCCGAGAACACCAGCACCGGCTGGCGGCCTTCCTCGCGGAAGTTCATGATGCCGTCGATGCCGATCAGCGGCATCAGGTGGCCGCGGTACTGCACCATGGGCTTGCCGTGGCTGTACTCGACCTCCTGGACGTCGATCTCTTCCAGGCGGGCGACCAGGGCCAGCGGCACCGCCTTGAGGTCGTCGCCGCCGGCGCGGAACACCAGCAGCGAGGTCTTGGCGTCGGCGTGGCTTTCGCGCGCCACCTGGGTCTCGGCCGACGGGCCGCCGACGGTGGCGCCCTCGCCGGTGGCGCCGGCGATGCCGTTGGGATCGAGGATCATGATCACCGAGCCGTCACCGAGGATGGTGTTGCCCGAGAACATGTTGATGTGGCGCAGGATCGGCGCCACCGGCTTGACCACGATTTCCTCGGTGTCGAAGACGCGGTCGACGATGATGCCGAAGGTGTAGGTGCCGACCTGGGTGACGACGATGAAGGTCTCCTGGCGCTCGTCGGCATCGTCGTTGAGGCGCAGCAGCTTCTTCAGGGACACCAGCGGCAGCAGGCGGTCGCGCAGGCGAAGCACCGGCGCGTTGTTGATCATCTCGATGCCGTGCTCGGAGTTCTGGGTGACGCGCACCAGCTCCAGCACGCTGATCTGCGGGATGGCGAAGCGCTCGCCGGCGCATTCGACGATCAGGGCCGAGACGATGGCCAGCGTCAGCGGGATCTTGATGACGAAGGTCGAGCCGCGGCCCGGCTGCGAGCGCAGCTCGACGGTGCCGCCGATGCGCTCGATGTTGGTACGCACCACGTCCATGCCGACGCCGCGGCCGGATACGCTGGTGACCTTCTCGGCGGTCGAGAAGCCGGCCTTGAAGATGAACTGGTAGATCTGCTGGGCGGGCATGCCCTCCAGCTCGGACTCGGTCGCCAGGCCGTTCTGGATCGCCTTTTGCTTGATGCGGTCCAGGTTCAGGCCGCGGCCGTCGTCCGAGATCTCGATGATGATGTGGCCGCCCTCGTGGAAGGCGTTCAGCACGATCTTGCCGACCTCGGGCTTGCCGGCCTTCTTGCGGTCCTCGGGCCCTTCCAGGCCGTGGTCGGCCGAGTTGCGGACCATATGGGTCAGCGGGTCCTTGATCAGCTCCAGCACCTGGCGGTCGAGTTCGGTCTCGGCGCCCAGCATCTGCAGGTCGATCTTCTTGTTCATTTCGACCGAGAGGTCGCGGACGATGCGCGGCAGCTTGGCCCAGGCGTTGCCGATGGGCTGCATGCGCGTCTTCATCACGCCTTCCTGCAGGTCGGTGGTGATGTGGGACAGGCGCTGCAGCGGGGTGGCGAACTCGCTGTCGTCCTTGCCGCGCACCATCTGCAGCAGCTGGTTGCGGGTCAGCACCAGCTCCGAGACCAGCGTCATCAGGTTCTCGAGCAGCTCGACATTGACGCGGATGGTCTGGGCGGCGATTGCCGATTCCTTGGCGTCGCCGGCGGCGGCAGGCGGCGCCGCTTCCTTGGTCACGGCGGGCGGCTGGGCGGTGGCGACGGGCACGCTGGCCTTGGGGGCCTCGGGCTCCGGCTCGGGCTCAGGCTCGGCTTCGAAGTCGGGCTCCGGCTCGGGCGCGGCCTCGGCCATGGGCTCGGGCTCGGGCGCGGGCGGCGGAGGCGGCGGCGGGGCGGCGGCGGCCTTGGGCGCCGGAGCGGCGCCGGAGCGGCCTTCGGCCATGGCGTTCAGGCGCTCGATCAGGTCGCCGTCGTCGCCCTCGGGCTCGCACTCGTTCTGCTCGAGGTGGGACAGGATGATCTTGATGCGGTCGATGGCCTGCAGGATCAGGGTGACCGCGTCGGGAGTGACTTCCAGCTCGCCGTCGCGGATCTTGCCCAGCACGTTCTCGCCGGCGTGGGCGACGTGCTCCAGTCGCGGCAGGCCGAGGAAGCCGCAGGTGCCCTTGATGGTGTGAACCAGGCGGAAGATGTTCTGCAGGATCGCCGGCTCGGGGTTCTGCTCCAGCTTCACCAGTTCGACGTCGAGTACGGAAAGACTTTCCGACGTCTCGGTCAGAAATTCGCTGAGGAGATCATCCATGGTCGACTCCGGTTCCCATCCTTGCATATCCGTCCACGGAAGACGGATCCGCCCCTGCACGGCCCGATCACTGGGCCGGCAATGTCGAGTAATAGCACGGCCTTTGGTGCTTTAGAAGCCTGACCGCAGGAACGATCACGACTCGTCCGAACGGACATTTTCCACCACCGCAGCCAATTCCACCCCCCCCGCCACGGGTAGTACCTGCAGCCCGCCGGGGCACCACAGGTCGGCGATTCGCCTGGCCAGCCAGGCTTGCGCGCCACGAGGCCCGGCGGGCGCGCGTCCCTCGGCCAGCACGGCGCGGACCTCGTCGCCCAATGCCGCCGGCTCGCCGCGGGCGACCACCGCCAGGCGCCCGGGCCGCCCGGTCACCGACACCGCCACGGCGCCGCCGCGCGGCAGGGCGTCGCGGGCGATCAGCACCAGGTTCAGCAGCAGCCGCGCCGCCTCGCCCGCCAGGGTGGCCGGCTCGCAGCGCCAGTCGAGCGCGATGCGCGGCGCCGACGCCGCCGTGGCCAGATAGCCGTCGACCAGGTCGCGCAGGCCGGTCAGCGCCTGCGGCGCCTCGGCCGCCGGGCCCAGGGCGGCGCGGAAGAACTTGAGGCGGGCCGACGCGCCCCCGGCGCTGGCGGCGACCAGGGACATGGTCTCGGGGTCGGCGATGCCGTCCTCGATCAACTCGGCCCCGGCCGCGGCCGCCCCCACCGGCCCGGCCATGTCGTGGCACAGGCGGGCGCACAGCAGTTCGGCGAGCCTGAGATCGTCGGAAGCGGGCATGTCGGCGAGGAAATCAGTTGAACCCTGGACGAAGGTATCAGCCTCTGCCGGGCGGCGGAAGCCGATTCAGCGGCTGAGCACCGCCACCGCCTCCAGATGCGCCGACCACGGGAACTGGTCGATGGGGGTGACCGACCGGCAGCGGTAGCCGCCGTCCACCAGGGTGCGCAGGTCGCGGGCAAGGGTGGCGGGATTGCACGACACCGCGACCACCAGCGGCGGGCCGCCCGCCGCCAGCTGCTCGGCCTGGGCGCCGGCGCCGGCGCGCGGCGGATCGAAGACAACGGCGCGGTATTTCTTGAGTTCGGTCGCCAGCAGCGGCCGGCGCGCCAGGTCGCGCACCTCGGTGGAGACCTCGAGCCCGGCGAGGCGGGCGGCGGCGTCCAGCGCGGCCAACGGCTCCTGCTCGCCCTCGACGGCATGGACGGCGGCGCGCCGGGCCAGCGCGAAGGTGAAGCTGCCGCAGCCGGCGAACAGGTCCAGCACCGGCCCGCCGGCGGCCAGGGCCGGCTCGAGGGCGGTGGTGATGCGCTCGGCGATGGCCAGCTCGCCGCCGCGGGTGGGCTGCAGGAAGGCGCCGGGCGGCGGCTCGACGGCGATGTCGGCGAAGCGCACCAAGGCGGCACGGCGCCGGGCGATGGGCTCGGCGAAGCCGACGCCGGGACGGCGCCACGACAGCCGGGCCAGGTCGTGGGCGTCGGCGAAGGCGGCCAGCCGCTCGCGGTCGAACAGGTCGAGCCGGGCCTCGGCCTCGACCAGCAGGTCCAGCCCGCCCTCGGTCAGGGTGGCGATGACGTCGCCCTCCTCGCCGTCGGCGACCAGGCCGGCCAGCAGCGCGCGCAAGGGCGGCAGCGCCGCGGTCAGCGCCGGTTCCAGCAGCGGGCAGTGTTCCAGGTCGACCACCGCGTGGCTGGCGCGGGCGTTGAAGCCCAGCAGGCACTGGCCGCGGCGGCGCACGAAGGCGAAGGCGGCGCGCCGGCGCGAGGCCGGCGGCACGCGGACCAGCGGCTCGACCGCCAACTCGGCCAGTCCCTGGCGGGCCAGCTGGGTGACCAGCAGCTGGCCCTTCCACGCCCCGTAAAGGTCGTCGGCCATGTGCTGGACGGCGCAGCCGCCGCAGCGGCCGAAATGGGGACAGGGCGGATCGGCGCGGCCGGGACCGGGCCGCAGCACCTCGATCAGCGCGGCAGCCAGGCCGTCGCCGCGGCGGCCTTCGACCCGGGCCAGGACGCGGTCGCCGGCGACGGTGAAGGGCACGAACACCAGGTCGTCGCCGACGCGGGCCAAGCCGTCGCCGCGGGCGCCCACCTGCTCGATGTCCAGTTCCAGGGTGCGCGGCGGCGGCGCCGCGGCCCGGGGCTTCCGCGACGGCGAACGGCGGTGCCTCATCGCTGCGGCACCACCACGTGGGCGGTGCCCAGCGCGGCGACGAACCGCGCCAAAACATCCCAGGTGGCCGCACCCAAGGCGCCCCCCAACCATACCACCTCGCTGCCGGAGGGTGCCA
>JBLNBU010000158.1:0-16564 GCA_050260215.1 Actinomycetota bacterium
AGGACTGCGTCGAGGACATCCGCCAGATGTACAAGGCGCGCCGCGACGTGCTGATCGAGGGCCTGCACGCCGCCGGCTGGGACGTGCCCAGCCCGCCGGCCACCATGTTCGCCTGGGCGCCGATCCCGCCCGCCTTCGCCCATCTCGGCTCGCTGGAATTCTCCAAGCTGTTGATGCGCGAGGCCCAGGTGGCCGTGGCGCCCGGCATCGGCTTCGGCGAGTATGGCGACGGCCATGTGCGCATCGGCCTGGTCGAGAACCGCCACCGCACCCGCCAGGCGGTGCGCAACATCAAGCAGTTCCTGACCTCCTACGACAAGGTCCTGGAAGAGTCGGAAAAGAGCCGCAAGGTGGCGTCATGAGCGCTTCGCCCTTGAAGATCGCCATCGCCGGCCTGGGCACCGTCGGCGGCGGCACCGTCCAGTTGCTGCACGACCACGCCGAACTGCTGGCGGCCCGTGCCGGCCGGCCGGTGAAGCTGGTGGCCGCGGCTGCGCTGGAAAAGCCGGCCGACCTGCCGCTCGACGGCGTGCCGTTCTTCACCGACGCCCGCGCCATGGCGCGCGACGCCGACTTCGACGTCCTGGTCGAGTTGATCGGCGGCGCCGGCGGCATCGCGCTCGAGGTGGTCAAGACGGCGCTTGGCCGCGGCAAGGGCGTGGTCACCGCCAACAAGGCGATGATCGCCCATCACGGCGTCGAGCTGGCCGAACTGGCCGAGGCCAAGGGCGCCCCCATCGGCTTCGAGGCCTCGGTGGGCGGCGGCATCCCGATCATCAAGTCGCTGCGCGAGGGCCTTGCCGGCAACCGGGTGACCAAGGTGATGGGCATCCTCAACGGCACCTGCAACTACATCCTGACCACCATGCGCGCGTCGGGCCGCGACTTCGCCGACGTGCTGGCCGAGGCCCAGAAGCTGGGCTATGCCGAGGCCGATCCCAGCTTCGACATCGACGGCATCGACACCGCCCACAAGCTGGCCATCCTGGCCAGCCTGGCGTTTGCCATGCCGGTCGACATCAAGGCGGTGCAGGCCGAGGGCATCCGCCACGTCTCTGCGCTCGACATCGCCTATGCCGACGAGCTGGGCTACCGCATCAAGCTGCTGGGCGTGGCCCGGCTGGGCGACGACGGCTCGGTCGAGACCCGCGTCTACCCGGCCATGGTGCCGCTGTCCTTCCCGCTGGCCCATGTGGACCAAGTGTTCAACGCCATCGTCACCGAGGGCGACTTCGTCGGCCGCACCGTGCTGGAAGGCCGCGGCGCCGGCGCCCGCCCGACCGCGTCGGCGGTGGTCTCCGACCTGATGGACATCGCCCGCGGGCGCACCACGCCGACCTTCGGCGTGCCCGTCGGCCAGCTGGCGGCGCGCAAGTCCGCCTCGACCGGCAGCCACCACTCGGCGTACTACATCCGCCTGATGGTTCGCGACGAGCCGGGCGTGTTCGCCGACATCGCCGCTGCGCTGCGCGACGAGAAGGTCTCGATGGAGAAGATCATCCAGCGCGGCCGCTCGGCCAGCGAGGAAGTCCCGGTGGTGATGACCGTGCACGAGACCGAGGAAGCGGCCATGCTGCGCGCGCTGGACCGCATCAAGGCCCTGCCCGCGGTTGCCAAGGATCCCAGCATCATCCGCATCGAGAGCCTTTAAGACCGCCGACCGGCGGTCCGGGGGGGCCGCCGTCGGGGGGGACGGAGGGATTGGACCAATGCCCCACACCCTGGTGCCGCCGCCGCCCACGGCGCTGGACCGCAACCTTGCCCTCGAAGTCGTCCGCGTGACCGAGGCCAGCGCGCTGGCCGCCGCCCGCCTGATGGGCCGCGGCGACGAGCGCGCCGCCGACCAGGCCGCCTGCGAGGCCATGCACAAGGCGCTCAACAGCCTGTCCATGGCCGGCATCGTCGTCAACGGCGAGGGCGAGGACATCGAGGTTCCCCTGCACACCGGCCAGAAGGTCGGCAACGGCCACGGTCCCCATGTGGGCATCGTGCTGACCGCTTTGGAAGGCCGCACCATCTGTGCCCGCGGCGCCCACAACGCGCTGTCGGTGGTGGCGCTGACCGAGGGCGGCTCGTTCCTCGAGGTGCCGCACGGCGTCTACATGGAAAAGATCGCCGTCGGCCCCGGCCTGCCCGCCGACTGCATCGACCTGGACCTGCCGGCCGAGGACAACCTGGCCCGCGTCGCCGAAGTCCGCGGCACCGCCGTCGAGGAACTGACGGTGTGCGTGCTGGACCGCCCGCGCCACCACGACCTGATCGGGCGGCTCTACGACGCCGGCGCCCGAGTGGTGCTGATCGAGGACGGCGACGTCTCCGGCGCGCTGGCCGCCGGCCTGCCCGAGACCGGCATCGACCTCTACATGGGCTCGGGCGGCGCCGCCCAGGGCGTGCTGGCCGCTGCCGGGCTGAAATGCCTGGGCGGGCGCATGCATTGCCGCCTGGCCGTGCGCAACGAGGACGACCGCGCCCGCTGCCGCAAGGTCGGCATCACCGACTTCGGCGCCAAGTACGCCATCGACGACATGGTCCGCGGCGAAGTGATGTTCGCGGCCACCGGGGTCACCGACGGCCATGTGCTGAACGGGGTGCGGCTGTTGCCCGGCAACCGCGGCATAAGCCATTCGCTGGTGGCGCGCTCGGCCACGGGCACCATCCGCCACCTGACCTCGCACCACGACTTCGCCCACGCCAAGCCGCAGGCATGACCGCGCCCAACGCCGCGTTCCTGGGGGTCGAGCGCTCGCTGACCGGGCGACGCTGGCAGGTGCGCAGCGGCGACGAGCGCACCGCGCTGGCGTTGTCCCAGCGGCTGGCGCTGCCTGAGGTGGTCGGCCGGGTGCTGGCCGCCCGCGGCATCGGCCTGGACGAGGCCGAGCGCTTCCTCGATCCCACCTTGCGCGACCTGCTGCCCGATCCCAGCCACCTCAAGGACATGGACGCCGCCGCCGACCGCATCGCCGCGGCGGTCGAAGACGGCGAGACGATCGGCATCTTCGGCGACTACGACGTGGACGGCGCCACCTCGTCGGCGCTGCTCAACAACGTCCTCACCGCCTGCGGTGCCAAGGTCCGGGTCTACATCCCCGACCGCGTGCGCGAGGGATACGGCCCCAACGCTCCGGCCCTGTTGAAGCTGAAGAACGAGGGCGTTTCAGTAGTGGTCACCGTCGACTGCGGCACCACCGCCTTTGCCGCGCTGGAGGCCGCCGCCGACGCCGGGCTGGACATGATCGTCGTCGACCATCATGCCGGCGAAGCCACCCAGCCCGCCGCCCTGGCGGTGGTGAACCCCAACCGCATCGACGAGACCAGCCCCCACGGCCACCTGGCCGCGGTCGGCGTCGCCTTCCTGCTGGCGGTGGCGGTCAATCGCACCCTGAAGGCGCGCGGCCGACGGGTGCCCGACCTGATGCAATGGCTGGATCTGGTCGCCCTGGGCACGGTGTGCGACGTGGTCCCCCTGGTCGGTGTCAACCGCGCCCTGGTGGCGCAAGGCCTCAAGGTGATGGCCCGGCGCGGCAATGTGGGCCTGGCGGCCCTGGCAGACGTCGCCGGGGTCAAGGAGCGCCCCGACGCCTACCACCTGGGCTACGTGCTGGGCCCCCGGGTCAATGCCGGCGGCCGCGTCGGCGAGGCCGAGCTGGGCACCCGGCTTCTGTCCACCGACGACCCGGCCGAGGCGGCCGAGATCGCCAGGCGCCTGGACGGCTACAACAAGGACCGCCAGGACATCGAGGCCGCCGTGCTGCTCGACGCCATAGAGCAGGTGGAGGGCCGCCCCGACGACGGCCTGCCGCTGCTGTTGGCCGCCGGCGAGAACTGGCACCCCGGCGTCATCGGCATCGTCGCCGGCCGCCTGAAGGAACGCTACAACCGCCCGGCCTGCGTGGTGGCGCTGGAAGGCGGGGTAGGCAAGGGATCGGGCCGCTCGGTGGCCGGGCTGGACCTGGGCGCCGCGGTCATCGCCGCCCGCCAGGCCGGCATCCTGCAGGCCGGCGGCGGCCATGCCATGGCGGCGGGCTTCACCGTGGCCCGCGAGCGGCTGGCCGAGTTCCGCACCTTCCTGGCCGAACGGCTGCAGGCCCAACTGGCCGGCGAGCTGGTGCCGGTGCTGGAACTGGACGGCGCCCTGGACGCCGCCGGGGCGACGGTGCCGCTGGTCGAAACGCTGAAGCAGCTGGGCCCGTTCGGTGCCGGCAACGCCGAGCCGCGCTTCGCCGTGGCCGGCGCCCGGGTGGTCAAGGCCGACGTGGTCGGCTCCGGCCATGTGCGCTGCATCCTGGCCGGCGCCGGCGGCAGCCGCCTGAAGGCCATCGCCTTCCGCGCCGCCGACGAGGAACTGGGCCATGCGCTCCTGTCCTCGGCCGGCGCCGCCTTCCACCTGGCCGGCACCCTGCGGCTGGACAGCTGGCAGGGCAACACCAGCGTCCAGCTGGTCATCGAGGACGGCGCGAAGGCACGGTAGCGCTTCGAGCCAAAAGCGTCTCGAAGGGGTGGCTCCCCCGCCCTCACTCCTTGGTCAGGGCGCAGCTTTGGCCTTTTTCGCGGATGGGCTTGCAGATCTCGATGGCGTCCTTGGTGGGCAGCGGGCCGGCAAGCAGCCGATAGGTCGTGCCCAGGTCGGGGATCTTGGTCTCGACCACCCGGTGTTCCAGCGGCGCCAGGGCGGGATACTCGGTCGACAGGGTCTGCCAGGCCATGTCGCCGAACTTGGGCGCCGCCATGGACAACAGGTGGATGCTGACCGGGCCGGCGCCGAATTGGTCGAGTTCGGTCTTGGGCTTGGGCTTGGCCTTGGGCTTGGGCTTGGGCGGCGGCAGCGGCGTCGCGGCGATCAGCTGTTCTCCGCGCGAGATGGCGTCCAGTTCCCGGGCCCGCTCGTCGGGAGTGACCAGGCCGGCATTGGCCAGGCGCTCGACCCGGGCCTTGCCCAGGCGCAGGGCCTCGGTATCGGTGCGCACCGGCGGGGCCAGCTGGCGGGGCTGGCGCGGCAGCAGCTGGTCGAGCAGGTAGGCCCGCTCGGAGGCGCGTGCATTGGTCGGACCGGAACCGCGGGCCAGCTGGGCCAGCCGTTGCACCAGCTGCGGCACCGGCGGGATGGCGCGTTCCAGCCCGGCGGCCGGCGGCGGGGTGGAAAAGGGCAGCAGCGCACCCAGGTTGGCGCTGCGCCTGGCCTGCATGTCCTCGGGCGTGACCAGCCCGTCGTCGAACAGCCGCGCCAGCACCAGGAAACGCTGGGCCTCGGTGTCGCCGTCGAGCAGCGCCACGACGTCGGCGGCGGACGGGCCGGTGGGCCCCATGCCCAGCGCCATGGGGGCACTGCCCATGACCGGCCGGCCCAGTTCGGGAATCACCGAGGCCTGCTCGGCCGCTTCGACCGCCGGCCCGGCCGACGGCAGCCGCCGTCCCTGGGGATCTGGCAGGTCCCACGACGTCTCGGGCGGCGGCACCCCGCCGCACGACGCCAGCGCCGCCGCCAGCAGCACGGCGGCGAGTGTGGCAAGGCGCGGGCTCGGCTCGGTCATGTCCAGGCTCTTTCGCAAGTGACGCCTCCGAGGGTAGGCCGCTGGCCGCCGATGTCAACCCGATGCTCCGTTCCCCGATGCTTCGTTCATTGCCGGTTCAGGTTGGCTGGGCGACACTTCAGCCCGCCAACGACACGGAGAACAGCCATGGCCACCCACACCCCCGAGCGCTATGACCCGGTTGCGCAAGCCCTGCACTGGGGAATGGCCGTGGCGATGATCGCCCTGTGGGTGGTCGGCCAGTCGCTGGAGGCGCTGCCCAAGGGGCCCATGCGCACCGAGGTGATCGGCCTGCACAAGGCGGTCGGCGTGCTGATCCTGGTGCTTGCCGTGGTGCGCCTGGGCTGGCGGGCCGTCCGCCCGGCCCCCGCCCTGCCAGCCACCATGACCGCGCGCGAGGTGCTGGGCGCCAAGCTGGGCCACGCCGCCCTGTATGCCCTGATGGTCCTGATGCCCATCGACGGCGTGCTGCTGTCGCAAAGCGGCGGCCGCGCCGTGTCGGTGTTCGGCCTGGTGCTGCCCACCTTGGTGGACAAGAGCGAGCCCATGCACGAAGCGTTCGAGGCCGGCCACGCCGTCATGGGCTGGGTCCTGGCCGCCGTGCTGGCCGTCCACGTCGCCGCGGCGCTGTACCATCATTACCGCCTCAAGGACGACGTCCTGCGCCGCATGGTCCCCTGGTCCATCTGAACCTGCGCCTCGGTTCTACCTAAGGCACAAAAATCACATGAAGACGTACGCGCCTGAGGTGAGATAATCCTTCCTGGAAGCAGAATTAGCTTCTTTTGTCGGCGCGCCGTATCCAGGCCGCCGTTCGGGACGCCCCGGGGTCCTTCCCCCCTTCCCCCGGGGCGTTTCGCTTGCCCGGAACCGGGCGGCACCGGCGCTGTTTTCCGGAAATGGACATCCTCGACTGCCTGGTGGTCGGCGCCGGCCCGGCCGGACTGACCGCAGCCGTCTATCTGGGCCGATACCGCCGCCGCGTCGCCGTGGTCGACGCCGGCCGCAGCCGGGCGGCCCTGATCCCGGTCTCGCACAACCTGGCCCCCTTCCCCGAGGGCATCCGCGGGCCCGACCTCCTGCGCCGCATGCACGAGGCGGCAAGCCGCTACGGGGCGCCGGCGGTGCCCGGGCAGGTGATCGCCCTGGCCCGTGCACCCGAGGGCTTCCGCGCCGGCCTGGCCGACGGGGCCGAGCGCCTTGCCCGCTCCGTCCTGCTCGCCACCGGAGTCGTCGACGTCGAGCCGGCCCTGCCGGGGCTGGCCGATGCCATCCGCGACGGCTATGTGCGCCACTGCCCCATCTGCGACGGCTGGGAGATCCGCGGCGGGCGCATCGGAGTGATCGGCTTCGGGGCGGGCGGCATGGGCGAGGCCCTGTTCCTGCGCACCTGGTCCGAGGACGTGACCCTGCTGACCCTGGGCCACCCCATGGACCTGGCCGAGGCCGAGCGGGCCCGGCTGGAAGCCTGCGGCATCCGCGTGGTCGACACCGCCATCTCCTCGCTGAGCTTGCGCGACGGCCGCATCGAGGCCCTGTGCGCCGCCGGCGGGCTGGAACTGCGGTTCGACACCATCTACTCGGCGCTGGGCACCCGGGTCCGCTCGGAGCTGGCGGTCGGCCTGGGCGCCGGGGTGGACGCCACCGGCGGCATCATCACCGACGGCCACCAGCGTACGACCATCGACGGGGTATGGGCGGCCGGCGACGTGGTCAGCGGTCTCGACCAGGTGGCGGTGGCCATTGGCCAGGCGGCCATCGCCGCCACCGACATCCACCGCTTCCTCGGCATTCCGGGTTAACCGGGAGGGAAGCATCCCTCTTCGGTGGAATGGCCGACCCACCTCCTCAGGCCAAGTTACAGCACGGGCGGCGGCGGTTATGGTGCAGGGCGAGGTACGCGGTATGGGTGAGCGCAGCACGGACAGAGACGCGGTGGCCGCCATGGCCGAGCGCATCGAGGGATGGGCCAGCCCCACCGTCCTCTATGCGCTGCCCGGGCCGACCCTGGTGGGCGCCAACGCCGCCTTCCGCGCCCGCCTGGCCGATGATGCCGGGCTGGAACGCCGGCCGGAATGGCCGCAGTTCCGCGCCGCCCTGGCCCAGGTCGGGCGCACCGGCACACCGGTGGAACTGGCCGGCGGCGGCGACGACGGGCTGACGCTGCGCTGTTCCCCGGTGCTGGCCGAAGGCGGCGAGGTCCGCGCCGTGCTGGCCTGGATCGACCCCGGCGCCGAGGCGCGCAGGTCCCACCGCATCCTGGCCACCGCCAGCCACGACCTGCGCCAGCCCTTCCAGGCCATGCGCTTCTTCCATTCGGTGCTCGACAGCCAGGTGCGCGAGACCAGGCCGCGTCAGACCCTGTCGCTGCTCGGCCGCGCGCTGGCCTCGGGCGAGCATCTGCTCGACGGGCTGCTGGACATTTCCCGGCTGGATTCGGGTGGCGTCACGGTGCAGCGGCGCCGCGTCGGGGTGCCCGAACTGGTCGAGGCGCTGGCCCACGAGTTCCGCCACCAGGCCGAGGCCCGCCGGCTGTCGCTGCGCGTCCGCACCATCGCCGCCGAGGTCGACACCGACCCCGTCCTGCTGGAGCGCATCCTGCGCCAGTTGCTGGGCAACGCCATCCGCTTTACCGAAACCGGCGGCGTGCTGCTGGCGGCGCGTCGCCGCGGCGGCTCCATCCGCTTCGAGGTCTGGGACACCGGCCCCGGCATCCCCGCAGACCGCCAGGGCACCATCTTCGACGACTTCACCCAGTTCGGCACCGGATCGGCGGGCGGATCGGGGCTGGGGCTGGCGATCGTGCGCCGGCTGGCGCGCCTGCTGGAGGCGCCGGTGGCGGTGCGCTCGAAGCCGGGCGGCGGTTCGGTGTTCACCCTGTCGGTCCCCGCCGGCGAGGTCGAGGCGGCCACGCCGCCCCAGGAAACGCTGGACGGCACCACCGTGCTGGTGGTCGACGACGACACCATGGTGCTCACCGGCCTGGAGATGATGCTGGGCAGCTGGGGCATCCGGGTGCTGTCCGCCGCCGACATGGACGGGGCGCTGGGCCAACTGGCCGACGGTGATCCCGATCTGGTGCTGACCGATCTCAGGCTGCGCGGCAGTTCGGGCTTCGAGGTGGTCGACCGGGTCCGCGCCCGCCTGCGCCGCCAGGTTCCCGCCCTGGTGCTGACCGGTGAGACCGGCACCGGCGAACTGGTCGAGGGCCGGCGGCGCGGCATCGGCTTCCTGCACAAGCCGATCCAGGGCGGCCCCTTGCGCGACGCCATCGCCGGGGCCATCAGGGGGTAAGTCCCTCCCCCGTTGGTGCGGCTTTGCCATGCCGCCGGGCAGGGCCATATGCACCCAAGGAGAAGATCGATGTGCGGAGGAGTGCGATGCTCTACTGGGCCGCCGTCTTCCTGATCATCGCCATCGTCGCCGCAATCTTCGGATTCGGCGGCATCGCCAGCACTGCCGGCGGGGTGGCGCAGATCCTGTTCTTCATCTTCCTGGTGCTGTTCGTGATCTCGATCGTGGTCGGCCTGTTCCGCGGCCGGCGCCCGAGATTGTGAGGAGCGGCGGATGGGGGGCTTTCGCCCCCCATCCCTCTATCTGCCCACCCTGTAGCCCAGGCTGCGCAGGAAGGCGGCCGAGGCCGCCGGATCGGGGTCGGCGACGCCTGACTTGGCCAACCGGGCGATCGCCGACGAGCGCAGCATGTCATCGGCGGCCTTTTTCATGCACAGCATGTAGACGGTCTCGATGCTGTCCTGGGTCACCGACTTGTCCGGGTCGAACCGGGCGCTGAAGCTGCCCAGCCGCGCGCCGGCACCGTCGAACAGGTCAAGCGCACAGCCCACCTTCAGCATGTTGTCGTAGCGCGAGAACTTGGCGCTGCCCATGGGGCGGACGATCAGCTGCGGCTTGATCTCTGGCTGGTTGGTGGCCACCGACTGGAAGGCTTGGGCCAGCACGCCGCGGGTAGCGCGCTCCATGGCCTCGCCCTCCTTGGTGGTGCCTTCCTTGGGCGCGGAGAAATAGTGGCTTTCGACCAGCAGCTTGCGCTCCATGTCCTCCTTGGAGACGTGGAGCAGCACCCGGGCGTTCAGCGGCGCCGAAATTCCCGCCGGGGCGGTGACCTTGATCTCCTCCTTGTCGGGCAGGCCGCCCAGTCCCAGGCAGCCGGACAGCGCCGCCGCCACCGGCAGCACCACGGCCCATTTCATGTCCCTCATCCCGACCTCGCGCGCGTCGCCTCACTCCATGGGCGCAAACCATAGCACCGGCCGGCCCGCACCGCCACGGGCGCCGGTTTCAGGCGACCTTGAAGAAGCCCATCAGGCGGCCCAGCTCGCGCGATTGCTCCTCGAGCGAATGGGCGGCGGCGGCCGACTCCTCGACCAGGGCGGCGTTCTGCTGGGTCATCTCGTCCATCTGGGTGACCGCGGCGTTGACCTGGTCGATGCCGCTGGCCTGTTCCTGCGACGCGGCGGCGATCTCGGCGACGATATCGGCGACCCGCTTCACGCCGCCCAGGATGTCGTCCAACGTCTTGCCCGCCCCCTTGACCAGGTCGGCGCCCTGCTGGACTTCGTCGGTGCTTTCGCCGATCAGGCCCTTGATCTCCTTGGACGCCTGGGCCGAGCGCTGGGCCAAGTTGCGCACCTCCTGGGCCACCACCGCAAAGCCCTTGCCGGCGTCGCCGGCGCGAGCCGCCTCGACCGCGGCATTCAAGGCCAGCAGGTTGGTCTGGAAGGCAATCTCGTCGATCATGCCGACGATGTCGCCGATCTTCTGGCTGGACGCCTCGATGCGGGCCATGGCCGAGATGGCGTCGGACACCACCTGGCCGCCGCCGGCCGCCACCTCGCGGGCGCCCGACGCCAGCTGGTTGGCCTGCTGGGCGTTGGAGGAGTTCTGGCGCACGGTGGCCGCCAGTTCCTCCATGGAGGCCGCCGTCTCCTGCAGGCTCGACGCCTGCTGTTCCGAGCGCTCGGACAGGTCCTGCGACCCGGCGGCGACCTCGGAGGCGGCGCTGGCGATCTGGCCCGCGGCCTTGTTGATGTTGGTGACGATCTCGGACAGCTTGTCGGCGGTCTTGTTGACGTCGCCCTTGAGCTGGCCGAACAGCCCACCGTACTGGGCGGTGATGCGCCGCGTCAGGTTGCCGTCGGCCACCGAGGACAGCACCGCCGCCACGTCCTTCAGCGCGGCGCCGGTCTGCGCCAGCAGATTGTTGATGCCCTCGCACAAGGTCAGCAGGAAGCCGTCCTTGCCGGCCAGATCGATGCGGCGCTCGAGGTCGCCACCCGACGCGGCCCGGGCCACCTCGGCCACCTCGGCGACGATGGCGGCCTCGCGCGCCCGCTGGGCGGCCTCGGCCTGGCGCTCGGCCTCCTCGCGGGCCTTCTGCTCGGCCTCCATGCGCACCTTGTCGATGGCGTTCTGCTTGAACACCTGCACGGCCTTGGCGATGTCACCCACTTCATCGCGGCGCCCCAGCCCGACGATCTCGACGCCGTGGTCGCCCTGCACCAGCCGGCCCATGGCCCCCAGGATGCCCGACAGCGGCAGGGTGATCGAACGGGTGATCGCCACCGCCAACGCGATGCCCAGCGCCAGCGCCAGGCCGGCAGCGACCAGGGCTAGGGTGCGGTTGCGGCTGGCGGTCTCGGTGGCGGACTGGTACTCCTGCTTGGCCACCCGCTCCTGCAAGGCGACCAGTTCACCGACCACCTTGTCGAGCGGCAGGAAGCGCTGGGTGCCCTCGGAGGTCAACAGGGCGCGGGCGCCGGCATCGTCACCACCGGCGAACAGGCCCAGCACCCGGGTCTTGACCTCGCGATAGGCGGCCAGGCGGACCACCAGGTCGTCGGCCAGCACCTTTTCCTCGGGCGTCAGCGTGGTGTCGTAGTACTCCTTCCACACCTGGTCGATTTCCTTGTCGAAAGCGGCCATGTCCTCGAGCAGGCGGGCCCGCTGGGCGGCGTCGGTGTCGAACATCGACATGATGCGGATGCGAATGCGGAACAGGTCGCGCTGTACCGTCGACAACTGGGCCAGGCAGATGGTGCGGTCCTCGTAGACCGTCTTCAACCCGGCAAGGATCGACGACATGCCCGACAGGCCCACCGCCGCCACCGCGACCAGGAACACGGCCATGACCGCGGTCAGAATGGTCAGCCGGCCACCCATGCGCATTCCAGAGAACATCAGATCCTCCCCATCCAATCGGGTGGATCGTAGCAAGGCGCAATGGCGGGCTGAACTGGAAAATAGGCGGAGACAGGAGTTGCCCAAAATAATGGCCAGAGATGGCGATGCTTATTTTGCAGGCACCAGAAGTGAAAAGGCCGGCCACCTTGCGGGGCCGGCCTCATCCATCAGAAAATACTGATCAAGTCAGTCCTTGATCAGGTCCTGGACGAACTTCGGCAGCGCGAAGGCCGCCTGGTGGATGTCCGGGGTATAGTAGCGGGTGGTGACCGGCGCCGCCTGGAAGCGGGCGCGGATGGTCTCGGCGCTTTCGCGGCGCGGCCGCTCGGACCGGCAGGCCCAGCCCAGTGCCATGAATCCGCCCACATAGGTTGGCACCGCGGCGACGAAGAAGCCGACATCCTTGTAGTGCGGCTTGCGCCGGCGATAGGTGTCGGTGACTTCCTGCCCCTGCATGAACGGCACGCCGTTCTGATTGACGATGATGCCGTCCTCGGTCAGGCAGCGGGCGCAGTCCTTGTAGAACGCCTCGGTGAACAATACTTCGCCCGGGCCGATCGGATCGGTCGAATCGACGACGATCAGGTCGAACTTGCGGTCGGTATTGGCCATGAACTCGATGCCGTCGGCGATGATGACCTCGGTGCGCGGGTCCTCGAAGGCCCCGTCCGAGACTGACGGCATGTACTTGCGGCAGAACTCGACCACGCCGGCGTCGATTTCGACCAGCACGGCCTGCTCGACACCCTTGTGCTTGAGGATCTCGCGCAGCATGCCGCCGTCGCCGCCGCCGACCACGCACGCCGTCTTGACGTTGCCGTGGGCATAGATGGGCAGGTGGGCCAGCATCTCGTGGTAGACGAACTCGTCGCCGGTGGTGACCTGGATCACCCCGTCGAGAGCCAGCACGCGGCCGAAATGGGGGGTTTCGAACAGGACGATCTCCTGCAACCCCCCTTCCGACCGGTACAGTTCCTTGCCGACCAGGAAGGCCTGCTGCCAGTGGTCGTACAGTTTTTCCTGGAACCAACTCACGGGGTCAGCCCCCGCTTGTTCTCGGCCAGGGTGACGAATTCCGGCGTGAAGGCTTCCTTCAGGATCGGAATCGCCTTGTAGGGGTCGCAGTCGCCGCACATGAACACGTCGAGCGCAGCATAGCCCCGCTCGGGCCACGAATGGATCGAGATATGGGACTCGGCCAGCACCAGAACGCCGGAAATACCGCCGTTGGGCTGGAAGTGATGCAGGTGGCAGTGGAGGATCGTCGCCCCCGCCACAATCGCCGACTCGCGCAGCGCCGCCTCGACCAGTTCGATGTCGTCCAGCTTGGACGCACCCCACAAGTCGATAAGCAAGTGCGTACCGGCGAACTTAACGCCGTTGCGCGAAACATAGTAATCTTTGCCGTTGTCGGCGACGGGCCAATTCTGGCCGTCTTCGTTGGCGGCGCTCACGGTGCCTTGGGTATTATTCGGAGCGGATTCCGAATGCATCCCCAGTTGGGCGGCAAGAGCGTGAAGCATTGCTCCCCTCCAAACCAGTAGATGGACCAGAAAGAGGGGGTTTATCTATGTTTTTCCCCCCCGATGCAAGCGAAAAATAACCCCCTGGCCGGATAATCCGCCGCCCTCGCCGGGCCCGCCGATTCCCCGTTTATTTTCAACCGGTTGGCCGAGGTCAGTTGATGGACGACAGGCCTTGCGTCCGTACCCGCTTCTGCCATTCGTTGATGAAGGTCTGGAAGTCCTGGACCTGCTTGATCTTGTCGCCGACCCGCCGGTAATCGATGATCCCGCGCTCGGTCTCGCTGGTCAGCAGCTCGAACGCCTCGCGGAAGTCGGTGGCGGCCATGTGGGCGCCCCAGACGCGACGGATGCGCTGCAGGCCGCGGTCGTCCTTGGCCAGCGTCAGGGCGGTGGCCAAGTCGAGCACCCGGCGGGCCGACTTCGGGTCCAGCGGCTTGGTCGGCATCGGCTTGTCGACCAGGCTTTCCAATGCGGCGGCGGCCTCGGGCCACTTCTTCAGGCGCCAGTAGATCTCGGCCCTGAGGCGGCGGGCCTCGTCGCTCTGGTCGTTGATGATCAGCGCCAGCGCCTCGGCCGAGCGCCCCTGGTCGTCGAGCGCCTGGACGCGCAGCATGCGCCGCTGGGTGGCCAGGTCGGCGGGAATGTCGGGGACCTCGGACAGGTCCAGGCTTTCCAGCGCGTGCTGGGGCTTGCGGTCCGAGATCTCGAGCAGCGCCAGCCGCGCGCCGATGCGGGCCTTGTCCAGGCCGGACAGGCGGAAGGTGACCTGGTGGCGCAGCAGTTCGGCGGCGCGGTCGAGCAGGTCGACCTGGGCCAGCCGGTCGGCCAGCCGGCGGATCATCTCGTCGCCCTTGGCCCCGGTGGGGGTCAGCTCCTGGAACTCGTCATACAGGCCGATGGCGGTGACCGCCGGCAGCTTGTCGGCCTCGCCGTCCAGGTACAGGCGCTCGAACGCCTCGCTCATCTCGCGACTGACATTGGCGATGTCGGGGTTGTCGCCGTAGTTGGAGACCAGGGCGTGCAGGGTGCGCAGGCCCTCGCCATAGCGCTTGGCGGCGATCTGCATCTCGCCCAGGCGCTTGAGCAGCTGGTACTCGAAGTCCTCGCCGCGCCAGGCGAAGCGCAGCCGCTCCAGTTCGCGGATGGCGTCGTTGGGGCTCAACCGGCCGGTCTTGACCATCAGCTCGATGCGGTTGCGGGCGGCATAGGCGCGGTCGGGACGGCTTTCGCCGTCCTCGGCCTCGCGGTACTTGCCGATGGCGGCGTCGACCAGCTTCTGGGTCTCGAGCCCCAGGCCCGAGAGGTAGGCCAGGGTGCCGGCGTCGCGGCGCGAGCGGTCGGGGCCGTTCATGGCGTCGACGATCTTGCCCACCGCCTTGCCGTCGCCGGCCGCCGCCGCCGACTTGGCGGCGATGGTGCCGATGGACATGCGCAGGTTGCGCGGCCAGCCCTTGATGTCGTCGGCGGCCAGGCGCAGCGCCAGGGCCTGGCGCGCCGGCTCGGGCTCGGAGCGGGCGCGGGCGGCGGCCACGAACAGCGCGACGGTGGGGTCGTTCTTCAGCGCCGGCAGCGACAGGTCCTCGACCGCCTCGGCGTCGCGGCCCATCAGGAAGTTGGCGGCGCCGTGGACGGCGCGGTAGGCCGGCTGCTCGACCATGTTGGGATCGACGGCGGCCACGGTGCGCAGCACGCCCAGCGCCTCGGCGCCGAACCCGTTGGCCAGGTAGTGGCGGGCGATTTCCAGGCGCTGGATGTTGCGGTCCTCGGGGCGCACCAGCGCCAGGCGCCGCAGCAGCTTCTCGTGCTCCTCGTAGAACTTGTCCGGCCCGCCGCGCATCCAAGTCGAAATGTCGAGCGGCCCGGTGGCCGAGACCTGGGCGGCGGTGTTGGGCGGGGCGCCGCCCTCGGTGGCGGGGACGTCCGGCGACATGTGGATGCCGCCGGCCATGGTCAGCTCGATGTTGTTGCGCTTGGTGTCCAGGCGCACCCCGTCGGCCATGGGCACCGCCACCACGCCCTGGGCGGTGGGCAGCAGTTCGGCCTCGGGGAAAATGCGGCCATAGCGGACGCCTGCGCCGATGGTGGGCAGCCCCACCACCAGCAGGTCGTCGCCGACCTCGGGGTCGTGGATGGTCATCGCCGCCGACGGCTCCGAGCCGATCATCACCACCCGGCCGCGGTCCTCGAAGTCGAACTGCTGGTTGACCTCGAGCCCGGCGGTGGGGGCCAGCGGCTGCTCGGACAGGTCCAGCACCCACAGCTGGCCTTCCTTGCGGATGGACGGGTTGTAGCCGGGCCGCGTCAGCATGCGCACCGCGGTGCCCTTGGGCGTGTTCAGCTGTTCGAGGAAGGTGATGACGTCGCCGCCCGAGCGCTTGAGCAGCTTGGTGTCGAGTTCGGCCTTCTTGTCGAACACCGCCCACAGGTAGCCGGCACGGCGGAACACCGCGGCGCCGACCGCCTGATTGAAGGGAAAGCCGATACTGACCACCTTGCCCTTGGCCTTCGGCGCCTCGGCGGCCGGGGCGTCGTCGGGCTTGTTGGCCAGGGAGGCCGCGGGCGGCGTCGGCTTGGGCTCGGCCGCCAGGGGCTTGAGTGCCGGCGGCTGCTCGTCGGTTCCCGGCGCCGGGGCCAGCGGCGGCGGCGGCGCCCCGTTGGCGCGCGGCGGCGGCGGCGCCCCGGCAGGGCGCACCAGGTCGACCGCCACCTTGGTGCCGCTGGTGAAGTGGCGCAGCCGCATCTCGGGCGGCAGGGCCAGCACCACCGCGGTGCCCTTGCCGGCGGGGCGGGTTTCGACGAACGACACGTCGGGCGGCAGCGCCGCCTTGAGGCTGACGACGTTGAGGTTGGCCGGCCGGTCGAAGCTGAGCACCGCCTGGCCGCCTGACAGGTCGACGGTGTAGCCGACCGGCTTCGGCCAGTCGAACACCAGGCGGTTGAAGCCGGTGTGCTCGCCGCCGCGCACCATCAGGTCGGTGGGCGGCCCCACCGGCTCGGCCGGCGGCGGGGTCGGCAGCAGCGGAGCCGGCGCGGGCGCACCCTTGGCGGCAGGCGGCGTCGGCGCCACCGGCGTTGGCGTCGCCGGGACCGGCGGCGGGGCACTGGAGACCGTCGGCGCCTTGGTCTCGGTCAGGTCGACCACCACCGAGTTGCCGGTCTGGAACGACTTGACGGCCACCGGCACCGCCAGCGGGAAGGTGGCCATCTTGCGGTCGGGCGACAGCGTCAGGCCCTTGAGGTAGCGGCCCAGCGGCTTCAGCAGCACCTTGGGATCGCCGGCGATGGGCTTGTCGAAGCGGACGATCAGCT
>JBLNBU010000159.1:0-12883 GCA_050260215.1 Actinomycetota bacterium
GGCTCGTTCCCGGGTCGGACGAGGCCGCATGTTCCGATCTTGCCGCCGATCTGGTGAACCGCAATGAGGGCGATCGGCTGTCCCACTGGCCTGGAAGCCACAATCGGCCGCCCTGTCTTCAGTCCCAGGAACGCGAAAAGCCGCGGAATCCAGTGAAATGGGTGCAAACGCGGTGAAGCCAGTTGCAAGTAACCGCGCGGTCCCGCCTGGCTTTCTGACGGGGCGACAGGGAGTGGTGGCCGTCCGCTTAGCGCCCAAGGTGGTCGTTCCGAGGGTTCGGGCAGGTTTCCGAAAGCGGACGTTGCGTGGAATACCGTGACTTGCCGCCGTCGTCGGAGGCGACAGCGGTCCGCAATTTGTACGGCCTCTTCGCCAGAGGTGGCGTTGGGCCCCGTGATTAGGCTGGCAGGGTGAAGTGGAAAGCTGCGCCCTCCCCCTCGCGCGACTCCACCCAAAGGCGCCCGCCGGCGCGCTCGACGATGCGTTGGACGATCGCGAGGCCAATGCCGGTGCCGCCGCGGCCGTCCTGGGGATCGAGGCGTTCGAACATTCCGAAAATTACCCCGTGATATTCCGATGCGATACCGATGCCGTTGTCGGAAACGCTGAATTGCCAGAACTCGCCCTCGCGCTTCGCCGCAAGCGAAATCCGCAGTGGCCGTGAATGGTCGCGGTACTTGACGGCGTTGCTGATGAGGTTCTGGAACAGGCTGGCCAGTTGCACGGGGTCGATATTGACAGCCGGCAATTCTCCCACGTCGAAGCTCGCCCCGGCTTCGGTGATGGTCGTCTCCAGCGAGTGGAGAACTTCATCCAGGCAGTCTCTCACCTCGATCTTCTTTGGGTGGCTTTCGCCGGTCAGCCGGGAGTAGGTGAGCAAGTTGCGGATCAGCGCGCTCAGCCGCTTCGCACCATCGACCGCATAATGGATGAAATCGTCGGCCTCCGAGTCCAACTGGCCCTTGTAACGCCGTTCCAGCAACTGCATGAAGCTGGCGATCGTCCTAAGCGGTTCCTGGAGGTCATGCGAGGCGATATAGATGAACCGCTGCATCTCGTCACGCAGCATCCGTTCCGCGGTAACATCGACATGCATGGCCAGAATACCGTCGAAAGTCGAAGGGTCCAAAGGCACCAAACTCACTCGGTGCCAGCCGGCGCCCCCCCCATTCTGGACCTGTATCTCTTCGCAGAACTCCACTGCGTCACCGCTGATGATGTCCCGGATCGCGTTCGACATCCGGGCGGCATCCTCGGCGGCCCATAATCCGAGATTTCCACCCAGCTCGGCGTAGTTGAGCTTCGGATGGGAGAGGATTTGACCTTCGAAGCCGGGGCCGACGATGCGGTCCCATTCCTTGTTGAGCGCGGTGGCCCGCCCGCCACCATCCAGCAGAGCCACGCCGGCCGGCATGGCGCGAAAGATGGCATCGCTGATGGTGAACAAGACCCGCCCACTGGTGGACAGAGCAGGATCGAGTAGTGCGTGGGCAATCAGGGAATGCATCGACAATCCCCTAGGTGGTAGCACCGATGAACGCTGCGATTCCCGCCGCATCGTCCATGGAGCCCAGCAGCATCTGAACCGGCGGGGGACCGCGACGGATCAGGAGCGGCGTAACAAATATTCCGTCGGCCCAAGCCCGCTCGGGCTCGTCCAGCACATCGACTACCAAAAGGTCGACCGTCGCCTCAATGGCAGCCAGCGCCGCCTTGAGGTTGCGAAGCGCCCGGGCGGAATTGGCTGCCCCGCCCGCAATGAAGAGTTCAAGCGTGATCATCGTCCTCGCGGAGCCCCACTCCCAGTTCGCTGTCCGCACTCCGTGAAGCCAGGACGGCTTCGCGGCGCTTGTCGCCGATGGCGCTGACCTTGGTTTCCATATCGTTCAGAAGGGCCAAAGCCTTGCCGCGCGCTTCCAGTTCAGCTTCCAGAGCCGCGATGCGAGCTTTAGCCTCTTCGATGGCAGAAACCTCGGCGCTGCGCCGGCTATGGATGTCGTATGCGCTACGGGCCTGGGCCGCCGCCGCCTCGGATTGGCGTTCCAGCCTTGCGGTCCCCATGAGGACTTGTCCCCCCGCGGTGTAAACGTCGGTCAGCTTCGGACCATCGGCGGTCAGGACCAGTTCGCGGACCTGATTGGAATGCGCCGATCCACGGGACTTCACCACCGTCAGAGCGCGGTTGCGTTCGCCCCCCTGGGCGACGAACGTCAGATGCAGCCAGCTGTCGGCGATCGTGGAAATGTGCGTGAGCGTGACCTCGCGCTCAGGAACCTCGGAGTCCACCAGCGAGGTTAAGATGCCGGTGATGCCGCGCATCTTGATAAAGTCGACCAGGAGTTCGACCACCATGTCGATGGTGGACTTGTTACCCGACTTCATCAGCGCCGAAACCGGATCAATGACCAGAATGGACGGACCGAACCGGTCGACCGCCTGGCACAGGTAATGGACGTGCAGTTGCGCCGACGCGCGGGCCGCCCGCAAGCTGATCATTTCCAGCAGCCCAGCCTTGGCATGGGATTCGAGGTCGATGCCCACGGATTTCAGGTTACGGACCACCTGGTCCGAGGATTCGTCGAAGCTGACGAAGAGTGCTTTTTCCCCGGACTTGCAGACGCAGTCCACCGTGGCGGAGGCGAGAGTAGTCTTGGCTGTGCCCGGAGCGCCCGACAGCAGCACCGTGGTTCCCCGGTAGTAGCCACCGCCCAACATGGTGTCCAGCCGCTTGACCCCCGAGGAGATGCGGTCGTGGAAGACCTTGTGCTCCATCACCCGCTTGCCCTCGAACAGCAGGGAGATCCCGGTGTCGTCGATGGTGATGGGAATGCGCAGTCCCGGGGTGGCCGCGCCGCGGTACTTGACCACCTCAAGGGTCGAAACCGTGATGTCACCGTCCAGCCGCCGATCGAGACTGATGACGCAATCGCCGAGATAGGGGGCGATGGCCGGCCCGGTGCCGATGTCGTCGGACTTCACCGTGACCAGGGCCGTCAGCTTGTGGTCACGGACGAAGCGGGTGATGTTCAGCAGCTTGAGCGCTCGCTCATGCGGGTTGGGTTCCAACGACAGGAGAATGTCAAGCCCGTCCAGGACCAGGCGTTGGGCTCCGGTCGCTTTCAGGCGCGCGGCGACGATGCCGAGCAGTCCGTCGAGCTCGAAGCTTCCCGAAAGGCCGACCCCGGCTTGCAGCCGGGCGTCCACGGCGGTGAGCCGGCCACTCTGCACCTGCGTTTCCAGGTCCCAGGCGAAGCTGCCGAAATTGTGAAGCATGTCCTCGGGCGCTTCTTCGAATGATACGAAGATCCCGCCCTCGCCCTGCGCGGCGGATTGCGCCAACCCCTGCATCGCCAGCAAGGTCTTTCCAGTGCCGGGGCCGCCGAGAATCAGAGTAGTGCGCCCAGCCGGGTACCCTCCGCCCATAAGCAGGTCCAGCCCTTGGACCCCTGTACAAGCCTTGCGCACGAACCTCTCCCCGAAGCTCCCTCGCCCGGGGAAAGTCGATGGACATTCCAAGGCGAGGCGATTGGTAGGGAAAGTTAGTAACCCAATTCCCGCCCGAATGGGAAGGAAATTGGCATTACGGCTACACCATTAGGCGGGGCGCCGCTGTGCGGACGCCTGGCCCCTGCCATTAGCCCATCCGCTCCGCTCTCGGCCCATCTCCGTCGTTTGGGTGATCTGCCTTGGGAAACTTCCTCTAGTTTGAAGTAGAGTCCGGCCCAATGAAGGACGGACGAGATGGAGCGCAGCAGGTTCAGCGAGGAGCAGATCATCGGCATCCTGAAGGAGCAGGAGGCCGGGGCGAGGACGGCGGATATGTGCCGCAAGCACGGCGGCCTTGCGGTGTCGGAGGCGGGACGACTGAAGGCGCTCGAGGACGAGAACGCCCGGCTGAAGAAGCTGCTGGCGGAATCCATGCTGAACGAGGCCGCGTTCCGCGATCTTCTGAAAAAAAACCTTCGGGACCATGCGATGGCCGAGCGCGCGGAGGGGCACAGGACAAACTTTGAGGATGAAGACCGCTGCCCGATGGAGGCACCGTTTGATGGGAGAACCTCGACGGGTTCGCGGTGGAGATCGGGGGGGGATCGATGAAGGGAAAGAGCAACGCCCAGGCCAGTGGACTATTATCCGGACAATAGTTGTCCGAAAATCGCTCTCAATGTAGTGAAAAAACCGAGGAAAATCAGAGGGTAGATGGTGGGCGATGTAGGGATTGAACCTACGACCCCACCCGTGTGAAGGGTGTGCTCTCCCGCTGAGCTAATCGCCCATCTACCTGCCGCACCGGACCGGGTGGTTCCGGCGGGAGGCCGTCTTATAGAAAAGGCGCTCGGGGGTTGTCAAGCGGTGTCGCGGTCGATGACGCGGACGACCTCGGGCGGGGAGTATGCGGCCAGGCGGTCGAGCAGGGCGGCGGGGTCGCTTTCGACCGCGACCATGTCGCGGTGGCGGGTGCGCAGGAAGCCCTCGGCGGCCATGTGGTCGAGGAAGGCGTGCAGGTGGTCGTAGTAGCCGGCCACGTCCAAAAAGCCCAGCGGCTTGGCGTGCAGGCCCAACTGGCCCCAGGTCCAGGCCTCGAACAGTTCCTCCATGGTGCCGATGCCGCCGGGCAGGGCAATGAAGGCGTCGGCCAGTTCGGCCATCAGCGCCTTGCGCTCGTGCATGGAGCCGACCACATGGAGCCGCACCGGGTCCAGGTGGCCGACGCCCTCGAACTTCATCAGCGCCTCGGGGATGACGCCGTCGACCTCGCCGCCGGCGGCCAGCGCTGCGTCGGCCAGCACGCCCATCAGCCCGATGTCGCCGCCGCCGTAAACCAGCTTCAGCCCGCGCTCTGCCACCATGCGGCCCAGCGCGGCCGCGGCCTCGGCATAGACCGGGCGGCTGCCCATGCTCGACCCGCAGAAGACACAGACCGACTTCATTGCTTACCCTCGAAGATGCGGTCGAAGGCCCTGACCGCGGTGGCCGCGCCCTCGGGGTGGTTCCACACGCCGCCGCACACCGCCAGGAAGTCGGCCCCGGCCTCGACCAGCGGGCGGCAGTTGTCGACGGTGATGCCGCCGATGGCGACGCAAGGCACGGTCATCAGCCCGCTCCACCACGCCAGCAGGTCGGGCTCGGCGTGGAAGCGCGCCTCCTTGGTGTCGGTGGGGAAGAAGGCGCCGAAGGCGACGTAGTCGGCCCCGGCCTCGCCCGCTTCCATGGCCAGGTGGCGGGAATCGTGGCAGGTGACGCCGACGATGGCCTCGGCGCCCACGGCAGCGCGCGCGTCGCGGTAGGAGCCGTCGTCCTGGCCGATATGGACCCCGTCGCACCCGGTCTCGAAGGCCAGGTCGGGACGGTCGTTGAGCAGCACCGCCACCCCCCGGCGCTGGGCCGGCGGGCGCAGCACGTCGACGATGCGGGCGATGGCGTCTTCATCAAGCCCCTTGAGGCGGATCTGCGCGCAGGCGACGTCGCCGGCGTCCAGCGCCGCCTCCCAGGTCGACACCCATTTGAACGGGTCGTCGATGCGGGGCGGGGTGATCAGGTACAGGCGGCAGTGGTCGTCGGTCGAAGTGGTCACGCCTTCCCCAGCAGGATGTCGCAGATTGTGCCAAGCATCGCCAAAGCCTGGTCGCGCGGCCGCTGGAAGCTGTTGCGGCCGATGATCGACCCGAACCCGCCACCGTCGCGGATGGCCCGGATCTCGTCATAGACCGCGCCCAGGTCGTCCTTGGCGGCGCCGCCCGAGAAGATGACGATGCGCCGACCGTTGAAGCACGACTGGACGACGTGCGCAACCCGTTTGGCAAGCGTGTCGGTGGCGATGCCGGTGCGCTCGTAGACCTTGCGGGCCTCGTCCTGCTCGATGGCGGCGGTGGGCAGCTTGACCTTGACGATGTGGGCGCCCAGCAGACAGGCCATGTGCGCCCCATAGGCGATGACGTCGAGTGCGGTCTCGCCCGTCGACGACAGCGCGCCGCCGCGCGGGTACGACCACACCACGACCGCCAGCCCGCGGGCCTTGGCCTCGGCCGCCAGCTCGCGCAGGTCCTCGAACATGGCATAGGCGCTGTCCGAGCCCGGATAGATGGTGAAGCCGATGGCGGCGCAGCCCAACTTAAGCGCGTCGTCCACCGAGCCGGTCAGCGCCTGGGTGGCGCCCTGCCTGTCGCGCGACAGGCTGTTGGCGCTGTTGACCTTCAAGATCAGCGGGATCTCGCCGGCGAAGGTGGCCGCCCCGGCTTCCAGCATGCCCAGCGGCGCGGCAAACCCGTTCAGTCCGGCGTCGACGGCCAGGCGGAAATGGTAATGGGGATCGTAGCCGTCGGGATTGGCGGCGAAGCTGCGGGCGGGGCCATGCTCGAAGCCCTGGTCGACGGGCAAGATCACCAGCTTGCCCGACCCCGCCAGCCGGCCGCTGTTGAGCAGCCGGGCGAGGTTGGCCCGCGTCCCGGGGGTGTCGCTTTCGTACTGGGCCAGGATGCGGCGCACCGTCTCGGTCATGGCCATGGCCGGACCTCCTTATGCGAATTGGGGCGAAACCATGGCGTCGAGATGGATGGCCGGCCCCGATTTGCAAGGAGGCAGCGCCTTCCGGCCAGCGCGAACGGGGTAGGCCGTGCCGCGAAAGGATCACAATCCCTCCCTTCTTTCGCCATCGCTGGGCGCGATCATTCCTCTCACCGCGAAACCGAAACGGTTCTTCAGCGGCAACAGACAGAAGGGAACACCAACATGCGTATCGCCCGCTTCCTCGCCTCCGCCCTGGTCGCCGCCTCGTTCCTGCCGGTTGCGGCGCTGGCCGAGACCGCGGCGCAGCCCGCCACCCCGGCCACTCCCGCCGCCCAGGCCGCGGCCCCGGCGAAGGCCGAGAAGGTCCATGTGAAGAAGGAAAAGCACCACAAGGCCGAGAAGGCCGAGCACAAGGCCGCTCCGGCGACCCCGGCGACCCCGGCGACCCCCGCCGCCCCGGCCACCAAGTAGCAGGGCCAGTTCCCGCCCTCCACCCCCTTGCCCGCCAGCGGGCGAGGGGGCAGGGGGGAAGGGGAGGTCACCCCAGCAGGGCGCGTGCCGTCGCCAGCGGGTCGCGCGCCGACGCCAGGTCCAGCGCCGGGCTTGGCGGTACCAGATCGGCTCCCATGGCGCGCAGCTTGTCGACCACCTCGGCCGGTACGTCCACCCGCAGCCGGGTCACCCCCGCCCGCAGCGCCGCCAGGGCATGTCCCGGGGCGTCGCCGCAATCGAGCACGGCGTCGAACGCCACGCCGGGATGCTCGGCGGCCGCCTGGCTCAGCAACGCGCGCCACCAGCCGATGCCGTGGAAGCCGGCGCAAGCCGGCGGGCTGTCCAGCCCCACCGCCCGGCCGGCCTGGGCGGCCGCGGCCAGGACGGCGCGGGCATGTTCCAGGCTGTGCACGACGAAGCGAAGCGGGGCGGGCATGGTCCGCAACGGTAGTCGCCTCGGGGGCGGGCATCAACCCCGACGGACATGCACTTGACCCGGCCCGGGCGTCGTTGTCATAATGTTCATGACGATAGCGGCCGGGGCCCCATGTCGGGACCGGTTGCTCGTCTTGGGCCCGACCCCTGGGGTGGGCCATGGTCATGTTGCTTCGTGTGGAGGATATGACAGATGTCGCTCGTGCGCGTGCCCGTCGTCGTTGACGGCGGACTGTCCCGTTACCTGCAAGAAATCCGCAAATTCCCGGTCCTCGAGGCCGAGGAAGAGTACATGCTTGCCCGCCGCTGGGTCGAGCATGAGGATACCGGTGCGGCCCACAAGCTGGTCACCAGCCACCTGCGCTTGGTCGCCAAGATCGCCATGGGCTATCGCCATTACGGCCTGCCGATGGCCGACCTGATCGCCGAGGGCAACATCGGCCTGATGCGCGCGGTCAAGAAGTTCGACCCCGAGCGCGGCTTCCGCCTGGCCACCTATGCCATGTGGTGGATCAAGGCCTCGCTGAACGAGTTCGTGCTGAATTCGTGGTCGCTGGTCAAGATCGGCACGTTGGCGGCCCAGAAGAAGCTGTTCTTCAACCTGCGGCGCATCAAGGCGCGCTTGAAGCTGCTCGATGCCGGCGACCTGCCGCCCGAGCAGGTGCGCGCCATCGCCACCGAACTGGACGTCGACGAATCCGACGTGGTCGCCATGAACCGGCGCATGGCCGGGCGCGACAGCTCGCTCAACATCCCCGTCGGCGAGGGCGGCACCGAGATTCAGGACCTGCTGCCCGACGAGGCCGACGGCCAGGAGGCCGTCTATGCCCGGCGCGAGGAGCTGAAGAAGGGCCGCGTGCTGATCGCCAAGGCGCTCGACGTGCTGAGTGAGCGCGAGCGCGAGGTGTTCACCGAACGCCGCCTGCGTGACGACCCCGTCACCCTCGAGGAACTGGGCCAGCGCTACGGCGTCTCGCGCGAGCGGATCCGCCAGATCGAGGTCACGGCGTTCGCCAAGGTGCGCGAGGTGGTCACCGCCGGCTTCGCGCCTGCCATGGCCACGGCCTGACCGTCTGCGCCGTTCGGACCAACCGCTCCGCAGGGCTGGTCCGTCCAAAGTACAGGTGCGGCCACACGGGTGCCGTTCTAGAATGGGTACGTCGAATGACCCATGAGGGATGGGGCCCGTGGGCACGGAAAACATCCGGAAACCCAGCGTCATCGCTGTTGCCGACGGCAGCAGCGAACGGCGCGCGCTGATCGCCCGCGACCTGCTGTCGTTCTATCAGGTCGGCCTGTTCGGCGACGCCCGGCGTGCCTTGACCGAACTGGCCAACATCTCGGGCGTGCTGATGGTCATCGACCAGGATGTTCCGCCCGAGGGCGGCATCGCCTTGCTGCAGCGCCTGCGCGAGCATCCGGTGCTGCGCACCACCCCGGTGGTGTTCATCGTCGATTCGGATGCGCGCCAGGGCGCGGCGGTCCAGGCCGGCGCCGACGAGGTGGTGACGCGGCCGTACAAGCCCAGCGCGCTGTTGTGCGCCATATCCTGCCTGTCCAACCGTTTCGTCGAGGCGGGGTGGGAAGGCCTGCCGCCGGTCCACAAGGACGCGCTACGCAAGACGGTGGACGCCTTTAACGGCATTTCCGATCTGATCGAGCACGGCGAGGAGCTGAACTACGGTTCGGTCACCGAGGCCTGCAAGCCGCTGGTCAATGCGGTCAGCGACCATGATTTCCGCGCCATCCTGGCCGGGGTGCGCGACCACGACAACTACTCCTACGTCCATTCCATGCGGGTGGCGACCTTCCTGTCGCTGTTCGGCTACACCATCGGGCTCAAGGGCGACGACCTGCTGACGCTGGCTTCGGGCGGGCTGGTCCATGACATCGGCAAGATGTCGATTCCCTACGACGTGCTGAACAAGCCGGGACGCCTGGACCAGGACGAGCTGGTGGTCATGCGCAGCCATGTGGACCGCACGGTGGCCTATCTGGTCGATCACTCGCACGTTCCCCACTCGGTGATGACCATCGCCGCCCAGCACCACGAGAAGCTGAACGGCAACGGCTATCCCAAGGGCCTGAAGAACGGACAGCTGAACGAGTTGGCGCGCATGGCGTCGATCGTCGACGTGTTCGGGGCGCTGACCGACCGGCGGGTCTATAAGGACCCCATGTCGCCCGAGAAGGCGCTCGATATCATGGTCAAGGAAATGGGCAACGAACTGGACCAGCACCTGCTGGAACTGTTCCGCTCCATGCTGCTCGACGCCGCGGTGGAGCAGGACGCCTGAGCGTCGTGGCCGGGCCTGAGACAGGTCCGTCTATTCGGCGACCATGACCGACTGGGCCAGGTAGTCGGCGAAGGGCATCGGCGGAGCGATGCCATAGCCCTGGCCGTAGTCGACGCCGATGTCGCGCAGCACCGCCATGATCTCGGCGTTCTCGACGTATTCGGCGATGGTGGCGATGCCCATCAGGTGGCCGATCTCGTTGATCGAGGCGACGAAGGCGCGGTCAAGCTCGTCGTCGACCACATGGCGGACGAACGATCCGTCGATCTTCAGGAAGTCGACCGGCAGATTCTTCAGGTAGGCGAAGGACGACAGGCCGCTGCCGAAGTCGTCGAGCGCAAAGCGCACGCCGCGGATCTTCAGGGCGCCGATCACCTCGCGGGCACGCAGCAGGTTGCCGATGGCGGCGGTCTCGGTGATCTCAAAGGTCAGCCGGGTCGGCTCGATGTTGGACGCGTCGATCTCGGCGAGGGCGAAGCCCAGGAAATCGTCGTCGTTGAGCGACTGGGCCGACAGGTTGACGGCAAACACGGTGTCGCGGGCCGCCGTGGTGGCCGCCAGCCGGCGCAGGGTGGAGCGCATCACCCAGCGATCGACGTCGCGCATCAGGTTGTAGCGCTCGGCCGCCGGGATGAAGGCGCCGGGCGGCACCAGCGCCCCGTCGTCGCCCAGCATGCGCACCAGGACCTCGGCATGGGGGGGGTGGCCCGGCCCCAGGGGCTGGATCGGCTGGACGTAAAGGGCCAGGCGATCCTGCTCGAGGGCGCGGACAGTCGCCTGGGCCCATTTCATCTCGCCGCCGAAGCGCAGCACCGCCTCGTCATGGGGGTCGGCCAGGTGGATGCGGTTGCGGCCGCGCTCCTTGGCGACGTAGCAGGCGCTGTCGGAGGCGGCCAGCAGGTCATAAAGGGTGCCGCTGTCGGCATGGATGGGCACCAGGCCGAAGCTGGCCGAGGTGGCGAAGATCTCGTGGCCGGTGCTGAAGCGCAGGTCCGACAGGCGCCGGCGCAGGCGCTCGATGATCTCGTAGGCGGACTCGCGCGAGCAGCGGCGCAGCAGCACCGCGAATTCGTCGCCGCCCATGCGCGCGGCGACGTCGACGTCGCGCAGCGTCGCGCGGGTCTCGGACGCCACCAGCTTCAGCAGGTCGTCGCCGGCCCGATGCCCGCAAGTGTCGTTGACCACCTTGAACTGGTCGAGGTCGAAATAGCACAGCCAATGGTCGCAGTCGTCGTGGCGGCGCGCCTCGGCCATGGCCTGGCTCAGCATGGCCTCGAAGGTCTGGCGGTTGGTCATGCCGGTGAGGAAGTCGTGGCTGGCCTGGTGGGCGACCAGGCGCTGAAGGCGCCGTTCCTGGGCAACGTCGCGCAGCACGGTGACCACGCCGGTGGTGTGGCCCTCGGCGTCGCGGACCGGGGTCGCCGCCACCTGGATGGGCACCTCGCTGGAGTCGCGGCGGACCAAGACCGCATCCTGGGTGGTCTCGGCGGCCCGGCCGCTGCGCAGGCATTCCAACGCCGGGTTGGGCAGGGCCGACTTGCCCTCGTCGAGGCGCAAGGTGAACAGGTCGCTTACCGGGCGGCCGACGGCGTCGCCGTGGACGGTTCCCAGCAGCCGCTGGGCGGCGGGATTGAGATAGGCGATGCGGCCGTCGCGATCGAGGGTCAGCACCCCGTCGGCGATGGACCCCAGGGTGATTTCGGCCTGTTCCTTCTCGGCCGACAGCTGGCGCTCGGCGAAGCGGCGGCCGACATTGGCCTGGTCGTGCAGCACGGCAAGCTGGGTCAGCTCGGCCGCCACCTGGCGGATCTCGGGCGGGCCGCCCCAGTCGAAGGCGACGTCGCGCTCGCCGGCGATGATCTGGTGCAACCCGTCGACCAGCCGGCGCTTGATCTCGTCGAGCCGGTCGGCGATATGGCGGACGACGAACACCAGGATGGCGACCAGCACCAGCACGGTGATGGCAGAATGCAGCCGCAACTCGCCCAGCCAGGCGTCGAAGGCCGACATGTCGGCGGGAATGCCGATCCACAGCAGTTCCTCGGGGGCGGGGCCCAGCGACAGCGGCAGCCAGGTGAACTCGTCGCCGGTGGCGGTGCGGATCACCAGGGGTTCGCGCGCGGCGCCGCGCAGCTGCGGGAAGTCGACGAACGCATCGGCCAGGCCGGCGCGGCCGGCGGTGTGGACATAGGTTCCCGCGGCGTCGACCCACAGGGCGTCGTCGACCTCGCCCAGGATGTCGTGCATGTCGAAGTCCATGGACAGCACCCCCAGCGGGGTGCCGTCCAGGCGGCGGATGGTCTGCTGCAGGCGCAGCATCAGCAGGTCGGTCGCCAGGGTGGCGCGCGGATCGCCGGCGGGCCTAGCCAGCAGCGCCTGGATGTTGGCCAAGGGTTCGGTGGCGGTGTCGGTCGGCTTGATGCCTTCGGTGGTGGCGGTCAGGCGCAGCCGCTCAACCCCGCGCGCGTCATAAACGCCAAGGCTGCGGACGTCGCCCGGGCGGCGGAACCAGCGGCCCATCACCGCGGTGAAGCGTTCGCGCGCCTGGTCGACGTCCAGGTACAGGCCGGCCCCCTGGCCGTCGCTGCCGATGGCCTGCAGCATTTCGAGCGGGGCCGGCAGCAGCGCGATGTTGCGCACGGTCTCCTTGCGGCGTTCCAGCCGCTGGGCCAACTCGCCGGCCTGGGCGGTGGCGCGGTTCATACTTTCGTCATGGGAGGCCTGGCGGAAGGCCGCGAACACCTCGGGCATGACCGACGTCAGCAGCACCGCTGCGGGCAGGGTCCCGAGCGCCAAGAGCAACACCAACAGGAGCGGCTTCAACTTCAAGGCAATTTCCACAACCGCCGTAGGGTGAAGCTTGTATGTAACACGCCCATACTAAAGTTTGGAATGGACATGTCGTGTACATGTTTCCGGGCGCGTCGACCCCCTTCACCGGGTCGCCGCCGCTTGTTACCCTCGCGCACCGCGGACAGGAGCATGGAATGGCTGGCACCGAATTCGACCTGATCGTGCTGGGCGCAGGCTCGGGCGGTGTGCGCGCCGCCCGGCTGGCCGCCGCCGCCGGCCGCCGCGTGGCTGTGGTCGAGGAGGGGCGCGTCGGCGGCACCTGCGTCATGCGCGGCTGCGTGCCCAAGAAGCTGCTGGTG
>JBLNBU010000160.1:0-15939 GCA_050260215.1 Actinomycetota bacterium
GTCTGGAAGGCCACCAGCACGCCGATGGTGATATCGCCCGACATCACCCGCATGCCCCCGACCGTGAACAGTGCCGCGGTGGCGATGCCGTTGATCGCCACCGGTACGGCCTGCAACAGCAACCGGCTATGATGGAGGGGGTTGTTGAGGTTCTCCTGACGAGCCTTGAGGCCGGTGATCCGCTCGAACAGGAGCGACTCTGTGCCGCTGGCCTTGTACTCGGCAATCATCCGCAGGCCGGACGCGGCGGCGCCACTGCCCTTGGTCTGCTGGATGACCACCGCCTGGTTCCGCTCGGCCAGCGTCCGGGCCATGAACGCCAGCGCACCGAAATTGGCGGCGGCAAACAGCAGCGCCAGCAGCCCCAGATAGACGTCGAAATATAGCATCACCAGGGCGAACAGCACCGCGGAGGGCAATGCCAGGACGGCGGTGCCCATGCTGCCGGCCACCATCTGGGCCAGCGCTTCGGTCTGGGTGCCTCGGAAGGCCAGTTCGCTGGGGCTGCGCTGGGCGAAAAAGGAAATGGGCAGCCGCAGCATCTTGCGCACCAGGGCGCTGGTCGACCCCACGGACAGCCGGGTTTCGAAGCGCAGCAGGTAATGCTGCTCGAGCGCCGTCAGGGCGGCTTGGAACAATGCGGTGCCGGCCATGCCGACCAGCAGCGGCACCAGCCAGTGATCGAACTTCTTGACCAGGTAGTAATCGGTGAAAAGCTTGCCGAAACTGGGCACCAGGATGCCCGGCACCGCCATGGTCAGGCTGACCAGGGCGATGAAGGTGATCGCGGCCCTGGATTCCTCGAAGCGGCGGCGCAGGCCTGCGGTCACCGACGGGGCCTGGCCGGTGGCCTCGAACTCGGGCCCCTTCTTCATCACCAGCACCACGCCGGTGAAGTTGCGGTCGAATTCGGACCACGACACGCTGCGCCGTCCCACCGCCGGATCGTTGAGGAAGACCCGGTCGCCCTTGAACCCTTCCACCACGACGAAGTGGTTGAAAGCCCAGAAGGCGACGAAGGGGACGGGAAGGGTGCGCGCCGCCTCCAGTTCCACCTTGTAGCCGTCGGCCTCGAGCCCGTGGCGCCGGGCTGCCCGCACCACGTTGCTGGCCCGGCTGCCGTCGCGGGACACGCCGCAGTCGATGCGCAATTGCTCCAGGGGGATCCAGCGGCCGTGGTAGCCGAGGATCATGCCCAGGCAGGCGGCACCGCATTCGGTCCGCTCCATCTGCTGGACGACGGGGGTCCGCACCCGCATTGGCCTGCCCTCCGTTCAGCGTGCGAACAGGGGCGCCAAAGGCGGCACCACCAGGCCGAGCAGGCGCTGCTCGCGGACGATGAACGCCGCCTCGCACGGGGTGCCGCTGTTGATGGCGGTGTTCGGCCCCTTCGAGGAGGTCCAGGCAAACCCGCTGCGGGTATCCGCTGTCTGCAGCTCGACGTTGACTTCGAAAGGCGCGCCCTGCTGCGACAGCTGCTTGACCAGCTGATCGTTCTTCAGCACCCGCATCATGCCCGCCGTGGTGGCCGGCGCGTCGGAGACCGAGATCACCTTGCCGACGATGAAGCCGTATTCGCTGGATTGCACCGAGGCCGGCCCAACGTCGACCCGCATGCCCGGCTTGACCTCCTTGCCGTTCTCGGGCGGCACGAAGACCACGGCCACCACCCGCTTGTCGCCGTCGTCGCCTCGCACCAGCGAAACCATCGGATTGCCCACTTCCACGTATTCGCCCTGGCCGTACTTCACCTCGATGACGCGGCCGGTATAGGGGCTGCGCACCTCGGTGTTGTTGGTCAGCAACTGCCTGGTCTCGGTGACGTCGGCCGAAAGGCGGGCGATCTCCTCGCGCACCTGGCCCAGTTCCTTCTGCCGCTGCACGTCCTGCAGCTTGAGATCGTTCTGCGCCTGAGTGAACTCGTTGCGGGCCGACGCGATCTGGTCGACCACGGTTGTCAGCTCGGCCTTGTTGCGCAGCACCGTCTCCTTGGCGACGTAGCCCTGGTCCAGCATGCGCTCGAAGTTGGCGTCGCGTTCGGCCAGCCAGTGCTGGCGCTCGGTCAGGATGGTGATCCGCTGCTTGGCGGCCTGGACCTTGGCTGCCGCCACCGCGCTCTGCGCATCGGCGGCCTCGCGGTTGTAGTTGACCAGCCGGCTTTCACGGTCCTTGGCCTCGCGAAGGGACACCTCCTTGACCGAAAGCTGGGACTCGAGGTCGGGCTGGCTGATGCGGGCGATCATGTCGCCCTTGTTGACCATATCGCCCGGGCGAACCCTCATCTCGATGACCCGGCCGCGGCTGGACAGGGTGATGTCGGCCACGCCCGCCTCTCCCAGCAGGATACCGCGCGCCTTGACCTTGATGGGGATGTCGGCGACGGCGCTCCACACGGTGGCGATGAGCACCATCGCGCCCAGCACGCCCAACTGGATCCAGCCGGCCGACGCCGTCACCCCCATGGCCTCGTCCAACGGATCGGGCCCGCTCGATTCCTCCAGCGCCTTTTGCCGAAACATCCCCCCTCCTTCCCTTCGCCCCCTGCGAAAGAGCCCTCGCTATTCTTTGCGCGCTGCTTCCTTGTAAACCTCCTCGACGGGCGTCCACTGCCGGACGCCATTCAGGATCGTCTGGGGGATGGCGGTCATGAACTCGGAATAGAGCTTGTTGACTTCGGCGTACTTCTCCTCGGCAGGAAAGGTCGGCAGGGCGCCCAGCGTCTCGACCAGCTTGGCCAAGGTGGCCTCGATCGCCTCCTTGGGCAGCTTGCCGTAGACGTTCAACAGGCGAAGCATGGCCAACTGCGAATGAGCCAGTCCGATCATCATGTAGCCCGACGGATCGACCATCCCGTCCAGGCCGGCATTTTCCGCTTCACTCATGGTTTCCCCCACTCTTCAGATTACCGGCCGCGATATCGGCCGCCAGCTTACGTTCCGCCGCCTTGCTCAACTGCTTGAGCATCACCTGGGCCTTCGCCTCGGTCAGGCGGAGGTGGCGAACCAGCTTGAGCAAACGGCGCGGCGCCCAGGCCAAGGCCGCGCGCCGGCGTTCCTCGTGGGCATCCCGGATCTGCCGCTCGTCCTCGGTGCGGGCCTCGGGCAGCGGCGGCAAGGGCCAGGTCTTCATCAGTTCCTCGACGCCGATCAGGGCCGCCTCAAGAAGCTGGAGGTTCACCTGGCCGCCGACCGCCAGCAGCTCGATCAGCAGTTCCTCGACGCGGATGGCCCCCTCGAGGCCCACCACCTTGGGCTGAAGGTTAAAGGGCAGCGCTGCCTGCACCTTTTCAATGGGCAGCATGTCGATGGTCATTGTCTTCCCCTCCCCCCAATCTTAGGCGCCGGCCTTGAAGTACGGGCTGATGTGGGCCTTCTGTCGATCCTCCTCCGAGCCGTTGATGAGGTCGTCGAAGGCGTTCCAGATGGCTGCGGCGGTCTGGCCGATGCCGAGGATGAACCCTGCCGGTATCCCCAGCGTGACTGCCGCCCAAACGTCGGCGTCGCTGTTGGCGTCGTGGAGCATCTTCGCCATGTAGCCGACGCCGTTGGCGACGATGTTGGCTGCCAGGACGACGCCGTTGAGCCCGGGGACCTCCATGGCGGCGACCGAGAAGACGGCAAGGGTGTCGGTGATCATGCCGCCGATCGACAAGGCGCCCCCCAGGATGGTGGCCACGTCATGCATGGGACCGGAACTGTTGCTGGCACCGAACACGTCGGCGAGCACCGTGGCGCCGGCGATTCCCATGCCGATGATCGACCCGACGTTCGACACTTTGCCGAAGGTGCTGAGCTCCGTTAATTTGAGGTCGAAAACCGCGCGCATGGCATGGAAATCAGAATTGAGGAACGACATCGAATCGGCGGCCAGCGTCGTGGCCGTGTCGGTCATTCTCTGCAACTGATCGGTGCTGAGATAGCGATCGGTGTTGAAGTCCCACAGCTTCATCCGTGCGACGGTGGCTTTCAGTTCGTCCGGGTCGTAATGACCGGCCCCGTATCTTTCCGCCTTTTCCAAGACGCCGGTGGGATCGAGCACCTGCATGACGTGCTTCATGGTGTCGGCATGGGTGGCCGAGCGCATGGCTCCGAGCAGATTGAGCTCCGAGACCTCGCGGTAGACCAGAAGGGCAGTACCTGAGTCCGTGGCCTTCGCCAGGTCGGCCAGCATGTCGAAGGTCTTGCCGCTGAGCATTTGCGAGATGTTGCCGACGTTCTGGACCAGCCAGTCTGCGGCCTTCTCGAGAACCGTTCCGTGCAGCAGCGCCGTCGCACCGGAAGTGGACCCGGTGGTGAGGTAGGTGTTGACGATCTGCTGGAGCTGCTGGGCGCCGTTCTGCGCTTCGAACAAGCCCTGGCTCACCAGGTCGAACAGCTGGTCGACCGAATTGATGACGTCATGGGGATCCTGGTAGCGGTGGCCCCAATCCAGGTAGTGGCCGCCGCCAGCTTTGGCGAACTCGTCCCTGTCGCTCATGATCGTGCCGCTCTGATTGCGGTAGTCGGCGATCGACTCGATCAGATGCATGACGTTCTGAGTGTTCAGCGGCTTGCCGCCCTGGCCATCGAGGGCGATGGACGCCCCGATACCTCGCGCGATCTCACTGGAATGGCGGACCGCCAGTGCCAGCGCCTCATCATGGTCGTGCGGGTGCTGGGCGGCGTCGGCGCCCCCGCCCGAGGATCGCAGCTCGAACAGCGAGTAGAGGTCGGCATAGACCTTGTCGCCGATCAGCGTCGCGCCGCCGCCGGCCCGCTGGGCGAATTTCGCGTTGAGGTCGGCGATCAGGGCCTCGGCGGCCTGCAGGGCGGTGGAGACGTTGTAGTCGGCGTGCCACTGGTCGTTGACCGCCGTCTGCTGGTAGACCGCCGAATAAGCCTGCGAGTTGTAGTCGTTCAGGATGCCCTGGGTGATGGTGCCGGCCTGGAGGCGTTCCTGGACGATGGTCCGGATGGCATTCACCTGGTCGGTGGGAGCGCCCTGGCAGAGGTCGAGCAGCCGGGCCTCGAGCCCGGCCATCGGGCCATCCGTCAGCGCCCAGTCGACCGGGCGGTGGTTGACCAGCCTGACGATTTCCTGGTTGAGCCCGGGGGTCGAGGCGCCAAGGCTGACCAGTGCATCCAGCGGATTGCCGTGGTTGGCCACGGCGGTATGCACGACATCGAGGAAGAACAGTTGGTCCGCGACCGCGCGCTGGTCCGGATCGGTCACCGAGGTCCTGGTGTTGAGGACGTGGTCGACGATGGTCGAGGTGGACAGGCACTGCAGCGCCGCCCGTGTCACGCCCGACGCCAGTGTGTGGTCCTCCAGACTGGCCGAAACCTCCTTCCAGAAGCTGGTGTCGGTGCCATAGGCCGACTGCAGCGCCGTCACCGCGGCCGAATGGACGGTCTGGGCCGAGTAATTGGCTGACCCGTGCCCGGCCAGGGAGATCAGGGCGATCGAGTTGCTCAGTCCGTCCGCCGCCGCGATGTCCTTGGCGAAGGACAGGGCGTTGGCGACGCTCAGGGTCCCCCGGTTGGCCTGCTCGGCGAGGATCTCGCCGACATCGGCCATGCTGATGCCCTTGGTGGTCAGGCAGGTGGTCAACCCCATCTTGAGGTCGTCCACCGTCATGTGGTTCTCGGCGATGGCCTTGTGCAGGTCGTCCTCGAAGGAGGGTGATCCGTGCAGCAGCGAGGCGATGGCTGCCACGGCGCCACCGCGCACCATGGCGCTGCCTTCGGACTCGATGAACTCCATCGCCACGTTCCACGGGCCCTTCTCGGCGCCCGCAAGCTCGACCATGGACGAGATGACCGACTGGACCCAGGCGTCGTCCACCACGCCCGGGCACAGGGTGCACACCTGTCCCAGGACGTCGGCGGCCTGGCGAATGGAGTTGCCGTTGGCCTGGATCATCCAGGCCATGGAGGCGGCAACCGCGCTCGGCGTCAGATGGGCCAGCTCGTTGGCGCCCTCTTGCTTCATGCCGCTGTCGCCACGAAGGAGCATTTCGATCGGCGCCACCTCGGGAGGCGCCCCGAAGGCCGCGACGGCGGCGCGAACCATGTTCACCGTCTGGTCGGGAAGGCCGCTTGCCAGGTCATTGCCCGCGGTATGCGGCCCCAGCCCCAGGACGATGTCCATGGCCGTGTCCAGCGAGATGATGCCGTCCTTGGCCGCAAGGCCGATGGCATTGGCGAACGCAACGGCTCCGCTGGCACCGACGGGGCAGGAATTGACCAAGGTGGCCACATCCAATATCCCGCTGGCGACAAGTTCGGCATAGACGCCGCCGACTTCCCTCGGCCACGTGTTGGCCAAGCTGATCACAATGTCCTGGGCCTCGATGATGAAGTCGCCAGGAGTGCTCATATCGAAGCGGTAGGCGTTGAAGGAGGCCATGGCGCTCCAGTGAAGAACGCTGCCCCGTTCACTGTATGCCGCCAGGAGCATCGTGGTGACGCCCGCGGCTTGGCCGACATCGTTGGCAAAGGTGACGGCCAGATCACACGCCGTTTGCGAGAAGGCGGACTCTCCCTTCGCCTTTGCCAAAGCGACGAGCGCCTTCATGGCATCCGGCATCGCCACTGACTCGATGGCAGCGGGCAGCATGTCGTGGTCGTAGGCATAGCTCATGGCCGCGCCCAAGAGCGGACCCTTGGTATTTTGGATCACCGCATGCAGCAATTCGGTGGCGTTGGCGCTACCCTCGACGGTGGCAAGCGCCGCATAGAGATCGGCCGCAGTTTGGGGCGAGTTGGGAGAGTCGGCTTCGCCGGCCAGGGCCTGGATCAGAACGTCGCGGGAAATCTTGCCGCTCTTCCGACCGGACTCCAGCCAGTCGGTGACGGCGGACTGGTCGACCCCCGCCCGGGCCACCGCCTCGGCCAGCCAGGCGCCCGCCTGATGCGGGTCGGCCTTGACCAGGGTGTAGAACTGCTCCTTGGCGGCCGCCTTGATGCCGCTGTCGCCGATGGCCCACAGGTGGAACAGTCCGGCCTCCGGCCCATGGGCGGAATCGACGACGGTGGCTGCGGCCGCGATCGAGGCCGCGCTCAGTACGGAGTTGCCCAGGCTGGTGCGAATGGCGAGCAGCGCATTGACCACGTCCGCGGCAGCCGTGCCGTCGGCGGCCATGGCCCTCAGCATGGAGTTGCCGAACGTTGTCGCGTTGGCGGTCACGGCTGCCGCAATATCGGCCGCAGCCAGGGTTTTGAGGTCGGCATCGCCATGGAGATAAAGCGCCATTGCGCCCACCCCGGTGGAAAGCCCGGCGCTGTCGGCGATGCCCTCGACCATGGTCCTGAAGTCGGACGAGGCCAGATGGCCACCCACGCCGTCGTGCGGAATGGCCAGCATCTCGGAAATGGCCTGTCCCAGCGTCAGCGAGCCACCCTTGATGGCCGACGCGCACGCGGTGGACAGGGAGGACATGGCAATACCCCACGAGGCCGAAGCCGCTTCGGACTTCAACACCTCGACCAGCAAGGCGACCTTGTCGGCGGCGGGGATGGAACTGGTATTGACCGCCTGCAGCATGTTTGGCGTCGTCAACAAGCTCACCGCCTGGGCGGCATCGATCTCACCTTCGTGGAACAACGAGGCTATCCCGGCCACCTGCTCGGTCGTCCTGATCTTGGCGAGGGCGGATTGGCCGATGCTTTGCAGATCGCTGTTCGCGGAAAGGGTCTCAAAGATCGCCGCTGCCGAGGGCGGCATCCCAGCCGCCGACATCGCCGTCCTCAGGACACCATCGACCGTCGCCGCCGGAAGGGAGGGAATCCCCATGATCGCCGTCACCACCGGCTTGATCGTGACGACGCCACCCGAGATCTCGCTGCACAGGGCCGTTGCAAGGCTGACGACGGTGCCGGACGTCAAGGATCCCGCAGCCGCGTTGATCAGCCCGGCCACGTCGGCGCCGGTCAGGGCTCCGGTTCGCATGCACACGGCCAGCGCGTGCGCGGTCTTGGACTGCAGAGGGCCATTTATGTCTGCCGCGAATTCCGCCGGACTGCCTTTCAGCACGGTGGCGAGTTCTGCGGCGGCAGCCGTTTCAAGAGAGCTTCCGCGGGCACAAAGACCCAGGAAACTCAGCGCCGCCTCGCTCTTGCCATGCCCCGCGGTCGTCGCCACCGCCTCGACCAAAGAAAGCGCCGTCGCCGCCGTGATCGGCGAAGACACCTCCTCGGCCAGATCACGGATGGCGAGGCAGGCCCTGTCCATGGTGATCTTGCCGGCGGCTACGATGGTCGCCAGCGTCGAGGTCAGCGTGCCCGCCTGGTAGCCGGCGTCCACGGCGGCCTGGAACAGCCGTCCCTCGCCATGGTTGATGATCGCCGCCAGCGCGTCGCCGGCGTTCAGCCCCGCCGCCGACTGGATGGCGTTCATGGACTGCAGGGCGGCGGCAGGGGTCACCGCGCCGTTGGAATGGTCGATCTCGGAAGCCAGCAGACTGACCGCCGCATCCAGACTGAACTTCCCGGATTTGATGCCGCTGGAGAGCCAGGACTCGACCTGCGCCTGGCTAAGCTTGTTGGCGGCGATCTCGGCCGCCATCCATTGGCCGGAGCCGGCGGGATGGCTGTTGATGTCGGCGAGCACGGCGGTCTGCACTTCGGCCTTTACCTGGGCGTCGCCATGGTCAAGCGCGCACAGCCACCCCTTTTCGGCCGCCTGACCGCTATGGGTGGCGATGCTGACGAGGGCATCGACCACGCCATGGGCAGAGAGAGAGTCCTCGCCCTTCAATGCATGGGCGGACGCCAGCGCCGCACCGACCTGGTCCAGGCTGAGGGAATTGGATGCCACCGCGCTTGCCAGCACGCTCGTGTATCCGGTGGCGCTGATCTTGAACGCGGCGACGATCTCGCCCGCGGCCGCATTCTGCGTGGCGGCATCCGCGTGGGAAAACAGGGCAATCGGCCCGCATTCCTTGGGCATCCCCGCCTTCACGGCGATGCTTTCCATCAGCGTGACGGCGCTTGCCGCAGTGAAGTGCGAACTGTCCCCCTTTTCAGCCTCGGCCAGCAAGGTGGCGACTTGGTCGAAACTGATCTTGTACTCGCGGATGGCAGTGCCGAACGATTTGGACAACGAGTCCATGTCCGTCTTGCTGGACTCGAAAAGGAAAGCGCCGACCTGCTGGGAATTGATGGAGTTTCCGGAAAACAGGGAAACTATGTGCGCCGCGATGGTTCCGTCGTCTTTGGAGAGGTTTTCGGCCAGCGCGTTCTTCAACGCGCTGGTCTGCGTCGACCGGCCCTCGAGTTGCTCCAGGGCGCTGGCAATCACGATGTCGCGGTCGACCTGGCCCTTGTCGCCGTCGGTTAGTGCACCGATAGACTGGTCGATGCGGTTTACTGCGGTTTTCCCGTCGATATGTGCCGCGCCCGACGCGGCAATTGCATCGGCAAGCTGATGCGCCGCCGTGCCGTCATCCAGTTGCGTCTTGTTGTAGTTCGCTGCCGGTGAACTTGGGCCAACCCCGCCGACAACCGAATCCAATTCGTCAAGATCAAGCTTGGCGCCACCCTTCCCGGACTCAATTCCTCCAGCCATTTTTGCCCCCTCCCCAACAAGACAAGTCTGCCCGATCCGCTCCCTACGTGGCCCGGTCGGCTCTGTACCCCTTTGTGTTCAGACGCGAAAAAAAGTTCCCCCTTTACAGCCTGCCCGCCTATGGCGTTGGCAAACCTGCAAGAAGATGCAATTTTTGAATCAGTTTAGTCAATCGGAGGGTAGGTGTTTTCACAGATATCCATACTTTCGGTTGGGGATATGGGCTGAGCGCCAGGACGTTTTCCATGAGGGCGCGCTGCGGCTGGAAGGCCGGCCTATAGGGTTCTTCCACTGCGTCGGAATGAGAGCACCTTGGTTAACCGCGGTAAATCCGGACCACCGGTTCCCTCCCTGCCCCCCTTGATACGCATTGCCACCCCCTGGCCGGCCGATTGTAAAACGCCGTTGACATCGCACACGTCTCGGACGCCTCTTAATCAGCGGGTCCAAGGTTCCACTCCTTGTGCGCCCACCAAGCTTCAAGGCCCTGGAACGCGCCGCGTTTCAAGGCCTTTTGCTTCACCCCTTCCGAAGAAGACGCGCCGCCCCCATGACCTTGTTTCCTTCCGACCACCCGTTGACGCGGGCGCTGACCGAGCGTTCCTATACCGATCTGACCTCGGTCCAGTCGGCCGTTCTCGATCCTCGTGCGACTGACCGCGACCTGCTGGTTTCGGCCCAGACCGGCTCGGGCAAGACCGTCGCCTATGGCCTGGCCATGGCCGCCACCCTGCTGGGCGAGGCATCCGAGCTTGAACCCGCCGGCGAGCCGCTGGCGCTGGTGATCGCGCCGACCCGCGAGCTGGCGCTGCAGGTCCATGCCGAGCTGGGGTGGCTGTACCGCCATGCCGTCGGCCAGGTGGTGGCCTGCGTCGGCGGCATGGACCCGCGCGCCGAGGCCCGCCTGCTGGCCCGCGGCGCCCACATCGTGGTCGGCACCCCCGGCCGCCTGCGCGACCACATCGAGCGCGGCGCCCTGCGCACCGGATCCTTGCGCGTCGCCGTGCTCGACGAGGCCGACGAGATGCTGGACATGGGCTTTCGCGAGGACCTGGAATTCATCCTCGAGGCCACGCCCCAGGATCGGCGCACCCTGCTGTTCTCGGCCACCCTGCCGCACGAGATCGTCGCCATGGCCAAGCGCTACCAGCGTGACGCCTGGCGCATCGCCCTGACCTCGGGCCCGCAGGGCCACGCCGACATCGACTACCGGGCGGTGCGCGTCGCCCCCACCGAGGTCGAGCACGCGGTGGTCAACCTGCTGCGCTGGTTCGATTCCCCCACCGCCATGGTGTTCTGCGGCACCCGCGAATCGGTGCGCCACCTGCAGGCCAGCCTGCTGGAGCGCGGCTTCGGCGTGGTGGCGCTGTCGGGCGAGCTCAGCCAGAACGAGCGAAACCACACCCTGCAGGCGCTTCGCGACGGCCGCGCCCGGGTCTGCGTCGCCACCGACGTGGCCGCCCGCGGCATCGACCTGCCCAGCCTGGACCTGGTCATCCACGCCGAGCTGCCGCGCACCGCCGAGACCCTGCAGCACCGCAGCGGCCGGACCGGGCGCGCCGGGCGCAAGGGGACCAGCGTGCTGCTGGTGCCCATGTCGCGGCGGCGCCGCGCCGAGGGCCTGATCCAGGCCGCCGGCATCAAGGTGCAGTGGAGCGGCCCGCCTTCGGCCGAGGATATCGCGCGCCAGGACCAGCAGCGCCTGCTGGACCTGCCCTTGCTCAACGAGGACATCGCCGAGGACGACCAGGGCACCATCGCCGCCCTGCTGGAAAACCGCTCGGCCGAACAAATCGCCGCCGCCCTGCTGCGCCTCTACCGCTCGCAGCTGCCGGCGGCCGAGGAGGTGTTCGACCCCGGCCAGTCGGTGCCCGTCCGCACCGCGGGCGAGCCCGGCCCGCCGCGCGGCGACCGCGAAAACCGGCCGTCGGTGTGGTTCCGCCTCAACATCGGGCGCATGAAGAACGCCGACCCGCGCTGGCTGATCCCGCTGATCTGCCGCCAGGGCAAGATCACCAAGCAGGAAATCGGCGCCATCCGCATCATGGACCGCGAAACCCGCTTCGAGATCGACGCCGGTGTCGCCGACCGCTTCCTTGCCGCCACCCGCCAGGTCGAACGCCCCGAAGGCCGCATCGAGCCCCTGGCCGATGCCCACGCCCCGCCGCCCACCGAGCCGCGGACGCATGCCCCCGCCGCCAAGCCCAAGGACAAGAAGAAGCCCAAGCCCCACCGCAAGGGGAAGAGCAAGCACGGCGGGGTGTAAGAGAGACCTTCAGAACCGCAGCCGCACCTTCCCCGCCGCCGTGCGGGCCGCAGTGCGGGCAGCTTCGACGTCACCGGTGCGGGACAGGGCCAGGGCGACGCCCATGCGGCGGTAGGGGCGCGTGGTCGGCTTGTTGAAGATGCGCAAGTCCAGCTCGACACCCGGCTGATCGGGGGTCAGCGCCTCGGCCATGCCGTCGACGGTGAAGGCTTCGGCGTCGCGGTCGGCCAGGATGACCGCCGAAGCGCTGGGGCCGTTCAGCGTGATGGACGGGATGGGCAGGCCCAGGATGGCCCGCGCATGCAGGTCGAACTCGGACAGGTTCTGCGAGATCAGCGTCACCATGCCGGTATCGTGCGGCCTGGGCGACAGTTCCGAGAAGATCACCGCGTCGCCCTTGACGAAGAACTCGACCCCGAACAGGCCGTAGCCGCCCAGGTTGTCGACCACCGCCTTGGCCATGCGCCGGGCCTCGGCCACCGCGGCAGGGGTCATGGGGGTGGGCTGCCAGCTTTCCTGGTAGTCGCCGCGCTCCTGGCGGTGACCGATGGGCTCGCAGAAGCTCACGCCGTCCTTGGTGCGGATGGTGAGCAAGGTGATCTCGTAGTCGAAGTCGACGAAGGCCTCGACGATGACGCGGCGGCGGTCGCCGCGCATGCCCGCCACCGCATAGTCCCAGGCTGCGTCGACGCCGCCTGCGGCCCGCACCGTGCTTTGTCCCTTGCCCGAAGACGACATCACCGGCTTGACCACGCAAGGGATGCCCACCTCGGCCACCGCGGCCCGCATCTCGTCGAGGCTTTCGGCGTACATGTAGCGCGAGGTGGGCAGGCCCAGCTCGACGGCGGCGACCTCGCGGATGCGGTCGCGGTTCATGGTCATCTGGGTGGCGCGCGCCGAGGGCACCACGTTGAAGCCGCGGTCCTCGCAGTCTTTCAGCACCTCGGTGCGGATGGCCTCGACCTCGGGCACGATGAAGTCGGGCTGGTGGCGCTCGATGGCAGCGTTCAGGGCGGCGCCGTCCAGCATGGAGAACACCTCGGCCTGGTCGGCCACCTGCATGGCCGGGGCACCGGCGTAGGAATCGCAGGCGACCACATGGGCGCCCAGGCGCTTGGCCGAGATGACGAATTCGCGGCCCAGCTCGCCCGAGCCCAGCAGCAGGATTTTGGCAATGGCGGTCACGGAAGCGCCCCCGTCGATGGTGTGCACCGGACGTTACCTGCTGGCAGGCGCGGCGTCCACATTGCGCGGCCCACGCTTGTATTCCCGGTGCCCGGTGCCTTAGTGTCCGCCCCTTGAACTTATCGAGGTGGACGATGGACGGCGGATTGACTTGCCCCAAATGCGGATCGGAACATGTCTATCAGGACGGCAGCCTGTGGATGTGCCCGGAATGCGCCCATGAATGGGACCCCCAGGCCGCCGCCGAGGCCGAGGGCGCGGCCGACGTGGTCAAGGACGCCAACGGCAACGTGCTGGCCGACGGCGACGCGGTCACCGTGATCAAGGACCTGAAGGTCAAGGGCTCGTCCCTGGTGGTCAAGGGCGGCACCAAGGTCAAGAACATCCGCCTGGTCGACGCCACCGACGGCCACAATATCGCCTGCAAGATCGACGGCATCGGCGCCATGAACCTAAAGTCGGAATTCGTGCGCAAGGCCTGAGCAAGGCCCGACGCACCGTCATTCCAGCTTCAGGCTGTAGCGGGCCTCGCGCAGCCGCCCCTTCTGGTCCTCGACCACCAGGCGCAGGGTCCAAGACGACGCCCCGGCCAGCGCGGCCGGCTCGATGTCGGCGACCACGCCGCCGATCACCTGGGCGACCAGGTAGAAGTCGGGATCGGCAGCCTCGTCATGGCTCGGCCTCCCCACCGGCATGGGAACCGGCGATCGTCAGATCGGCAATCGTTTGATTTTTATAGCATAATACGCCGCGGTTGTCACCGCGCGCCGCGAATATCAACCTCTGAGCCAAAATCCCCGAGTGGACAAAGCGGCGCCTGGCGGGAAATCATCGGCGGCACCAACAACCCGACCGAGGCGACCATGGGGTATCCCCGTCTGCTGGCCCCCCTGCAGGTTCGCGGCGTGACGCTGCCGAACCGGATGATCATGGGATCGATGCATCTGGGGTTCGAGGCCGAAGCGGACGCGTTCGCCCGCCTGGCCCGTTTCTATGCCGAGCGCGCCAAGGGCGGCATCGGCCTGATCGTCACCGGCGGCGTGTCGCCCAACCCGGAGGGCCGCTTCGGTCCCGACGGCTCGGTGCTGGACGGCCCGGACGCGGTGGCAGGCCACCGGATGATCACCGAGGCGGTGCACGCGGCCGGCGGCCGCATCATCCTGCAGATCCTTCACTGCGGCCGCTATGGGCGCCACGCCGACATCGTCGCCCCGTCGCCGCTGAAGGCCCCGATCAACGGCTTCGCCCCGCGCGAGATGACCGAGGACGACATCCTGCGCACCATCGCCGACTACCGCCGCGCCGCCCGCCTGGCCATGGAGGCCGGCTACGACGGTGCCGAGGTGATGGCCTCGGAAGGCTACCTGATCAACGAGTTCATGGCACCGCGCACCAACCATCGCACCGACAGCTGGGGCGGCGATCCGGGCGGGCGCATGCGCTTCCTGTCCGAGGTGGTCGGTGCCGTGCGCGAAGGCCTTGGTGAGCACGCCATCTTGTCGGTGCGCCTGTCCATGGTCGACCTGGTCGAGGACGGGCTGGACGCCGACGAAGTGGTCGCCGCCGCCCAGGCGGTCGAGGCGGCCGGCGCCGACATCATCAACAGCGGCATCGGCTGGCACGAGGCCAGGGTGCCCACCATCGCCCACGCGGTGCCCCCCGGCACCTGGGCCTGGGCGACGGCGCGGGTCAAGGCCCGGGTCGGCGTGCCGGTGGCGGCCAGCAACCGCATCAATACCCCCGATCTGGCCGAGGCGCTGCTGGCCGAGGGCAAGGCCGACCTGGTGTCCATGGCCCGCCCGCTCTTGGCCGACCCCGACTTCGCCGCCAAGGTGGCGGCCGGCCGCGCCGGCGACATCAACCTGTGCATCGGCTGCAACCAGGGCTGCCTGGACCCGATCTTCTCGGGCGGCAGCGCCACCTGCCTGGTCAATCCGCGGGCCGGCCGCGAGGCCGATTTCGATGCGGCCCCCGCCGCGGCCCCCAAGCGGGTGGCGGTGGTCGGCGGCGGGCCGGCGGGCATGGCTTGCGCGCTGGAAGCCGCCCGGCGCGGCCACGCGGTCACCCTGTTCGAGGCGGCGGGCGAGCTGGGCGGGCAGTTCGTGCTGGCCCGCGCGCTGCCGGCCAAGCGCGACTATGCGGCGACGCCGCGCCACTACGGCGCCGCCCTGGCGGCCGCCGGCGTCGACATCCGCCTGGGCCACCTGGCCCGCAGCGCCGACCTGGCCGGCTTCGACGAGGTGGTGCTGGCCAGCGGGATCACGCCGCGGCGCCTGGACCTGCCCGGGGCCGACCATCCCAGCGTGGTCGCCTACGACGACATCCTGTCCGGCCGGGTCACGGCGGGGCCGCGTGTGGCGATCCTGGGCTGCGGCGGCATCGGCTTCGACGTCGCTGCCGTCCTGGTCGAGGCCAAGGAGCCGTTCGACGCCGCCTGGGGCATCGACCGCGACTTTTGCAGCCGGGGCGGCCTGACCCGTCCGGCGGCGCCCCCGCCGGCCGCGCGCAAGGTGGTGATGATGCAGCGCAAGCCCGAGCGGCCCGGCGGCACGCTCGGCAGGACCACCGGCTGGATCCACAAGGCGCACCTTGCCCGTTCAGGCGTCGAGATGCTGTCGGGCGTCAGCTATCGCCGCATCGACGACGCCGGCCTGCATATCGAGGTGGCGGGACAGCCCCGCCTGGTCGCGGCCGACACGATCGTCACCTGTATCGGCCAGGATCCGCGCCGCGAGCTGCTGGCCGAGCTGCAGGCCATGGGCAAGACCGTCCACCTGATCGGCGGCGCCCGCGACGCGGCCCGGCTGGACGCGCTTGCCGCCTTCGAGGAGGGCACCCGGCTGGGGCTGGCGATCTAGGGTCCGTACTCAATTAAGGGATTCCCAGTGAGCCCGCGCTGTGATTCAAGATTCCCGACAGAGGTGGGAGGCTTGGATGGCAGG
>JBLNBU010000161.1:0-32353 GCA_050260215.1 Actinomycetota bacterium
CCGTCGGCGCGCAGCAGCGCCCACAGGTCGGGGGAGTGGCGCGGCAGGTCGACCAGCACCGCGTCGGGCCGCTCGTCGTCGAGCACGGCCGCCAAGGAAGCGTCGGCCAGCGGCCGCAGCCGCGCCCCGGGAAAGAAGGGGGCCAGGGCGGCGACGTCGTCGCCGGCAACCACCACCTCGGGCCCCGAGGCCAGCCCCGCCACCAGCGCGCCGGTGCGCACCGCATGGCCGAAGCCGACCGCATGGCCGGCATCGATCCGAACCAGCAGACGCGCCCGCGCCTCAGACGCGCAGGTAGACATGCCAGTCGTCCTCGGCATAGCGGCCGTCCATCAGGGTCTGGCGGGCATTCTCGATGCGCACCTCGGCAAAGCCGTCGAACACGGCCTTGAGCGAGGCGCGGTCCAGCAAGGTCAGCGTCAGCCCGATCTCGTTGCCCCACGGCATCCCCTCGGGCGCCGAGGTGATGGTATAGCCGTGGTCCGGTCCGCGGACGGCGCCCTCGGCGCGCGAGTCGGCATTGGACTTGACCATCACCAGCGCCGAGCCGCCCGGCTTCAGTACCCGGCGGATCTCGCGGGCGGCGGCGGCGAAGCGCGCCAGCGGCATGTAGTAGAGCACCCCCCACGACAGCACCCCGTCGAAGGCCCCGTCCGCATAGGGCAGGCGGTCCGCTTCGGCCACCTGGGCAGGAATGTCCAGGGCCTCCTGGGCGGCCCAGTCGCGCATCGCGTCGACGGCCACCGCCGAGAAGTCGCAGGCCTGGGCACGGTAGCCTTCGCGGGCCATGAACACCGCATGGCGGCCGGTGCCGCAGCCGTCGTCAAGGATGGCGGTCTCGGCCGCCCGCGCCCGCGGGAACGAGCGGAACAGCCAGCGCACCGTGGCGTCGGTGGGATAGCGCGGGGCGATGTTGGGTATCGAGAAGAACTTGTTCCAGCGGTCGTCGCCGGTGGCGTCGTGAAGCTCGCTCATGGGTCGTCCTCGTCCAGGCAGGCCGCCATCACCCGGGCGGCGGCGTTGATGCGGGAGGCGTCATAGGCCTCGGTCAGCCACAGGTTGATCACCCGCCGCCCCCACTCGTCGGCGTCGCGATGGCCCTGGCCGGCCAGCAGGGCGGGAAAGTCGGCGGCAAGCGGCGGGAAATTGGTCCCGGCGTCGAAGCCGGCCTGCCGCAGCGCCACCACCAGCCGGTCGCGCAGCGCGGGGCTGGCGGCGCACAGCACCAGCCGCCACGGCATGGACAGCGGCACCGGGACCGCCGCCAGTCCGTCCAGCCCGGCCAATGCCTGGCCCCACCACTCCACCCGTCGCCGGCGCGCCTGGATCGCCGCCGGAAAGGCCTCCAGGGCCGCGTCGAGGGCGGGCCGGCGCGACTCGGGGAAAGCATGGCGGCAGTGGGCGGCGTCGATGTCGAGCAATTGTTCACCGATGGCTCCGCGGCCCAGGGCCCGCAGATGGCGGCGGGCCAGGGTAAGGTCTGCCTCGACCGCCTCATCGGCGGGCGCCAACACCGGCCAGCGGGCGGCGCGGGCGGCCAGGTCGGCGGCCAGGCGGTCGTCGTCGGTCAGCACCGCGCCGCCGAACCCGGCCTCGATGGTCTTGACGTGGTTGAAGCTGACCAGCAGGGCATCGCCGAAGGCGCGGCGCCGGCCGTCGGCCACGGCAGCGGCGCAGAGGGTGTCGTTTTCCAGCACGAACCAGCCGTCGCGGGCGGCGGTGCGGCGGGTCTCGGGATACTCGGCCAGCAGCCCATAGAGATGGGTCGGCATCACCACCCCTGCCCCGCCGGCCGCGGCCATGGCGGCGCACAGCCGGTCGTCCTCGGCCAGGCCCGAGGCCGGCGATACCGGCGCCAGCCTGGGCCGCACCCCGGCGGCGACGGCGGCGGCCAGCACCGCCGGGCACAGGTTCGACGGCATCACCAGCGGCGCGCCCGGGCCGGCAACGCTTTCCAGCACTGCCACCAGCCCTGCCCGCGCCCGGCCGAACAGGACGACGTGGCGATAGCCGAACAACTCGGCCAGGCGGACCTCGGCCCTCATGGCGCCGCCTCGCGGCGGTCGAGACGGCGGCTGGTCTCGAGCAGGTCGGGGCGCCGCGCCAGCACGTCCAGTGCCGCCCGCCAGCGCCAGCCCTGGGGCGGAGGCGGCAGTTCGGCGGCGATGGCGGTCATCAGGGCGTAGTCGTCGGGCGTGTCCAGCGTCCAGCGGTGGCGTGCGTCCGCGCCCCCCGGCCCCGGCACCTCGGCAAGGCGGATATCGGGATGGGCCAGCATCCACGTGCTGACATGCTCGCGGTCGGGGGCGGCGGTGGCCTCGCGGGCGGCGCGGTCCAGCCAGTCGCGGGAGAACACCTCGCAGCCCAGCCCGTGCGGGTACAGCGGGCGGATGTCGTTGGCGGCCAGGCCGGCGCCTTGCGCGTGGAAGGCTGCCAGCACCTCGCCGCATAACCAGGGATCCACCAGCGGGCAGTCGCTGGTCACCCGCATTACCGCCTCGGCGCCGGTCCGCTCGGCGGCCAGGCGATAGCGCTCCAGCACGTCGGCTTCGGGCCCGCGGACGGTGACGGCGCCGGCGCGCGCCGCCTCGGCGGCCACCGGATCGTTGACGGCGGTGTCGGGAATGGCGCAGCACACCGCGGCAATGCCGGGAATGGCGGCGCAGCGGGCGATCACCTCGGCCAGCACGGTGCGGCCGGCGAAATCCATCAGCACCTTGCCGGGAAGCCGGGTCGATCCGATGCGGGCCTGGATGATGACGACATCGCGCGACATGGGTGCTCCTAGATGCGGTCGAGCCAGGGCAGGGCCCAGCGCCGGGCCGGCGCCCAGTCCAGCCAGCAGGCCGACGGCCCCGGACGGAAATCGACACCCTGGCCCTCGAGCCAGAGATGAGCGGGCTCGCCGCTGGCGGCGTTGACCATGACCTTGCCGCGGCCCGCGGCGACCGTCACCCACAGGGCGGGAAAGACGGCCGGGTCGCCCACCAGCTCGTAGACGATGGCGTCGCCGTCGTCGCGGGTCCCGAACACCACATAGGCGTCGCCGGCCACCGCCACCTTCATGTGGTCGGCCCCGAAGGGGCGGACCAGCCAGTCCGCGGGCCGGCGCAGGCAGCGCCGCGGCTGGGCCAAGGCGCGAACGGCATCGAGAACCGCGGGGTCGACCCGCTCGACGGGCTGGACGGGGACCTGGCCTTCGCCCACCCTTCCGCGACCCATGCCGAACAGGGCGCCGTCGTCGTCGCAGGTCCAGCCCAGGCGGGCGTAAAAGTCGGGAATGCCGGTCCACAGCACCAGCGGCCCGCCCACGGTCTCGGCGGCATGGCGCAGGACGGCGGACGACAGGCCCTGCCCACGCGCCTCGGGGACGGTGAAGACGAAGCCGATGGCATGGCCGGCGTGGCTGTCGTCGCCGTCGACCCAGGACAGCGGCCGCGCCACCAGGCCCGACAGCAGGCGGCTGCCGTCGTCGATGCCGAACAGCCGGGCGCCGCCGGGAGCGAACACGCCGGGCCAGCGCCCGGCCACCGAGCCGGCACGGCCGCGCTCGCCGCCGAACACCCGGTCGATGGCGGCCACGTAGTCGGCAAGGCGGTCGCTGCCATGTTCGCTGACGGCCCCGGCCATGGCGTTACCAGCCGCTGCGGATCAGCGCGGCGATGCGCTCACGGTCGCCCTCGTCGACCCACCAGCCGCAGGGCAGGCTGAGCGTGCGGGGCGCGAAGCTGGCCACGCCGGGCAGGTCGACGGGGCCGCCGAAGCAGCTGTAGGCGTCGTTGCGCACGTGCAGCCGCTGGCAGCCGATGCCCGCCTCCACCAGCCTGGCCACCAGGCGGTCGGTATCCTCGGCCAGCAGGGTATAGGTCCAGAAGGCCGAGCGGGCGTCGGGGCGGCGCTTGAGCAGGGTCACCCCCGGCACACCGGCCAGCCGGGCCTCGTAGAAGGCGCCGTTGTCGCGGTGCCGCGCCAGCAGCCGGTCGGCCTCGGGCAGGCCGGCCAGGCCGATGGCCGCGGCGATGTTGGTCATATAGAAGTTCCAGCCCGGCTCGACCACGTCGCTCTTGGGATTGAGGTCGCCGTTGGGCAGGCGGAACGAGGCGTTGTCGAGCCCGAAGCGGCGCAGGCATACCGCCCGGCCGTGGGTGCGCGGATCGGCGCAGACCAGGGCGCCGCCCTCGCCGGTGGTGATGTGCTTGACCGCGTGGAACGAGAACACGGTGAAGTCGGCGGTGCCGCCGCCGACCCGCCGGCCGCCGACCTCGGCGCCGAATGCCTCGGACGCCTCCTCGATGCAGGCGATGCCGTGGCGGTGGGCGATGGCGCACAGCCGCTCGACCTCGCCTACGTCGCCGGCCCAGTGATAGGCGATGATCGCCTTGGTGCGCGGGGTCAGGCGGCGCTCGACGTCGGCGGGGTCGATCATCCCGGTGGCCGGGTCGACGTCGCACCACAGCGGCCTGGCCCCCAGGTTGGCGATGGGCATGGTGGTGGCGGTGCAGGCCAGCGGCGAGACCGCCACCTCGTCGCCCGGACGTACCCCGGCCAGGTGCAGGGCCAGGGTCATCGCCGCCGACGAGCTGGCGGTGGCCGCCACGTTGGGAGCGCCGATGAAGTCGGCCACGCCGCGTTCGAACGCCGAGACCTGCGCGCCGGCAACCAGATATCCGCTGAACAGCACCGGCGTCAGGTCGATGCCGGCCGGCATGAAGGTGCGGAACAGGGGGACGGGTCCGCCGGCCATGGCCTACCAGCCCGAGCGGATGGTCTGGGCGATGCGCTCGCGGTCCTCGTCGGCCACCCACCAGCCGCAGGGGAAATGCAGGACCCGGGCGCAGAAGTCGTCAAGGCCGGGCAGCGGCACCCGGGGGCCGAACACCGGATGCTCGTCGTTGCGCCGGTGGATCAGCGAGTTGGCGATGCCGGCCTCGGACAGCTTGCGGGCCAGCCCGTCGCGGTTCTCGGCCAGCACCGTGTAGAACCAGTAGGACGGCTCGGCGGCGGCGTCCCAGCGGGCCACCGTCAGGCCGGGCACGCCGGCCAGGGCGGCGTCGAACCAGCGGCCGTTGTCGATGTGCCGGGCCAGCACCGGCCCGATATGGTCCAGCTGCACCAGCCCGATCTGGGCGGTGACGTCGTTCATGTGGTACTTCCAGCCCACCTCCTCGACGCTGACGTCCAGGCGCGGCAGGGCGCGGTCGATGCCGAACCAGCGCAGCCGGCGGCCCTTGGGCAGCAGGCCGGGGTCGGCCACCGCCAGGGCTCCGCCGTCGACGGTGGTCATGTGCTTGATCGCCTGGAACGAGAACATGACGAAAGGCGAATGGCTGCCCAGACTGCGGCCGCCGTAGCGGGCGCCCAGCGCATGGGCGGCATCCTCGATCACCGGCACGCCATGACGCTCCGCCACCGCATGAATGTCGGCCAAGGGCGCCGGGATGCCGCCGTAGTGCACCACCATGATCGCCTTGGTCCTCGGCGTGATCGCCGCCGCCACCGAGGCGCCGGTGACGTTGCCGTTGGCCGGGTCGACATCGGCCCAGGCCACGCGGGCGCCGGCTTCGAGGATGGCCATGTTGGTGGGCTCGGCGGTCATGGCGGTGCTGACCACCTCGTCGCCCGGCCCCACCCCGGCCAGCATCAGCGCCAGGTGCAGCGCAGCGGTGCCGCTGTAGCAGGTCAGCAGGTTGGGATTGCCGATCATCTCGCCGAAGCGGCGCTCGAACTCGACCACCTTGGGGCCTTCGGTGATGCGGCCGGAATACAGCGTGTCGAGCAGCGGCCCGGCCAGCGCCTCGCGCGGGGGCAGGAACACCTTGAACAGGGGGATCTCGGGTGCGGTCATGCGGCCGTGCGGTCCTGTGTCCGGATGAAATCGACGATGTGGCCGGCCCGCTCGGCCCAGGTGTGGCGCTCCAGCACCGCGGCGCGGGCGCGGGCGGCACGGGCGCGCAGGTCGTCCTCGGCCGGCGGGGCGTCAAGCAGGGCCGAGGGGTCGCCGTCCAGCCCGATGGTCCACAGCGCATCGCCGAACTCGCGTTCGAAGAATCGCGATGGCGTGGTGGCGACCGGCGTCCCCACCACGGCGGCTTCGAGCACCCGCTCGCTGCAGGAATAGTAGGGCGGCACCAGATTGTAGACGAAGCGGGCGCGCCGGATCAGGGCCAGCACCCGCGCCGTGTCGACCGAGCCCAGGAAATGGGCGCGACACGGCCTCTGGCGCAGGAAATCCCAGCCGTCGCCGCAGATCACCGCCGGCAGCTCCGCCAGCTTCTCCAGGGCGCGCAGACGCACGCGGGTCCGCAGGTAAAGATCGAACAGGAACACCGTGCGCATGCGCTGGCCCATGTCGACCGGCGCGGCTTCCACCGAGATGGCCTCCTCGAGCACCTCGGCCAACGGCTTGAGCGGCGCCGCATCGTGGATCTCGACCATGCGGTTGGCCCGCGCGGCGCCCTCGGGCCCGATGGCGCCCGGCCACAGCTGGCGGAATATCTCGGGGTGCTGGGTGCGGTCGTTGTTGCGCGCCACCGGGTTGTTGCCCACCACCACATGCGGGATGTCGCGCGCCGCCCACGGCGCCTCGTCGTGGGGGGTGGTCGCCTGGCGCAGCACCTGGAAGTCGCCGCGGCCGTGAAGATGGCGCGCCGCAGCCACCTCGTCCTCGCCGGTCAGCGATATGCGCAGGACCGGAAAGGATTGGAGCAGGAAGCGGTGATCCTCGTAGCCGAGATAGGGGTGGTCGGTCGAATAGAAGAACAGCGGCACCCGCGCCGCCCGCATGGTCTCGACGAAGGGGGCCGGAAAGCCGTAGAGGTTGAGCGAGACAACCGCCGCAACCCGGCCGGCGGCAACGTCTTGGTCGAACTCGGCGGTATCGTCGGCGGGGGAGAACAGCCGGGTCTCGTAGCCGCGGCAGGCCACGGCCTCGGCGAGCTCCTCGGTCATCCGCCGGATCGCGTTCTGCAGGGTGGGTGCGTGGAAGAAATAGACGCGCTCGGACATGGTTCCCCGGCACTCGCCGACCTGCAGTAATTCAACCAGACCAGAGGTTAGGGGTCCGTTAATTGTTTCCCGCGCCCATGGCCGCGATGATGCGCTCGGCGCGGGCCTTCCAGGTATGCCGCGCCGCGACGATGGCGCGGGCCCGGGCCAACTGGTCGGGGTCGGCGGCCTCGGCGGTGGCCACCGCCCCGGCCAGATCGGCCGGACGGGTGTAATACGTCAGCGCGTCGCCGAATTCCTCGACGAAGAAGCGCGACGGCGTCGTCACCGCCGGCGTGCCCATCATGGCCGCTTCGAGCACCCGTTCGCTGCACGAATAATAGTGCGGCACCGCATTGATCACCGCCCGGCTGCGGCGGATCAGCCCCTGGACCTCGGAATTGTCGACCGAGCCGAGAAAGTTTCCGGGCACGCGGTCGGCCAGGTACTCCCAGCCCTGGCCGCAGATGACGGCATCGCTGCGACCAAGGGCGGCGATGGCGTCGGCGCGCACGCGTGACCGCTGGTAGAGGTCGAATATCCCGGCAAGCTGGCGCACTTCGGACAACTCGGCGGTGTAGAAGGCGGCGTCCAGCGCCTCGTTGACCACATCCGCCAGCGGCTTCAGCGGATTGGCCCGGCTGATCTCGATCATCGCATTGATGTGGCGGGCTGCCCCCAGGCCGAAGCGCTGCGGCCACTGGTTGCGGAACCCCTCGGGGTCGGGGGAGCCGCGGCCGAGCAGGGGATTGTTGCCCACCAGCAACGGGCCCAGGTCGCGCCCGTCGGGCGAGGCGACGGCATGCTCGGCAGTGGCCTGCTGCATCTCGATGAAGGTTTCGGGCCGACGGGGGAACAGGCGCCGCGCCAGGGCCACTTCGTCGCGCCCCGTCAGGCTGATGGTCAGGCGGCTGTAGCCGTCCAGGAAGGTCGCATAATTGTCGTAGCCGAAATAGGGGTGGTCGGTCCCGTAGAAGAAGAAGTGGACGCCCGAGGCGCTGAAAATCCCCGACGCCTTGAGGAAGTGGTCGTTATAGAGGTTCAGCTGCAGGACGATGGAAATCTTCTGCTCGTTGAAATCGGCAGCGAAGCGGTCGCAGGAGGCCTGGTCGCCGAGATCCAGGTAGCCGACCTCGTGTCCGAGGGCGGCAAAGGCATCCCCCAGTTCATGGATCATGCGGTGGATGGTGTTCTGCAGCGTCGTCGCATCGCAGAGATAGATCATCATGCGCTGCCCCCCGACGGACGCGCCCGTTCGCCGAAATGGGAATAGACCAGCCGACGCCGGGCGGTCTCCTGGTCGATGGCGGGGGCATCGAGGCACACCAGCGGCCGCCCGGCCGCCGGCCCGCCGATGCGGCGCTGAAGGTCCGCCAGCAGTGCCGCCAGCGACGCCATGTCGAGGATGTCCGGCCCTGACAGCCGCCCGCCGCGCGACAACCCGTCGGCGACGCGCTGGGCCAGTGCCTGGCCGGACAGGCCGCCGGCGCATTGCGCCATGGCGGCCACGGTGTCGACCACATGCGGGCGCGGCGCATTGGTCAAGGCCGCATCGTAGACGGACAGGGCCACGGCCGGTTCCCCCACCCTTTGCCGCAGCCGGGCGGCGAAGTGGGTCAATGCGGCGAAGGCTCCCTCGGCGTCCCCGGGCTGGACGCCGTACAGCTTCGCCAGGTCGATGCCGTGGGACTGCAGGCCCTGCAGGTTCTCGTGCAGTTGCTTCTCGAGTCCTTCGCGCATGGCGTCGGCCTTGGCCAGCGTGGTCTGCTCGGCATGGACGCGGAAATAGCAGGTGGGTTCGAGGACGTAGACGGCCTGGGTGTGCTCGAAGATGCGCAGCCACATGTCGGTGTCGACGGTATAGGGCTTGTCGACGCTGTAGCCCCCTACCCTTTCCAGGATCTCGCGCCGGTACATGAAACCGGCGCAGCCGCCGACGATAGTGGCCAGCAGCAGCCGGCGGTACTGCAGGTCGTTGTGGGCGACCAGCTCGGTCACCCGGTCCTCTGCGTCGATGGTGTAGAACGGCGAATAGGCGAAGCCCGCCTCGGGGTACTTGGCCAGGGCGCCGACGAAGGCCGAGAGGAACCACGGCGGGTGGATGTTGTCGGACGACACCCAGGTCAGCAGATCGCCGTGGGCGTATTCGGCGAAGGCGCGGTTGAGGGTGGCGGGAACGCCCCGGTTCTCCTGGTGGATCACCCGCACGCGGGGATCTTCGATGCCGTCCAGATAGGCACCGGTGCCGTCGGTCGACCCGTCGTCGATGATGACGAACTCGAACTCGCCCAGGTCCTGGGCCAGGATCGACTGGACCGCACGCTCCACATAGCGTTCCTGGTTATAGGTGGGCATCACCACGCTGACCCGGGCAGCGGCCATGTCAGTCGAGCCTCTTGATCGCATCCATCAGCTGGATGTCGGGATGGACGTCGATGTCGGTATGGCGGCGCACGTCGCTCATGCGGTAGTCGCGGACGATCACCTTGTAGCCCATGGCTTCCAGTTCCTCGACCTCCCACCCGCAGCGGTGGGTCTGGAACTCATGGCCCCCGTGTCCCCAGATGTCGAGGTTCTGGGGCACGTAGCCGCGCGGCGTCTCGATGATGACGGCGACGCGGGCGATCTCCTCGGCCATGGCGATCAGCTTCAATGAATCGGCCTTGTCCAGGTGCTCGACCACGTCGAGCAGCAGCACCAGGTCGAACGAGCGCGGCAGGAACAGCTCGCCGATGCGCATGGCGTCGGCATTGACCACGGCAAAGGGGACGGACGCCTCGATGCGTTCCAGGTAGGGGCGATAGATGTCGACGCCGACCCGGACCTCGGCGTCGATGTACTGCGACTTGAACGACAGCCCGCAGGCCACGTCCAGCACCGAACGGACGCGCCCCGTGGGGTACAGGCCGTGGGCGGTGAAGATGGTCTGGATGGAATTGCGGACCCAGTCTTCCTTCGGCACTTCAGTCCTCCCCCTGCAATGACCCCGGCCCCGTCCGTACTCCCGTCCGCTTCGCGACGACGTCGTCGAGGGCGGCCTCGCACAGGGCCAGCAGGTCGGGGCGCTCGACCAGCCGGGCCACCGCCATCAGCCCGGTCAGGGTCACCACCCGCTTGTGGACCCACTTGCCTTCCCAGCCCATCCGCCGGCACAGCTCGGCCAGTTCGGCATCGGCGGCGTCGACGTAGCGGTTGGCGACGCGGGCGATCAGCGGATCGGACGGAATGAAGTAGTCGGCGATGGCTTCGGCCCGTCCGGTGCGGGGATGGGTCCAGCTCAGCGCGGCCTGTTCGTAGAGCCCCTGGTCGAACACCGGCGCTCCGGGCATGGCCAGCATCTGGCCGTTGATGGAGATGTCGCAGCCGCGGCGGACGTAGTGCAGCGCGGTGACGATGGTCTCGGTCAGCTCGTCGACGGTGCTTTCGGGAATGCCGACGATCAGCTGGACCTTGGCGGCGATGCCCGCGTCGAGGATGGCATCGATGACCATGCGGCAGTCGGCGACGCTGACGCCGACCTTGTTGACCGACGGCATGCCGAGCAGCCGGTCGCAGAAGGTTTCCACGCCGATGCCGATGCTGACGAAGCCGGCCTGCCGCATCAGTTGCAGCAGGTCGCGGTTGGGCCGGCGATTTCCGTCGCCACGCAGCACGAAGTCCAGCGCACGGGCCTGGCAGCCGAACTGCAGGTCGCCAGGAAGCTCGCCCTTGCCCTTCAGGTCGATGATGGTCCGGCAGAACTCGGTCAGACGGTCGATGCCGAACTTGTTGCCGATGGGAAAGTCGTCGTCGCTGAACAGGACGCCGCGCGCGCCGTAGGTGTCGACAGCATGCCGCACCAGGTCGACCACCTGGGGGGCGGTAAGCGCAATGATGGGCAGGGGCCCGTCCTGGGACTGGGGCAGGAAAGCCTGCGAGCTGCAGAAGCCGCAACGGCGCGGGCAATGGCTGCTGGTGTACAGCCGCAGGTTCTCGATGACGTAGCGGGCCGCCCCCAGCTCGATGTCGGCCATGCGCCGGCGCACCATGGCCCAGTAGCGATCATACGGGATGACCACCTGGCGGAAATGGTCGTGGAACAGACCGGAGAATTCGGCCGCGGTCAGCGCCGGGGCGGGCGAAAACACCTCGGCGCCGCCGTCGTCGCGCCAGGCCACGCCGTCCAGCCCGCGGCACAGGTCAGCCACGGTGGCCGCACCGGCGTCGCGGCGGCGACAGAACTCGGTCAGCGTCTTCTCGGCAAAGCCCAGGAAGCAGACCTCGATCCCCACATCCAGCCATTGGCGCCAGTTGAGCGCCGCCTCCTGGCCGCCGGCGATGAAGACGGTGGGATTGGCCCCCTGCTCCGCCGCGGCCCGGAACCGCCACAGCAGGTCCAGCTCCTCGAGCATGTGGGGATGGGAGACGGAGAAGCCGATGATGTCGTAGGCACCCTCGGCCGCGCGAGTCAGCCATTGGTCAGGCGCATCGAGCTCGCGGTCGAGCAGGTCGACCTCCACGCCGCGGCCTTTCACCCAGGCGGCCAGCTGGTACAGCCCCAGCGACGGCTCGGCATTGAAGCCGACCGACACCTTTCCGCTGACCAGGAGCAAGCGCGCCATCCGTGCCTCCGCTGACGAATGTCCTGTTTGGCACGAAAGGCGTTAACGCCGGATTTACCCTCCTTGGCCGAAACTTGCCCGAGAAGATCCGTGCGCCAGCGGGAGGAAAAGCTCGTGAACATTCTCGTCACCGGCGCATTGGGAACGCTGGGTCAGGTCCTGGTCGACATCCTGCGGGCCAGGGGGCACCGGGTTCACCTGCTGGACCTGCAGCATCACCACGACCCCGACTACAGCCGCTGCGACATCGCCAGCGTGCACCAGCTGCAGCGCGTGTTCGACAGCCACGACTTCGACCTCGTCTACAACCTGGCCGCCGAATTCGGGCGCTGGAACGGTGAGGACTATTACGACAAGGTGTGGATGACCAACGTCATCGGCCTGAAGAACATCTTGCGCATCCAGGAGCGCAAGAAGTTCAGGCTGGTCCATTTCAGCTCGTCCGAGGTCTACGGCGACTGGTCCGAGACCATGTCCGAAGACGTCATGGACAAGCACGAGATCCGCCAGCTCAACGACTACGCCATCAGCAAGTGGGTCGGCGAGATGCAGTGCATGAACTCGGCGGCAATGTTCGGCACCCAGTCGGTGCGGGTCAGGCTGTTCAACATCTACGGCCCAGGCGAGCTCTACAGCCCCTATCGCAGCGCCATCTGCAAGTTCGCCTACCACGCGCTGCGGCGCATTCCCTATACCGTCTACCTCAACCACCACCGCACGTCGCTGTTCGTCACCGACGCGTGCACGACTCTGGCCAACATCTGCGAAAACTTCACCGCGGGCGAGGTCTACAACATCGGCGGGACCGAGTACCACGACATGAAGGCGGTCTCGGACATGATCCTGCGCCTGGCCGGCCGCGACGACGACTTCGTCACCTACCAGGAAAGCGAGGCTTTCACCACCAGGGACAAGATCGTCGATATCGCCAAGGCGACGCGCGACCTAGGGCACCGCTCCACTGTCGGCCTCGAAGAAGGGCTCAAGCGGACAGTCGACTGGATGCAGTCCGTATACGGCAAGGCGTGATCGCGCACCTCCAATTCAATTGACATCCGCCACGGGCTGCGTTCTGCTGGTTAAACGACTTTTAAGAGGTTTCGGCGGATTCTGCGGACACTGACGCACCGCCGGCCCCCGGATGGGCGGAAAAGCCCGCCCCCCTTTGCCGCGTTTAGTCCAATTTGTATCGGAGTCCGAGACCATGACCGACGCGCTGGACCTGAGCCTTCCCGAAGCCGAAGCGCACAGCCTGACCGAAGTCGGCGTCCTGCTCGATCAGGCGCGCCAGAACCGCAATGCCGGCGCCATCGCCTCGGCGCTGGACCGCAACCTGCAGGTCTGGACGGCGATGAAGACCGTGGCCCTGCGCCAGGACGTCATGATCCCCGACCTGGTCCGCGCCAACCTGATCCGCCTGGCCGAATTCGTCGCCGCCACCACCATGAAGGACGGTGTCAACATCAGCGACGAAACCATCAACACGCTGATCAACATCAACTTCCAGATCTCGGAAGGCCTGCTCGAAGGCCAGCGCGCCCGCCAGGGCTGATCATTCCCTGACATCTGCCGCATCGGGCGGTGCTCCGGACCGGAGCACCGCCCTTTTGCGTTCTCAGGCGATCACCACGTCCGACGCATGCACGTTGGCGTGGTTGGAGAAGGTGGCCAGGACGGTGTAGCCCGCCCCCTTGCCGTTGGCGTCGTAGTAGAGCGTCCCGGTCGAGTCCAGCACCAGGCTGGCATGGCCGGCGGCGAACTCGCTGCTGGTGGCGTTGGTGCCGTCGAACGCCGTGGCGATCTGGCTGAAGTTCACCCCGTTTACCGCAGTCCCCTGCGCCAGGGCGAAGGCGACATGGTCGACACTGATCTTGTCGGTGCCGGGGGTGAAGTCGGTGATGGTGTCGGCCACCACCGTGCCCTTGGCGACGTTGGTGGCGACGAAGGTGCCGTCACCGGGCGCCACGTAGCGGAAGGTATCGGCCCCGCCGCCGCCGGTCAGTTGGTCGTTGCCGGCCAGCCCGGTCAGCACGTTGTTGGCGCCGTTGCCGATCAGGGTGTTGTGCCAGGTCGACCCGGTCGCGTTGATGGCGTTCGAGCCGGTGAGCGTGATGTTCTCGACGAACTGCGGCAGGGTGTAGCTGATCGAGCTTTGCACCGTGTCGACGCCTTCGTTGGAGTACTCGACCACCTTGTCGCCGGGCGAATCGACGATGTAGGTGTCCCAGCCCAGCTTGCCGACCATGGTGACGTCGCCGCCGGCGCCCGACAGGGTGTCGTTGCCGTCGGTGCCGTAGACGGTGGTGGCGACCGGCGTCGGGGTCGGCGCCGGCGCGGTCGAGCCGGTGCCCGACCAGTCGGTGGTCAGCTGGATGTCGGACGCCGTCAGCGCCGCCGTGCCCAGATGGGCCATCAGGTGGGCGCCGCCGGTGTTGCCCGTGTCCTCCCAATACAGGTTGCCGGCCCCGTCGAAGACGAAGCTGGGATGGCCGCTGGCATAGTTGCCGTTGTCGAAGGTGCCGGCCAGCTTGACGAAGTCGGCGGCAGGCAGGGCGCCGGCCGCGATGTGGAAGGCGTTGGCGTCGAAGGCCAGCTTGTCGGTGCCGCTGGTAAAGTCGGTGATGGTGTCGCCACCTTCCGAGACGGCGCGGAAGCCGAAGGTGTCGGCCCCGGCCCCACCGGTCACCACGTCCGCCCCCGCCCCGCCGATCAGCAGGTTGCCCGCCGCGTTGCCGGTGATGGTGTCGTTGCCCGACCCGCCGACGGCGTTCTCGATCACCGTGCCATAGGCGATGGCGACGTTGTTGTGGGCCGCGCCCGAGCCGTAGGGGCCGATGTCGCTGAAGTGGCCCTCGTTCAGGTCGATGCGGGCCGCCAGGGTCTGGTTGGCCGCCGACAGGGTGTCGTTGCCGCCGCCGTCCCAGATGGTCTCGACCGTGGGGCCGCTTGCCGAAACCTGCCAGGTGTCGTTGCCGGCGTGGGCGGCCTTGTTGGCGCCGTACAGGTACTGGACGGTGGCGACGTCGTAGAGCTGCGGGGTGCAGGGCTCGCAGTTGGGCGTCGACGGTGCCGTGTTGTAGGCCATCACCGTGTACTGGTGGGTGTTCTCGGTCCCCGACAGGGTCGGGCCCGAGGTATCGAACGAGTGCTTCAGCCCCAGCGCATGGCCGATCTCGTGGATCATGGTCGCCTTGCCGACGCTGCCGTCGTCAAAGGTCAGCCCGATCCTGCCGTTGATGTAGACGTCGGCATGGGTGGTCTTGTAGCCCGAATCGGCGCCGGTGGTGCCGCTCCAGGTGGTCCAGCCGGTTGTCCCGCCGGTGCCGAGGTCGGCGTTGCCCAGCGCGATCTGGCCCCCGCTGGCCACCTCCTTGAAGGTGACGTTGCAGGCAGCCGCCCATTTGGCGAAGCAGTCGCGCACCGCCACCTTTTCGGCGTCGGTGAACACCGAGAAGCCCGACTGGCTGCTCGAGGTCATGAAGCTGTAGGTGACGCTGACCGCGGTGCCGTGCGGGCTGTCGGCGTTCCAGCGCCAGTCGCTGGGATAAAGCAGCGCCGACACGTAATAGGGGGTGGCGGTGTCGAAGGCGCTGCCGGCGGCCAGCGGGCCGGGGTCGGTCGAGAAGGCCGCACCCATGGCGGCGGAATCGTCGTCGACCTGGACCGTATCGTGGCCCGAATGAAGGTGCAGAGTGCGAGGAGCCAAGGGTCGTCTCCCTTTCACGTCGATGGTTTGTGTCAACCCGTCGAACGGTAGGGGCACCGTTTGAATCGGTGCTTAACCCGCATGGGGCAAGGAAGGGGACGAACGGTGGCAAAAATCGGCCGGGGCGGCTATGGTCTGCCCCTTGGCCCACTGGGAGAGCACGGTGATGGAAGAGCGCGAGATGTACGACGAGATCAATGCCCTGATCGGGGCGGTCGCCAAGGCGCTCGACATCAGCGAGATCGAGGTGGTCACCGCCATCGAGCAGGGGCGCTTGGCCATGGAGCTGAAGACCGACGCCAACGGCCTGAACTATGTGGACGTCGCCTGCGACGGCCGCTCGGCGCAGATCTACCACGGGGCCATCTACCGCCAGCACGACCATGCCGACGAGGACGAAGGGTGCGGCGGCGGCTGTTCCTGCGGCCACTGACCCTCCACCTCGGGAGGGGGTGAAACCCGGCGCCGCCGTCGCAATGTGACGGCCATGCCGCGCTGGATGGCCATCTCCGCCCTCGTCCTGCTGTCGGCGGCCCACCCCGCCGCCGCCGACTATGGCCGCGGCGTCGCCGCCTGGGCTCGGGCCGACTATGGCGCCGCCGCGCGCGAATTCACCGCCTCGGCCGAAGCCGGCGACAGCGAATCGCAGTACATGCTGGGGCGCCTGTACGCGCTGGGACTCGGGGTGCCCAGGGACTTCGTCCGCGCCTGGCAGTGGCTGGACTTGGCCGCCCGACAGGGCAACGCCGAGGCGCGAATGGAGCGCGACGACATGGCCGCCATTCTGACCCCTGCGCAGCTGGCCGAGGCCCGCGGCACCGCGGCACCGGCCGACCAGCAGACAGCAGAAGCGCCGCCACCGCAGGGCGGGACGGTGCTGCTGGTGCCGCGCACCGGCGAGGTGCGCTCAGTGCCTTAGGGGTTGCGACACCTCGCGGGTGACCTCGCCGGCCAGCCGGCGGTCGGTGGTCCGCGTCGAGATGTCGCCCAGTGACAGGATGCCCACCAGCCGCTGCTCACGGTCCAGCACGGGCAGCCGCCGTACCTGTTCGCGCTCCATCATCTCTGCGGCATCCTCGACGCCGAGGTCGTCATGGACCCACACCAGATCCGTCGACATGCATTCCCGCACCGTGGTCTGCGCCGGGTTGCGGTTGTCGGCCACCGCCCGGACGGCGATATCCCGGTCGGTGACGATGCCGAGCAGCCGCCCGCCTTCGTCTGCGATCGGCAGGCAGCCCACATCGCGGTCGCGCATACGCCGGGCCGCGTCACGGATGGATGCGTGGGGCCCGATCACCACGACATCGGGGGTCATCACCTCGCGAACCTGCATCGACGCCTCCTTGGGCCATTGGTAGGCCAAATGGGAAGCCAGGGCGACAAGGTCAATTTTTCTGGCCGGGTGCCTCTTCCGATCAGGGTGGGCGCAAGGGCACAGGCCCCATTTCAACGGGCATGAACCAGGCCTTCCGTCTCCCGGCGCGGACCCTGGCACGCCCGGGGCGCAACTGCTGGCGCATCGCCCAGGCCGAGCGCACGGCCATGGTGGTCGACGCCGAGGAGTATTTCCGCGCCCTGGCCGAGGCCTTGCCCAAGGCGCGGCGTTCGATCCTGATGGTGGGCTGGGAGTTCGACAGCCGCACCCGCCTGCTGCGCGACGGCGACGAGGCGGCGAACGGATTGCCTTCGGCCATCGGACCGCTGCTCGACCGGCTGGCGCGGACCCGGCCCGGCCTGGACATCCGGGTGCTGATCTGGGATTCGGCGCTGATCTATGCGGTCAACCGCGAGTTCGCCGGGCTGGTCAAGATGGACTGGCTGACCCATCGCAACCTGCACTTCCGCCTCGACGACGGCCATCCCATCGGCGCCTCGCACCACCAGAAGATCGTGGTCCTCGACGACGCCCTGGCCTTCGTCGGCGGGCTGGATGTCACCAGCCAGCGCTGGGACAGCCGCGCCCACCTGCCGGCCGACCTGCGGCGCTCGGACCCGGCCTTCTCGGCCTATCCGCCGTTCCACGACGTCATGGCACTGGTGGCCGGCGAGGCGGCGGCGGCGCTGGGCGACATCTGCCGCGACCGCTGGCGCTGCGCCTCGGGCGAGCGGCTGGAGCCCGTCCGGGGCGGCGACTGGCGCGCCCTGTGGCCGCCGTCGGTGGCACCGCTCATGGACGGCGCCGACATCGCCATCGCGCGCACCGAACCGGCCTGGGACGGCGGCGGCGACACCCACGAGGTCGAGCGCCTGTTCCTGGACATGATCCGGGCGGCGCGCCGGCTGATCTTCGTCGAGAACCAGTACTTCGCCTCGCGCCGCATCAGTGCGGCGCTGGAGCGCCGCCTGCGCGCGCCCGACTGCCCCGAGATCGTGGTCATCGGCCCGGGCGAGCCGGTGAGCCTGCTGGAACGATCGAGCATGGGGGTGGCGCGGGCGCGGCTGTACCGCCGGCTGCTGGCCGCCGACCGCCACGGCCGGCTGCGCCTGTATTTCCCGATGGTGGGCGGCCGCGACGTCAAGGTTCACTCGAAGGTGATGGTGGTCGACGACACCTTCCTGCGCATCGGCTCGGCCAACCTGAACAACCGTTCGCTGGGGCTCGACACCGAATGCGACATCCTGGTCGAGGCCGCCGGGCGCCCCGACATCGCGCGCGCCATCACCGCGGCCCGCCACGACCTGCTGGCCGAGCACCTGGGCGTCGCCGCCGAAACGATAGCCCGCACCGAGGCCGAACTGGGCGGCGTCCACGCCGCCATCGCCGCGCTGGGCAACCCGTGGCGCCGGCTGGAGCCGTTGGATAGCGTCGATCCCAGCCCGGTCATGCAGATCATGGCCGACAGCGACATCCCCGACCCCGACCGCGCCCTGGAAACACTGGTCTGGGTCGAGGAGGCCATGCCCGGACCGGCCAGGCGGCCGCTGCAGCTGCGCGTGCTGGCCCTTTACGGCGTGCTGGCGCTGTTGGGAGTGGCCGGGGTGGCATGGCCGCTGGCCCCGCCCGAGGCCGCCGCACTGGTCCATCCCTGGCTGGACCGCATCACTGCCTGGGGCGAGGGCCCCAGGGGGCCGCTGGTGGTGATCGCCGCCTTCCTGGCCGCCGGGCTGGTGCGCTTCCCGCCGTCGCTGCTGGTCCTGGCCACCGCCGCCGGACTGGGCACCTGGGTGGGGCTGGCGCTGTCGCTGGCCGGATCGGTGGGCAGCGCGGCGCTGGTCTACGGGCTGGGCCGGGCTTTGGGGCGCGGGCGGGTGCGCCGGCTTGCCGGCTGGAAGGTCCACCGGGTCAACCGCGCCCTGGCCCGGCGCGGCGTCATCGGCATCATGCTGCTTCGCCTGCTGCCGGTGGCGGCGTTCTCGGTGATCAACCTGGTGGCGGGCGCGGCGGGGGTACGCTTCCGCGATTTCGTCACCGGGACGGTGCTGGGGATGATTCCCGGACTTTTCGCCATGAGCGTGCTGGGCCATCGGCTGGTGGCGGTGCTACGCAGGCCCGACGAGGTCAACATCGCCGTGCTGGCCGCCGCCACCGCCCTGACCATCGCCGCAGGCGTCGCCCTGGTCAACCGGCTGGCACGGGCGGGAGGAGGAAGCCGGCGCGTCCAGGAGGCTTGACGCTGTTCGACGACCGCTCCCTTTCCGCCGCCGGCATCAAGCTGGCGGCCGCCACCTACAACATCCACCGCTGCTTCGGAACCGACGGCCGCTACGGTCCCGAGCGCATCGCCGAGGTGCTGCGCGCGCTCGACGCCGACGTGCTGGGCTTGCAGGAAATCGACATGAAGCTGCTGGTCGACGGCCGCACCCAGCTCGACTACTTCGCCGAGACCCTGGGGATGCATGCGGTGGCCGGTCCCAACATCAAGGGCCGGCGCGGCAAGTTCGGCAACGCCCTGCTGTCGCGCTGGCCGGTGGCACTGGTGCGCCGCGTCGACTTCACCGTCGGCCATTTCGAGCCCCGCGGCGCGCTGGACTGCGAGCTGCAGGTGGGGTCCACCCGCGTACGCGCGGTGGTCACCCATCTGGGCCTGTCCTCGGCCGAGCGGCGCCACCAGGTGGCGGTGCTGCTGGACGCCCTGGCCGGCGCATCCGACGGCATGCCCACCGTGGTCATGGGCGACTTCAACGAATGGCGCCCGACCCGCGGGGCGCTGCGCCACCTCGACCGCCGGCTGGGAACCTCGCTGATGCCGCGCACCTTCCCGTCGCGCCTGCCGATTTTGCCGCTCGACCGCATCTGGGTATGGCCCGAGCCGGGACTGGCCCGCCTGTCGGTCCACGCGGCGGCGCCGGCACGCGTCGCCTCGGACCACCTGCCGCTGAAGGCCGAGGTCCACTGGCACGCCATCGGGTCCGAAACGGGGATGACGGGTGGGTTCTCCTATCACCAAGGTGCACCGGGGGCGCGCAAAGGGTACTGATCCTGCCGTGGAGCCCATGCCGCGATTGAAACGGGGCTTCGGAAAATTAAATACCCGAGCGTGGGGCCGATCCGAGGTAGCCGGAATTCGCCGGAACACCCACCACACGGTCGCCGCCGTCACCAAGGGGAACGCAGGCAGGAATAGACCGGAAGGGGCAAGCCACGGGCGACGCTCGGGGACCTCGGAGCCCAACCGAGACACTTTGGGCGGCATATGCCGCCGGAGAGGTTTTTGACATGGTAGTACTCATTGCCGACGACCACGCGCTGTTCCGCTACGGCATCTCCCTCGCCCTGGAGAGCCTCTACGGAACCAGTGTCACCATCCTTCAGGCCAGCAACGCCGAGGAGACCCGCCGGCTCGCTCATGAAACCCCCAATTTGGATCTTATCCTGCTGGACCTGATGATGCCGGGGCTCAACGGCATTTCCGATCTGAAGAAGTTCATCGAGACCCTGCCCCACGTTCCCGTGGTCATCGTCTCGGGCTCGCGCCAGCGCGCCACCATCCGCTCGGCCATCGAGGCCGGAGCGCGAGGCTACGTGCTGAAGTCCTCCAACGGCGAGATCCTCAAGCACGTGCTGCCGCTGGTGCTGTCGGGCGAGCTCTACGTCCCCGCCCAGGCGGTGGCCACCGACGAAGGCGGCGCCGAAACCGGCTTCGAGGGCTCGCCCCTGGACGAAGGCGGCGACTTCAATCCCGACTTCAAGTCGCTGACCCCGCGCGAGACCCAGGTGCTGAAGCTGCTGACGCTCGGCTACTCCAACAAGGAGATCGCGCGCTCGCTGGGCATGCTGGAAGGCACGGTCAAGGTGCACGTCAAGTCGATCATGAAGAAGCTGGGCGTCAACAACCGCACCCAGGCCGCCATCGCCGCCAACCGCAGCTTCGCCCGGCAGGCGGCACCGATGTAGGGTTGATCGTCGCCTCGGGCTCGACCCGGTGGTCCATGACGGGCTGGGCGTTTCACCGCCCCGGCGTCGTCCACGCCTTGGCGCTTTCGCCCAGCCGCCGCTCGAGGTCGGCATAGGCGTCCAGGCCCTGCAGGTCGTTTTCGGCCTGGCGGGGACTGCCGCCGATGCACTCGGCCTCGGCGGTGGCCAGGCGGCGCTGTATCTCGCTCCATTGCAGGTCGGTGTAGTCCTTGCGGTAGAGGTCGAGGCGGAAGCGCAGATCCTGGTCGTTGGGCCCGAAGCCGGGGCTGCAGGCGGTGGCGGCGACCAACAGGACGGCAGCCAGGGGGGCGGCCATGGGTCAGCGCTCCGGCCGTTCGGCGGCCTGTTGCTCGGCCGCATCCATGCGCAGGTCCTGGCGCAACTGGGCCAGGGTGGTCTGGCCCAGCAGCACCTCGCCGCGGCACTGATCGGCGGCGACGCCCAGGCGCTGGGCGGCACTGGACCGCTCGGCCGGGGTTAGCTGCGAGCGGTGGGTCTCGATGTACTGGCGGATCTGCTCGACGTCTTGTTCGCAGGCGATGCGGCCGGCCTCGGTGTCGGCACGGGCGACGCTGACCAGGCAGACGAAGGCGGCGGCGAAGGCGGCGACGGTGGTGGGCGACATGTCCCTGTCCTCCTATGGCGGCACCCGCTCGCCCGGGCCGACCAGTCCGGGAGTGGGCTGGCCGCCGGGGATGGGCCGGTTGATGGTCGCCAGGCTGTGGTCGGCCTCATAGATGCGGCGCATGGCGTCGGCCGTGCCGGGGTCGGTGCGGCCGCGCTCGCGGATGGCGTCCAGGCGGCGTTCGCCCTCGCGCAGTTCGGACGGATGCAGGCGGTCCTGCTCGACCCGCAGGTCCTGGCGCGGCCGCTGGTCCTGGGCCAGGACGGGAAAAGCCAGACAGGCGAGCAAGGCGGCGATGCGGATCATGAACCCTGAGATGGCGACGGCGGCCGAGCGGATGAATACCTTCGGCCTTCACTCCCCCGTCAGATGGAGAACCACCTGGCGGCGGTGCGGATGGGTACGGTGCTCGAAGACGTATATCCCCTGCCAAGTCCCCAGCGCCATGCGCCCGTCGACCACCGGAATGGATAGGCTGGTCTGGGTCAGCGCCGCGCGGATGTGGGCGGGCATGTCGTCGGGCCCCTCGGCGGTATGGCGGTAAAGCGAGGGGTCATCGCGCACCAGGCGCGAGAAGAACGCATCCAGGTCCGCCAGCACGTCGGGATCGGCGTTTTCCTGGATGGTCAGGCTGGCCGAGGTGTGGCGGATGAACACGGTCAGCAGCCCGGTGCGCACGCCCGCTCCGCGCACCCAGTCGGCCACCTGGCCGGTGATGTCGACCAGGCCGCGGCCGCGGGTGGCCACCATCAGGGTGTGGGCCGCATGCATGGCGCTAGAACGGCTCCTCAAGGAAGGACTGGACGGCGCGGAACAGCTGCTGGCGGTTCTTCTCCAGCAGCATGGCGTGGGTGGCCTCACCGATGACCACGTAGCGCTTGTTGCCCTTCAGCTGGGCGAATACCGCCCGGCCCATTTCGGGCGGCGATTCGCCGTCCCATTCGCCCTGCACCACCAGGGTCGGCACCGACAGGCGGTCGGGGCGCCACAGCGGCTTGCCGGCGGCCCAGCCGGAAATGGCGTCGGCCACCACCCCGTTGGGAGCCTGCAGGTCCGACTTGCCGCCCAGGGTCTCGGCCACCCACGAGTCGAACCACTCCTTGGGCATGATGTCGTCGCGCTTGGCGGCGGGCACGCCCTTCAGCCAGCGCTCGCGCGCCTCGCGCGGGTAGACGGTACGCCAGGCGCCCACCTGGCCCGGCGCCACCTCGGCCGGGGCGGCGTTGTCGCGAAGCCACTGGGGCGCGTACAGCACCAGCCGGTTGACCCGGCCATAGGCCTCGTCGGTGGTGTAGCGCCCGGCGACGGTCGCCCCCCACGACCACCCCACCAGCGACAGCGAGGTCAGGTTGCGCCGCGACAGCACGTACTGGACGGCATAGGCCAGGTCCTTGACCGCCTGGGCGGTGTCGACCACCGGCTTGTTGGCTTCGGGCGGCTGGTTCATCTCGGGCGGGCGGGTCGAGCGGCCATAGCCGCGCAGGTCGACGGCATAGACGTCGAAGCCCCGCTTGGCCAGCCAGTCCATCCAGCTGCCGCCGGGCAGGTTCATGTCGAAGGTGGTGTGGCCGGGATAGCTGGCGCCGTGGACGAAGATCACCGTGTGCTGGGCGTCGGGAGTGGACAGTTCGACCACGTGCTTGTTGCGCACGTAGATCTCGGCATCGCCCGAGACGCCCACCATCAGGTGCTCGGTGATGATGGTCCCCGGCGGCGGGCTGTCGGCCAGCGCCGGCAGCGCCATGAGCACCAGAGCCAAAAAGCCCGCCAACCGTCCGACCATGCCACGCCCCCGCTTCATGTCTCATCCTGAGGAGGCCGCGACAGCGGCCGTATCGAAGGAAGAGGCTAATGGAAAGTTGGCGGCAAGTCAGCCGCCCGCCCGCTGCTCGGGCAGGTCCTTCTTGCAGAAATACCAGTCGACGCATTCGAACCCGGCGGCCAGGCGCTGCTCGATCTCCTCGGGCGTCTTGGGCGGCGGCACGATCACCTTGTCGCCGGGGTGCCAGCCTTCGGGCGTGGCGACCTGGTGGGCGTCGGTGGTCTGCAGACCCGCCAGCAGGCGCAGGAACTCGTCGATGGAGCGGCCGTTGGTCATGGGATAGTAGACCATGGCGCGCAAGATGCCGTTGGGGTCGATGAAGAAGGCGGCCCGCACGGTGGCGGTCTCGGAGGCGCCGGGATGGATCATCCCGTAGGTCGAGGCGACCTTCATGTTGATGTCGTCGATGACCGGGAACTTCACCTTCACCGCGAAATTCTGCTCGATGTTGCGCACCCAGGCCAGGTGCGAAAAGGTGCTGTCGATGGACAGGCCCAAAAGCTCGCAGCCCATGGCGGCGAAGCGGTCGGAAGCCTTGGCGAAGGCGACGAATTCGGTGGTGCACACCGGCGTGAAGTCGGCCGGGTGCGAGAACAGCAACAGCCAGCGCCCCCGATAGTCCGACAGCCGGCGGATGCCGAAGGTGGTCTTGGCCTCGAAATCGGGAGCGGGCTCGTTGAGCCGCGGCAAGGATGGGGCGGTCATGGCGTCCTCCGTGGAAAGCTCACGGAGTGAACGCGCCAGACAGGGACCGGGTTGCCGAAAGCCCCCTCACCCCAACCCTCTCCCGCAGGGAGAGGGGGAACGCCTAGCCGAACCGGACGTCGACGATCTCGTAGGACTTGGAGCCGCCAGGCGTGGTGACCTCGACGGTGTCTCCCACGTGCTTGCCGATCAGGGCGCGCGCCAGGGGCGAGTGGACGGACATCCGCCCGGCCTTGATGTCGGCCTCGTGGGCACCGACGATGGTGTAGACCGCCTCGTCGTCGGAATCCTCGTCGGCCAGCGTCACGGTGGCGCCGAAGCGCACCTGGTCGCCCGAAAGCTGGGTAACGTCGATGACCTGGGCGCGCGAGATGATGTCTTCCAGCTCGGCAACGCGGCCCTCGATGAAACTCTGACGCTCACGGGCGGCATGGTACTCGGCGTTTTCCGACAAGTCGCCGTGCTCGCGGGCCTCGGCGATGGCACGGATGACGGCCGGCCGCTCGACCACCTTGAGAGTCTTAAGCTCCTCCTCCAGCTGGGCAAGCCCAGCGGGGGTCATAGGGATCTTTTCCATCGAGAAACCCCAGCGCGTGGAAACGGCGGGCCCGAAGGCCCCCCGCCCCTAGAAAGAACCATTAAAATACGATTGCAGCGGCGCCACATCAAGCGTGCCGCACTTCAAGGCCTCGATGGCCTCGACCGCGGCTCGCGCACCGGCGACCGTGGTGTAGTGCGGGATATTGTGGGTAAGCGCGGTGCGGCGGATCGAGAAGCTGTCCTTGACCGCCTGGCTGCCCTCGGTGGTGTTGACCACCAGTTGCACCTGGCCGTTCATCATGGCGTCGACGCAGTGCGGACGGCCTTCGAGCACCTTGTTGACCACGTCCACTTCCAGCCCCTGGGCTTTGAGGAAGCGGGCGGTGCCCTCGGTGGCGATCAGCTTGAAGCCCATTTCCAGCAGGCGCTTGCCCAGGCCGGCCATGGCCGGCTTGTCGCCTTCCCGCACCGAGATGAACACGGTGCCGGCGGTGGGCAGCACGCAGCCCGAGGCCAGCTGGCTCTTGGCGAAGGCCCGGGCGAAGTCGGCGTCGATGCCCATCACCTCGCCGGTGGACTTCATCTCAGGGCCCAGGATGATGTCGACGCCCTGGAAGCGGGCGAAGGGGAACACCGCCTCCTTGACCGCGACGTGCTTCATCTGCGGGCGCTTCTTCAGCCCGAAATCGGCCAGCTTCTCGCCGGCCATCACCCGGGCGGCGATCTTGGCGATCGGCACGCCGGTGGCCTTGGCGACGAAGGGCCCCGTGCGCGAGGCGCGCGGGTTGACCTCCAGGATGTAGATCGTCCTGCCCTGGATGGCGTACTGGACGTTCATCAGGCCGACCACGTTGAGCGCCTTGGCCAGCAAGGTGGTCTGGCGCTCCAGCTCGGCGACGATCTCGTCGTCCAGCGAATAGGGCGGCAGCGAGCACGCCGAATCGCCCGAGTGGATGCCGGCCTCCTCGATGTGCTCCATGATGCCGGCGACATAGACCTCGGTGCCGTCGGCCAGGGCGTCGACGTCGACCTCGATGGCGTCCTTCAGGTAGTAGTCGATCAGCACCGGATCGTCGCCCGACACCACCACCGCCTCGCGCATGTAGCGCTCCAACGCCTCGTGGTCGTACACGATCTGCATGGCGCGCCCGCCCAGCACGAAGCTGGGGCGGATCACCACCGGATAGCCGATGCGGTCGGCCACCGCCTTGGCCTCGTCGAGCGAGCGGGCGGTGCCGTTGGGCGGCTGCTTGAGGCCGAGATCGTGAAGCAGCTTCTGGAAGCGCTCGCGGTCCTCGGCCAGGTCGATGGAATCGGGGCTGGTGCCCAGGATGGGGATGCCGGCCTGTTCCAGCGGGTGGGCCAGCTTCAGGGGCGTCTGGCCGCCGAACTGGACGATGCAGCCCAGGACCTTGCCCTTCTTCTGCTCGGCACGGACCAGCTCGATGACGGTCTCGGCGGTCAGCGGCTCGAAATACAGGCGGTCCGAGGTGTCGTAGTCGGTGGACACCGTCTCGGGGTTGCAGTTGACCATGATGGTCTCGCGCCCGGCCTCGTCGAGGCTGTAGGCGGCGTGGACGCAGCAGTAGTCGAACTCGATGCCCTGGCCGATGCGGTTGGGCCCGCCGCCCAGGATGATCACCTTGTCGCGGTCCGAGGGGTCGGATTCGCACTCGCCCTTGGACACGCCGTCACCCTCGTAGCACGAGTACATGTAGGCGGTGGACGAGGGGAACTCGGCGGCGCAGGTGTCGATGCGCTTGAACACCGGCTTGACGTCGAGCACCTCGCGGCGGAAGGCGGTTTCGGTCAGCGTCTTGCCCGACAGCTGGGCCAGGCGCTGGTCCGAGAAGCCCAGTTTCTTCAAGCGCAGCATGCCGGCGGCGTCCGCGGGCAGGCCCTTCTTGCGCACCTCTTCCTCGACGTCGACCAGGCCCTTGATCTGCTCGAGGAACCACTTGTCGTAGGAGCAGGCGGCGTGGACCTCGTCGACGGTCAGGCCCAGGCGGAAGGCCTGGGCGATGACCAGCAGGCGGTCGTGGCGCGGCGTGGCCAGGGCCTTCTTCACCGCGTCCTTCATGTCGCCCGCGCCCGCGCCGGGGATTTCGACCTCGTTGAGGCCGGTCAGCCCGGTCTCCATGGAGCGCAGGCCCTTCTGCAGGGACTCCTGGAAGGTGCGCCCGATGCTCATGGCCTCGCCCACCGACTTCATCGAGGTGGTCAGCAGCGGGTCGGCGCCGGGGAACTTCTCGAAGGTGAAGCGCGGGATCTTGGTGACCACGTAGTCGATGGTCGGCTCGAACGACGCCGGGGTGACGCCGGTGATGTCGTTGGCCAGTTCGTCCAGCGTGTAGCCGACCGCCAGCTTGGCGGCGACCTTGGCGATGGGGAAGCCGGTGGCCTTGGACGCCAAGGCGGAGGACCGCGACACGCGCGGGTTCATCTCGATCACCGTCATGCGGCCGTTCTTGGGATTGACCGCGAACTGGACGTTGGACCCGCCGGTGTCGACCCCGATCTCGCGCAGCACCGCGATCGAGGCGTTGCGCATGATCTGGTATTCCTTGTCGGTCAGCGTCAGCGCCGGGGCGACGGTGATGGAATCACCGGTGTGCACGCCCATGGGGTCGACGTTCTCGATGGAGCAGATGATGATGCAGTTGTCCTTGCGGTCGCGGACAACCTCCATCTCGTACTCTTTCCAGCCCAGCACCGATTCCTCGACCAGCACCTCGTGCACGGGCGAGGCCGCCAGGCCGCCGGCGACGATCTGCTCGTACTCCTCGATGTTGTAGGCGATGCCGCCGCCGGTGCCGGCCAGGGTGAAGCTGGGCCGGATGATGGCGGGCAGGCCGACGAAGCCCATGGCCTCGCGCGCCTCGGCCAGGGTCTTGACCAGCTTGGACTTCGGGCTTTCCAGCCCGATCTTGTCCATGGCGTCGCGGAACAGCAGCCGGTCCTCGGCCTTGGCGATGACGTCGCGCTTGGCGGCGATCATCTCGACGCCGAACTTTTCCAGGATGCCGTCGTCGGCCAGCTTCATGGCCGTGTTGAGCGCCGTCTGGCCGCCCATGGTCGGCAGCAGGGCGTCGGGGCGCTCCTTCTCGATGATCTTGGCGACCATCTCGGGCGTGATCGGCTCGATATAGGTGGCGTCGGCCAGCCCCGGGTCGGTCATGATCGTCGCCGGGTTGGAGTTGACCAGGATGACCCGGTAGCCCTCCTCCTTCAGCGCCTTGCACGCCTGCACGCCCGAATAATCGAACTCGCAGGCCTGGCCGATGACGATCGGACCGGCGCCGATGATGAGGATGCTATGGATGTCTGTACGTTTGGGCATGTCTGGCGGCCGCTCTTTCTCAAAGACACAGATGAACACAGATGAACTCAGATACACACCGACAGAACAAAGCCCTCCGCCTCAACGGTTGGGTCCGGAGGCTGGAGAGCTTGATCTTCATCTGCGTTTATCTGTGTTCATCTGCGTCTGATAAATGATCCTCAACGGTTCTTTTCGATAGCTTCGACGAAGCGCTCGAACAGGTAATGGGCGTCCTGCGGCCCGGGCGAGGCCTCGGGGTGGTACTGGACGGAGAACACCGGCTTGCCGTCGACCGCGATGCCCTCGACCGAGCCGTCGAACAGCGAGCGGTGGGTCACCGCCACACCCTTGGGCAGGGAGGATTCGTCGACGACGAAGCCGTGGTTCTGGCTGGTGATCTCCACCTTGCCGGTGGCTAGGTCCTTGACCGGATGGTTGGCGCCGCGGTGGCCGGTGGCCATTTTGTGGGTCTTGGCCCCCAGCGCCAGGGCCAGCATCTGGTGGCCCAGGCAGATGCCGAACAACGGCTTGCCGGCATCCAGCACGCCGCGGATCATGGGCACCGCGTATTCGCCGGTGGCCGCCGGGTCGCCGGGGCCGTTGGACAGGAACACGCCGTCGGGGGAGTGGCGCAGTACGTCATCGGCGGTGGCGGTGGCGGGCAGCACGGTGACCTTGCAGCCGACCCCGGCCAGGCAGCGCAGGATGTTGCGCTTGGCGCCGAAGTCGACGGCGACCACGTGGAAGCGGGGATTGTCCTGCTTGCCGTAGCCCTTGCCGAGCGCCCACTCGGTCTCGTCCCAGCCGTAGGACTGGGCGCAGGTGACCTCGCGGGCCAGGTCCATGCCCTCCAGCCCCGGCCACTCGACCGCCTTCTTCCACAGGGCTTCCAGGTCGAAATTGCCGTCGGGGGCGTGTGCGATGGTACCGTTGGGGGCGCCCGACGAGCGGATGCGCCGGGTCAGGGCGCGGGTATCCACTCCGGCCAGGCCGACCATGCCGAACGACTTCAGCCAAGCGTCCAGATGACGATTGGCGCGCCAGTTGGCAGGATCGGTGATGTCGGCGCGCAGGATACAGCCGCGCGCTGCCGGCGTGGTGGTCTCGACGTCCTCGGCGTTGGCGCCGACGTTGCCGATGTGCGGGAAGGTGAAGGTGATGACCTGCCCGGCGTAGGACGGATCGGTCAGGGTCTCCTGGTAGCCGGTCATGGCGGTGTTGAACACCACCTCGCCCACCGCCGAACCGGCGGCGCCGACGCCCCTGCCCCACAGCACGCTGCCGTCTGCCAGCACCAGGGCGCCGGTGGCGCCGGAAGGACGCGGGATGTCGAAGTCGGGTCGGGTCGGCATGCTCATCCTTGCTTGCGGTCGCCCCCTGGGCCGGGAGCGGTGGCGTATGATAAGGCCCGGAACGTCCGAGCGCCAGAGACAGGGCCGCGCGCGGGCGCCGACGACCAGCAGTGCAGTGGGCACCACGGGTCCTCGCTCGAGGGGCCGATAGCCCGGCCCGGCAGGCAGCAGGTAAATTTCGCGCCTTATAAAGATCGCCACGGCCGGAGTCAAGCCTCGCCACCGCGCTGCAATAATTGTGAATTTTCAATCACATACCAACGTCCACGGGGCCTTTCCTTCATCGCGGTTTTCAGGTAGCCTGTCGGTTTCCACGCAAGCCTTCGTTCCCGACGCCGCAAGAGGACATGCCATGCTGCGCCAGCAGCTCAACGACGCACTCAAGACCGCCATGCTGGCCAAGGATTCGCGCACCGTCTCGACCGTCCGCCTGATCCTGGCGGCGCTGAAGGACCGCGACATCGCCGCCCGCCCGCGCGGGGTGTCCGACGGCATCGCCGAGGACGAGATCCGCCAGATGCTGCAGTCCATGATCAAGCAGCGGCGCGAAAGCATCAGCATGTACGAGCAGGGCGGCCGCCTGGAGCTGGCCCAGCAGGAGCAGGACGAGATCGCCATCATCGAGCGATTCCTGCCCCGCCAGCTGTCCGAGGATGAGGTCGCCGCCGCGGTGCGCGCCGTGATCGCCGAGATCGGCGCCGGCGGCATCAAGGACATGGGCAAGGTGATGGCCGCCCTCAAAGAGCGCCACGCCGGCGAGATGGACTTCACCAAGGCCAGCGCCGTGGCGAAGAAGGAACTGGGGGGCTGAGGAGCCCGCACTAGGGGCCCGCGATGGCGTTCAGCCCGCAATTTCTCGACGAACTGCGCATGCGGGTGCCGCTGGTCCAGGTGGTCGCCCGCCGGGTCAAACTGGCGCGCAAGGGCCGCGAGCACCAGGGCCTGTGCCCCTTCCACAACGAGAAGACGCCGTCCTTCACCGTCAACGAGGACAAGGGGTTCTATCACTGCTTCGGTTGTGGCGCCCACGGCGACGCCATCGGCTTCGAGATGCGCGCCGGCCACCTGTCGTTCACCGAGGCGGTCGAGAAGCTGGCGGGCGAGGTCGGCCTGGACGTGCCCAAGGCCACGCCCGAGGAGCGGGTGCGCGAGGCCAAGCGCGCCGGCCTGCACGACGTCACCGAGGCGGCCTGCGCCTTTTTCGAAAGCCAGCTGCGCGGCCCCGCCGGCAAGGAGGGCCTGGCCTACCTGCGCGGCCGCGGCCTGTCGGAAGCCACCATCGCCCGCTTCCGCCTGGGCTGGGCGCCCGATTCGCGCACCGCGCTGAAGACCGCGCTGATGAGCGACAAGTGCCCCGAGACCCTGCTGATCGAGGCCGGGCTGCTCAAGAAGCCCGAAGACGGCGGCGCCTCGTTCGACTATTTCCGCGGCCGGGTGATCTTCCCCATCGCCGACCGCCGCGGCCGCGTCATCGCCTTCGGGGCGCGGACCCTGGGCGACGGCCAGCCCAAATACCTGAACTCGCCCGAGACGCCGCTGTTCCACAAGGGCGAGACCCTCTACGGCCTGGCCCATGCCCGCGAGACGGCGCGCGAGAAATCCATGGTGCTGGCGGTCGAAGGCTACATGGACGTGATCGCGCTCCACCAGGCCGGCTTCACCTTCGCCGTAGCGCCTTTGGGCACGGCGCTGACGGAAGCGCAGATCCAGGAGCTGTGGCGCCTGGCGCCCGAGCCGGTGTTGTGCTTCGACGGCGACAATGCCGGCCAGCGCGCCATGGCGCGCGCCGCCGAGCGCGGCTTCCCGCTGTTGAAGCCCGGCCTGTCGCTGCGCTTCGCCGTGCTGCCCCACCCCGAGGACCCCGACAGCCTGATCAAGGCCAAGGGGGCGGCCGCCATGCAAGGGGTGATCGACGCCGCCGACCCGCTGGTCGAGGTGGTCTGGCGCCTGGCCACCACCGATCGCCCGTTCGACACGCCCGAGCGCCGCGCCGCCCTGGAGGCGGAGTTGAAGGAAAAGGCGTTCTCCATTGCCGACGAGACCGTGCGCCACCAGTACCTGCGCGCCTTCAAGGACCGGCTGTACGAGGCCTTCCGCCCCAAGCGGCCCGCCCCGGGGCCGGCCCAGGTCGCCCGCATGGGCGGGCGGGGCCAGGGGCGCGGCTGGGGCAAGCCGGTGACCGGCGAGGCGGCCCTGCGCGGTCCCGACGGCCGCCTGCCCGGCGCCGGGCGGGTGCGCCCGCCACGCTCGGCGATCGAGGTGTGCGAACGGGTGATGCTGGGTCTGGCGCTGCTCAATCCGGCCCTTCTCGACCACCACCACCCTCGGCTAGGGCACATCGCCGAACGGCTGGGAGAGATCACCTACTCGGAGAAGGGTCTTGACAATCTTCGACGTGGGATTCTAAAGCACCATGGTTTTGGCGGAACCCTTGATTCGAACAGCCTCGAAGCCCATCTTCGTGCCGACGGTCAAACCCAGGCACTGGACTCGTTGTTGACCAATGAGGAGCGGCGGACCCATTCGGTGCGGGTCTACGACGATATCGGCGAGGCGGTCGCGCTTTGGGTGGACGTTTTCAAGCAGTATTCGAAAAAGGATTTCCAGGCGGACGTGAGCGAGGCGGAAGCGAAACTCGCCGAGACCATGTCGATGCCGTCCCTCGCCCATTTCCAGGCGCTCAAGCACCAGGAGCGGGCGATCGACGATGAGGACGACGAGTAGCCGGTGCCGGCGCTCCGTGCCAATGTGGCGGGGCGCCTGGAGGCGTTGACAGGCACGTTGAGGAGCAGTGGTTTAATGGCGACCAAATCGACGAACACGGCGGAAGTCTCGGAGAACCAGGACGAGGCCATGGACGGCCCGCTGCTCGACACCCTGGGGGTCGCGGTCAAGAAGATGGTGGCCCGCGGCCGCGAGCGCGGCTACGTCACCTATGACGAGCTCAACGCCGCCATGCCGCCCGACGAGGTGTCGTCCGAGCAGATCGAGGACACCATGGCGATGCTGAGCGAGCTCGGCATCAACGTCGTCGAGAGCGAGGAAGGCGAGGAAGCCGCCGCCGAGGGCGACGAGGAGACCACCGACTCCGAAGGCTTCTCGGGCGGCGGCAACGTCGACGAGGAGGACCTGGGCCGCACCGACGACCCCGTGCGCATGTACCTGCGCGAGATGGGCTCGGTCGAGCTGCTGAGCCGCGAGGGCGAAATCGCCATCGCCAAGCGCATCGAGGCCGGCCGCGAGATGATGATCGGCGGCATCTGCGAAAGCCCGCTGACCATCCGCGCCATCATCGGCTGGCACGACGCCCTCATCGAGGGCAAGATGCTGCTGCGCG
>JBLNBU010000162.1:0-21236 GCA_050260215.1 Actinomycetota bacterium
GGTGCCGATGCGCATGGGCAGCGGGCGGCGCGCCAGGGCGGGGCCCAGCGCGATGAAATGGCCGCGGGCCAGGTCGCGGAACATCTCGGCCTGGCGGCGTTCCATGCCCAGAAGGTCGGCGGCTCGCGCCATGTCGATGTCGAGGAAGGTGCGGCCCATCAGGAAGTTCGAGGCCTCGGCGGCCACGTTCTTGGCCAGCTTGGCTAGGCGCTGGGTGGCGATCACCCCGGCCAGGCCGCGCTTGCGGCCGCGGCACATCAGGTTGGTCATCGCGCCCAGCGACGCCTTGCGCGCGTCGTCGGCGACGTCGCCGGCGGCGGCGGGAGCGAACAGCTGGGCTTCGTCGACCACTACCAGCATGGGATACCAGTAGTCGCGATCCACGTCGAACAGCCCGCCCAGGAAGGCGGCGGCGTGGCGCATCTGCCGGTCGGTTTCCAGGTTTTCCAGGTTCAGCACCACCGAGATGCGGTGCTGGCGCACCCGCGCCGCGATCTGCTGCAAGGCCGTCTCGGAATGCGCGCTGGCGTCGACCACCACGTGGCCGAAGGCGTCGGCCAGGGTGACGAAGTCGCCCTCGGGGTCGATCACCGCCTGCTGTACATAAGGCGCCGACTGCTCGATCAGCCGGCGCAGCAGGTGCGACTTGCCCGAGCCCGAGTTGCCCTGGACCAGCAGACGGGTGGCCAGCAGCTCCTCGAGATCGAGCGTGGCCTGCAGCCCCGCCGTCGTCTCCCCCATGTCGATGCTGACCGTCATCACCTCTCCCGTTTTCGAAGGCCTGTCCGTATAGCGCAAAAGGCAGTGGCGGACGAGCATGGAGTCGGTCATGCTTCCGCTTGCAAGGGGATCCGAAGGGGGGTGCGGTTCGCCATGGCTCGCGGAACGGACGACATCGACAAGCTCAAGCGCTCGGCCGAGGGCGGTGACCCGTCGTCGCAGTACGAGCTGGGCGAGCGCTATTCCCGCGGCGACGGCGTCGATGCCGACGAGACCGAGGCGGTGCGCTGGCTGTCCCGCGCCGCCCGCCAGGGCCATTTCGGCGCCCGCATGGTGCTGGAACAGATGATGTCGCTGGGCGCCCGCCCGGTCGTCGAGGAGCCCGCGCCCCAGCCCAAGGCCAAGGGCAAGAAGCCATCGGCCAAGCCCGCCTCGCTGGTGCTGCCGCCGCCTGAACCCGATCCCGACCCCTTGCACCTGGGCGTCGACGAGCCGGCCGACGTTCCCGCCCTGACCCAGGCCGCCGAGACCGGCGACGCCGCCGCCCAGGTGGCGCTGGGCAACGCCTATCGCCAGGGCGACGGCGTGCCCTGCGACCCGGCCGAGGCGGTGCGCTGGTACCTGCGTGCCGCCGAGGCCGGCGACGCCCGCGGCCAGTTCGCCCTGGGCATCATGCACGAGCGCGGCCTGGGCACCCGCCAAAGCGACCGCGAGGCCCTGGCCTGGTACCACAAGGCCGCCCGCCAGGGCGACGCGCCGGCCCAGTTCAACCTGGGCAACATGATCCGCCTGGGCCGCGGCATCGACTCCGACCCGGCGGTGGCCGCCCAGTGGTTCCGCAAGGCGGCCGACCAGGACGACGCCAGCGCCCTCTTGGCGCTGGGCACCCTCTACGAGACCGGCACCGGCGTCGACAAGGACGAGGTCCAGGCCGTCGAGTTCTATCGCCGCGCCGCCGAACGGGGCGAGCCCCAGGCGCAGTTCAACCTGTCCAACATGCTGCGCCAAGGGCGGGGCACCGATCCCGACCCCACCGAGGCCGCCGCCCTGTGCCACCGCGCCGCCGAGCAGGGCCTGCCGGCGGCCGAGCTGAACTGGGCCCTGATGCTGGCCGGCGGGCTGGGCGTCGCCAAGGACCCCGTGCGCGCCGTGCAGTGGCTGACCCGCGCCGCCGAGCATGGGTTGGCCGAGGCCGCCTACCAGCTGGCGGTGATGCTGGAACTGGGCCAGGGCGTGGTCCGCGATCCCGCGCGCGCCGTCGACTGGCTGAAACGGGCCGCCGAGGCCGGCCACGAACAGGCCCGCAAGGCGCTTGCCGCCCTGCAGGGGGCGCCATGAGCGGCCCCGGCGACAAGACCTCGTACGAGATCCAGGTCTTCCAGGACAAGCATTGGGTCATTGCCGAAATGGCCTCGGACGAGGCCAAGGCCAAGGCCTTTGCCGACAACCTGCTGCAGACCGGCAACCACGAAGCGGTCCGCGTGGTCAAGGACTACCGCCGCAGCGACGGGACCCATACCGAGACGGTGGTGGTCGAGAAGAAGGCCGACGCCCGTGCCGCCCAGCCGGTGCAGCTGTCGCCCATCACCGAGGCGCCGCCCTGCGCCGAACTGGCCGACTTCTATCGCCTGCCCGCCCGCCTGACCATGGGCCGGCTGCTGCGCAAGTACCTGGACGAGGTGCTGGTCACCCCCTCCGAACTCCTGCTGAGCGCGCCCGAGCTGAAGCGGTTCGGCGACAAGGACCGCCTGCTGTTCGCCGCCATCGAGCGGGTGGCGGCCCTGCAGGCCAAGGTATCGGGCGAGGACGCCAAGGCGCGCAAGGACCAGCTCGACAAGGTGTGGGAGGAGATCCTGGGCAAGGCCCGTGCCGCCCAGGCCAAGAAGCTGGCCACGCCCAAGTCCGTGGCCGAGGCGTTGAAGACCGCCGGCAGCGGCCCCGACGCCGAATACCTGCTGAGCTACCTGCTGGCCCAGGCGCTGCTCGAGCGCCGCAGCTGGCTGGGCAAGATCGACCTGTTGATCGCCTGGACCGCCGAGCCCGACGCCGACAAGGTGATGGAGCGCATTGACGGCGTCGTCGCCGACATCATGCTGTCGGCCCAGGTGATCCAGGACCTGCTGGGCTTCCAGTCCAACCTGGCCCATGCGCTCTGCCATCTGGTCGACCTGTCCGAGGGCAAGGCCGAGACCGCCAAGTTCGCCCCGGCCTCGTTCACCGCGCTCAACGAGCTGTTCGCCAAGGGCAGGCTGCCCCAGTCGGCCAAGGTGCTGCTGACCCGGGTGGTGCGCGAGCTGGGCGGCACCAACCCGTTGTCGCGCAACGAGCCCAAGCAGGAATACGAGATGTTCCACAAGGTGGTTCACCGCCTGATCAGCCGCGACGGGCTGATCGGCGGTCCCGCCAGCGCCGAGGCCATCTTGCAGCGCGGCTCGCGCACCTATAGCGCCGGCAACACCGTGGGCGCCCTGCAGGCCATGGACTTCGTCATCTCGGTGCTGGGCGAGGGCTGCCTGACCGTGCAGTTCATGACCCAGCTGGTCGCCTCGACCCTGGGGGCGGGCATGCCCGAGGCGGTGACCGACATGCTGGCGGGCGAGGTGCGCAAGGCCAGCCACATCGACGCCTGGGTGCCGGTGCGCGTCAGCCCGCGCGACCGCATGGCGGCGCTGACCTCGGCCAATGCCGCCCTGCTGGCGGCCGAGCTGCCCGAGGAGCTGAAGGCCGAACTGGGCGGGGTCGTCGACGAGGTGCTGGCCAAGTACCTCCTCGACGAGGAGGTGATCGAGAAGATCGACAAGCCCGATGACCCGCTGGCGCTGCGCGCCATCCGCCTCATCAAGTTCTGCGGCTCGGGCGTGCTGATCAAGGGCAAGTCGTTGAACCTGGCCCGCGAGCGCGTCATCGAGCACCTGAAGCAGAAGCAGTTCGAGGAGAAGTTCCTCGCCTCGGTTCCCGACCAGGCCCAGGCCGAAAAGCACCTGCGCGAATTCCACCGCCTCCTGGTCGAGACCGGGTTTCGGTAGCCGGTCAGCGGCGGCTCACCAGGGCGGTCCAGTCTTCGCGGGTCGCCGCGACGGCAAAGATCGCGACGTTGCCGTTCGGAATCGCGCGGAAGAACAGCCAATACTGTTCGTCGATGATCAGCTTGCGGCGTTCCCCCGGACGGCCCCCGCGCCAGCCGGACCCCGAGGTGGGCCGAAGAGCTTCTCCCTCGTCAAGGATGTGTGCCTCTATCGCGATGGCTCTCTCTTCGCCTTTCTTCTGTTCGTTGTGGGCAAAGATGCGCCGGAAGTCCTGCTCCGTTTCCGGAGCCCAGGTCACCGCCATGGAGGGGGATCAGCGTTCGGAGTCCCGGCGGCGCTGTTCGCGCCACACGCGCATGCGCGTCGCTAACTCGTCCGTCGTCAGGCCTTCGCCGCGCTGAAGCGATGCAAGGCGGCGGTCCAGTTCATTCCGAGCCCAGTCAGGGCAGGCAGCAAAGCTGTCGTCGGTATTTTTTGCCACTGCGGCATCGCCTCGAACAACGAACCCGACAGACATGGGGACCCACCTCGCCGTTTAACAGTGGGATCTTAGCACGTCTTCGGAGGGCGGGTCACGCCCGCAAGCCGGTCCAACATCATTGCCGCCCCGACAATCGCGGTCAGGCCCATGGCGTCGACCGCCAGCAAGGTCGCGGGGCCCGGCCAGTAGTGGCCGGCCATGTTGCCGGCAAAGGACAGCAGCACGCCCAGGCAGAACAGCGCCAGCGAGTGGCGGCCGCAGCGGGTCACCGGGGCCAGCGCGCGCGGGGCCTTGTGCATGGGCACGAAGGCGGCGGCCAGGTAGGCCAGCGCCAAGATGTCGAGGAAGCGCAAAGGGGCCAGGTGGCGCTTGTCCAGCGCCCAGGACAGGTGGGCCGCCAGGTCGGGCAGGCCCGGCCCCAGGTGGTGGGAGGCCATGATCGCCAGGTTGCCGGCCAGGGCCAGGCCGGCGAAGCCGCCGGCCAGGGGCGACGCCCAGCGGGGCCGCGGCGGGCGGGCTCCGACCCGGCGCTGGCCGAGCAGGACGCCGGTGACGAACAGCAATTGCCAGCTCAACGGGTCGAACGACCAGGTGGGGCCGAAGAAATCGGTGGCCGAGGCCAACTCGGCGCCGTAAAGGGCGGCCGACAGGCTGAAGGCCCACCAGGGCCGCCGGCGCGCCAGCACCAGGACCGGAACCACCGCCGGCAGCATGGCGATGTAGAGCGGCAGGATGTCCAGGTCGCGGGCCAGCCAGGCCAGCCCCAGGCCGCGGGGCACCGTCCACTGGGGCAGGTCGAACAGCGCCCACAGGCGGTAGCCGTGGATGGGAAAGGGGTCGTGGGTCGCCGCCGCCAGGCCGGCGGCCAGCAGCACCACGGCGCCGAACAGTCCGTAATGGGCGGCGGCGATGGTCAGCCAGCGGGCGCCCACCTTGCGCCAGGCTGCCGCCGCACCGCGCCCGGCCAGCACGCCGCCATAGGCCATGCCGCCCGAATATCCCGACAGGAAGACGAACACCTCGGCCCCGTCGGCGAAGCCCCAGTGGCGCGAGGTAAGGGCCCGCAGCGGGTTGTCGCTGATGTGGTCGATGAAGATGAACAGCAGCGACAGGCCGCGGAAGAAGTCGACCCGCCAGTCGCGTTTGTCGAGGGTGCCCATGCCGGCCGATATGGCCCGCCGGGGCCGGCCGGCCAACCGCCCTAAGGGGTTGCGGCCCTGCGCCGACGGAACAGCCGCCGCACCACCACGTAGAAGACGGGGGTGAACAAAAGCCCGAAGGCGGTCACCCCCAGCATGCCGAAGAACACCGTGGTGCCCAGCGAATGGCGCATCTCGGCCCCGGCCCCGGTTGCCAGCACCAGCGGCAGCACGCCCAGGATGAACGAGGCCGAGGTCATCAGGATCGGCCGCAGGCGGGTGCGCGCGGCCTCGACCGCGGCATCGGCCAGGGGGTGGCCCTCCTCCTCGCCCTGGCGGGCGAACTCGACGATCAGGATGGCGTTCTTGGCCGCCAGGCCGATCAGCACCACGAAGCCGACCTGGGCCAGGATGTCGACCGCCAGGTGCCCCAGCAGCAGGCCGGCCACCGCCGCCAGCAGGCACATGGGCACGATCAGGACCACGGCCAGCGGCAGCGACCAGCTTTCGTACTGGGCGGCCAGCACCAGGAAGACGAACAGCACCGAGGCGCCGAACACCGCCAGCGGGTTGCCGCCGGCGCCGCGCTCCTGATAGGCCAGCTCGGTCCATTCGACGGCGAAGCCGGCCGGCAGCACCCGGGCGGCCAGGCGCTCCATGGTGTCGAGCGCGGTGCCCGACGACGTCCCCGGCACCGCCGACCCCTGCACCTCGGCCGCCGGCCACAGGTTGTAGCGCGGCACCCGGTAGGGCCCGGTGACGGTATGGAAGCGCGCCACCGAACCGATGGGCACCATGCGGCCCTGCTCGTTGCGGGTGCGCAGCCGGCCGACGTCGGCCAGGTCGTTGCGGAAGGCGCCATCGGCCTGGGCGGTGACGCGGAAGGTGCGGCCGAGGAAGTTGAACTCGTTGACGAAGGTTGAGCCCAGATAGACCTCGAGCGCCTCGAACACCTTGTCGGCCGGCACCCCCAGCATCTCGGCGCGCACCCGGTCGATGTCGGCCCAGACCTTGGGTGTGCGGGTGTTGAACAGGGCGAAGATGCCGGTCAGCCCGGGCTCCTTCTGCGCCGCCGCGGCCAGGGCGTTGGCAGCGGCCTCCAGCTCGGCGGGGCCGCGGCCCTCCTGGTCCTCAACCATCATCTTGAAGCCGCCGGCGGTGCCGATGCCGCGCACCGGCGGCGGCATGACGGGAATGATGAAGGCCTCCTGGACCGCGGCCAGGCGTTTGCGCAAGTCCGCCAGCACCGCGTTGGCGGTCAGGCCCTTGGCGGCGCGGTCCTCGTAGGGCGCCAGCGGCACGAAGATGGCCGCGGCGCTGGGCGAGTTGGTGAAGGTCGCCGCGTCGAAGCCGGCAAAGGGCACCGCGTGGGCCACCCCGGGGGTGTCCAGGATGATGTCGACGGTGCGCCGGAGCGCGGCGTCGGTGCGCGCCAGCGACGAACCGGGGGGAAGCTGCATCACCGTGATCAGGTAGCCCTGGTCCTGCTCGGGAATGAAGCCGGTGGGGGCGGCGTGGAACTCGACGCCGGCGACCCCGATCAGGGCGGCGTAGACGATCAGCACCGGGATCGACAGCCGGATCAGCCGGCGCGCCAGGCCGCCGTAGCCGCCGGCAAGCCGCTCGAAGCCGCGGTTGAACGCGGCGAACGCCCGGCCCACCGGGCCGGGATGGCGGTCGGGGTCGTGGGGCTTGAACAAAAGCGCGCACAGGGCCGGCGACAGGGTCAGCGACACCAATAGCGAGATCAGCGTCGACGCCGCGATGGTCACCGCGAACTGGCGGAAGAACTGGCCCGAAATGCCGGGGATGAATGCCGCCGGCACGAACACCGCGGTCAGCACCAGGGCGATGGCGACGAGCGCGCCGCCGACCTCGTCCATGGTGGCGTGGGCGGCTTCGCGCGGGGTCATGCCGGTGCGGATGCGGCGCTCGACGTTCTCGACCACCACGATGGCGTCGTCGACCACGATGCCGACGGCCAGCACCAGCCCGAACAGCGACAGGTTGTTGATGGTGTAGCCGAGCGCGCGCAGAACCCCGAATGTGCCCACCAGCGACACCGGGATGGCGACGACGGGGATGACCGAGGCCCGCCAGGTCTGCAGGAACACGATCACCACCAGGACGACCAGGCCGACCGCCTCCCAGATGGTCTTGATCACCTCGTGCACCGACTGGGCGATGAAGGTGGTCGGGTTGTAGACCACGTCGTACTGGACGCCCGCCGGGAACGACTTCGACAGCCGCGCCATGGTGTCCAAAAGCCGCTGGGCGGTGGCCAGCGCGTTGGAGCCGGGGCGCTGGAACACCACCACCGGCACCGCCGGGCTGCGGTCCAGATAACCGTTGACGCTGTAGTCCTGGGCGCCCAGCTCGATGCGGGCGATGTCTTTGAGCCGGGTGACGCGGCCGCCCGGCTCGGACTTGACGATGATCTGGGCGAACTGGGCAGGGTCGGTCAGCCGCCCCAGGGTCTCGATGCCCAGCTGCCAGGCGCCCTGCTTCGGCACCGGCGGCTGGTCCAGCGTGCCGGCGGCGACCTGGACGTTCTGGGCCCTCAACGCCGCCACCACCTCGCCCGCGGTCAGGTTGCGCGCCGCCACCCGGTCGGGGTCCAGCCAGATGCGCATGGCGTAATCGCGCCCGCCGAAGACGCGGATGTCGCCCACGCCTTCGACCCTGGCCAGCTGGTCGCGCACGTGAAGGGTGGCGTAGTTGGAGACATAAAGCTGGTCGCGCGAATGGTCGGGCGACAGCAGGTGGATGACCATGAGCAGGTCGGGCGAGTTCTTGGCCACGGTGACGCCGACCCGGCGCACCTCGTCGGGCAGCAGGGGCTCGGCGATGGCGATGCGGTTCTGCACCAGTACCTGGGCGGTGTTGAGGTCGGTGCCGAGTTCGAAGGCGATGGTGATGCGCAAGCCGCCGTCGCCGGTGGACTGGCTGGTCATGTACAGCATGTTTTCGACGCCGTTGATCTGCTCTTCCAGCGGCGTCGCCACCGTCTTGCTCACCACCTCGGCCGAGGCGCCGGGATAGGTGGCGGCTACCACGATGGTCGGCGGGGCGATCTCGGGATACTGGGCCACCGGCAGCGCCACATAGGAAATGGCGCCGATCAGGGTGATGAAGATGGACACCACCGCGGCGAAGATCGGGCGCTCGATGAAGAAGTGGGAAAGGGGCATGGGTCACTCCGCCCGCGCCTGCTGGGGCTCGATGCGGCCGGCCTGGGCGGTGACCTTGGCGCCGGGGCGGGCCCGCATCAGGCCGTCGATCACCACCTTGTCGTCGGGCGCAAGGCCCGAGCGGATGACGCGCAGGCCATCGACCACCGGGCCGGGCTCGACCCGCTTGGGGATGACGGTGCCGTCGGGGCCCACGGTCATGACCATGCGCTCGGACTGGTCGGTCAGCACTGCGGCATCGGGAACGGTCAGCGCCTCGTAGGGGGGCGAGGCGGGCAGGCGGATGCGGGCGAATTCGCCGGGCGTGATCGCAAGGTCGGGGTTGTCGACCACCACCCGGGCACGGATGGTGCCCGAGCCGGGGTCGAGACGGTTGTCGACGAAGTCGAGGCGGCCACGGCGCGACCACTGGGCCTCGTCGGCCAGGTGGACCTGGGCGGTCAGCCCGCCCGCCCGCAGGGCCTTGCGCAGGGCCAGGTAGTCGGATTCGCTCAAGTCGAAGTCCAGGTTGATCGGGTCCAGCGCGACGATGGTGGCGAGCAGGGTGGGAGAGCTGCTGCCGCTGCCGCCGGTGCCGCCGCCGCCGGTGACCAGGTTGCCGGCGTCGATGGCGCGGGCACCGATGCGCCCCGAGATGGGCGCCTCCACATGCGAGAAGGCCAGGTTCAGCTCGGCGTCGTGGATGGCGGCCTGGGCCGACAGCACGGCAGCCTCGGCGGTGCGCTGGTCCTGGACCCGCTGGTCGTAGGCGCTGGGCGCGATGACGTCGTTCTTGCGCAGCGGGCCGGCGCGGGTCAGCTGGCGGCGCGCCAGGTCCAGCTGGGCCTCGGCCTGGGCCAGCTTGGCCTTGGCCGATTCCAGCGCGATCTCGAACGGGCGCGGGTCGATGACGAACAGCAGCTCGCCCTTCTTGACCATCTGGCCGTCGGCGAAGTGGACCTCGGTCAGGGTGCCCGAGACCCGCGCGCGCACCTCGACGCTTTCGATCGCGGCGAAGCGGCCGGTGAACTCGGACCAGTCGACCACCTCGCGGGCCAGCGGAGTGGCCACGGTGACCGGCGGCGGGCCGCCGGCCTGCTGGGCGGCGGCCGGGCCGAAGCCGAGCAGGACCATGACGGCGGCGGCGAGAAAGCGCGACATCGGACCGTTCTCCCGCCCTACCAGATGGGGGCTGGCGGAAGCCGTGTCATCCTGCGGCCGAATATCCTATGATCCGCCCCCATGGCCCAGCCCGCTCGCTTCCTGCCGATGTCGCGTCCCGAGATGGATCGTCTCGGCTGGGATGCGTGCGACGTGGTGCTGGTCACCGGCGACGCCTATGTGGACCATCCCAGCTTCGGCGCCGCCGTGGTCGGCCGGGTGCTCGAGGCGGCAGGTTTTCGCGTCGGCATCATCGCCCAGCCCGACTGGCACGACGCCGAACCCTTCCGCGCCCTGGGGCGGCCGCGGCTGTTCTTCGGGGTGACGGGCGGCAACATGGATTCCATGGTCAACCGCTACACCTCGGACCGGCGGCTGCGGCACGACGACGCCTATACCGCCGGCGGCGAAGGGGGCCGGCGGCCGGACCGGGCGGTGGTGGTCTATGCCCAGCGCTGCCGCGAGGCGTTCCGCGACACCCCCATCGTCCTGGGAGGCATCGAGGCCAGCCTTCGCCGCACCGCCCATTTCGACTACTGGTCCGAGAAGGTGCGCCGCTCGGTGCTGTTCGACGCCAAGGCCGACATCCTGGTCTTCGGCAATGCCGAGCGGGCCATCGTCGACATCGCCCGCCGGGCCGCCGACGGCGAGGCGGTCAAGGCCATGGCCGACATCCGCGGCACTGCGGTGATCCTGCCTGCGGTTCCCGACGGCTGGACGGTGGCCGACCTCTCCGACCCCGAGCTGCCCGAGGGCAAGAGCCAGGGGCGCGTGGTGGTCCGCCTGCCGTCGTTCGCCGAGGTCGAGGCCGATCCGCTGCTGTATGCTCAGGCGTCGCGCGTCCTGCACCGCGAGACCAACCCCAACAACGCCCGCCCGCTGGTCCAGCGCCACGGCGACCGCGAGCTGTGGGTCAACCCGCCGCCGGTGCCGCTGTCCACCCCCGAGCTGGACGCGGTCTACGGGTTGCCCTACGCCCGCGGGCCCCACCCGGCTTACGGCGACGCCCGCATCCCCGCCTGGGAGATGATCCGCTTTTCCGTCTCGATCATGCGCGGCTGCTTCGGCGGCTGCTCGTTCTGCTCGATCACCGAGCACGAGGGCCGCATCATCCAGAGCCGGTCGGAAGCCTCGATCCTGGCCGAGATCGAGGCCATCCGCGACAAGACCAAGGGCTTCACCGGGGTGATCTCAGACCTTGGCGGGCCCACCGCCAACATGTGGCGGCTGAACTGCGGCGATCCCGACATTCAGAAGCTGTGCCGCCGCCCGTCCTGCGTTTTCCCCGACATCTGCAAGACCCTGGTGACCGACCAGACGCCGCTGATCGGCCTTTACCGCAAGGCCCGCGCGGTCACCGGGGTCAAGAAGGTGCTGGTCGCCTCGGGCGTGCGCTACGACCTGGCGGTGAAGACGCCGGCCTATGTGGACGAGCTGGTCGCCCACCATGTCGGCGGCACCCTGAAGATCGCTCCCGAGCACACCGAGCCGGGGCCGCTGGCGGCGATGATGAAGCCCGGCATCGGCGACTACGAACGCTTCCGCGCCCTGTTCGAGCGCGCCGCCGCCAAGGCCGGCAAGAAGCTGTACCTGGTGCCCTATTTCATCGCCGCCCATCCCGGTACCACCGACGGCGACATGCTGAATCTGGCGCTATGGCTGAAGAAGAACGGCTTCAAGCTCGACCAGGTGCAGACCTTCCTGCCCTCGCCCATGAGCCTGGCCACCGCCATGTGGCACACCGGCCAGGACGTGCTGCGCCCGATCCGCCGAACGGGCGGCCAGGCGGTGTTCTCGGCCAAGGGCCTCAAGCAGCGCCGCCTGCACAAGGCTTTCCTGCGCTGGCACGACCCCGAGAACTGGCCGGTGCTGCGCGAGGCCCTGAAACGCATGGGCCGCGCCGACCTGATCGGCCCCGGCGCCCATCAGCTGGTGCCCGGTGGCCCGATCGCGCCGGGGGTGAAGAAATACCAGCGTCGTTGAGCTACCCGTACCGATCTCCTCTCGCGCATCTCGTCCTCGTCGTGTAGTTTCCCCAATTCCTGCTGGGGGGAGCAGTCGGGAGCGGTCGGAAATGGTGTTTGAAGACGACGACAAGGTGCTGCGGGCGCGGGTGAAGCTGTTCGGCACCATGCTGGGCACGGTGCTGCACGAGCAGGAAGGGCCCGAGGTGCTGGACGCGGTCGAGGACCTGCGCAAGGGCTTCATCGAACTGCGCCAGGGCGCCGACCCGGCCAGGCGGCGCCAGCTGATGGAGCTGATCGGCGGGCTCGACGCCGGCACGCTGGCCAAGGTGGTGCGTGCGTTCTCGACCTATTTCCTGCTGGCCAACATCGCCGAGGAGGACTGGGCCCACTATCAGCGCCGCGCCCGCGTCGACAAGGGCGAGCTGTGGGTCGGCTCGTTCGGCCACACCCTGGACCAGCTGCGCGCCGAAGGGGTGGACGCCGCCGCCCTGCAGAACCTGCTCGACCACCTGCGTTTCCAGCCGGTGTTCACCGCTCACCCGACCGAGGCCAAGCGTCGCGCCGTGCTGGAAGCCCAGCGCCGCCTGTCCGCCCTGGCCATGCGCCTGGACAGCCCGTGTTTGGGCGAGTCCGAGCGCAAGCGCCTGGAACAGCAGGTCTTCAACCAGATCCAGATCCTGTGGAAGACCGACGAGGTCCGCGTGGTCAAGCCGACCGTGGTCGACGAGATCAAGAACGGCCTGTTCTATTTCCGCGAGACGCTGTTCGACGCGGTGCCCACGCTTTACCGCAACCTGCGCCGGGCGCTCGACAACAGCTATGGCGACGTGGGCGGCGCCGCGGCCTTCCGGGTGCCGGCCTTCGTCCGCTTCGGCTCGTGGATCGGTGGCGACCGCGACGGCAACCCCTTCGTCACCTTCGAGACCACCCGGCTGGCGGTCCGCCTGCAGTCCCGGCAGATCCTCAAGGAATACCGGGCGCGGATGGAAGACCTGGCGCTGCAGCTGACCCATTCGGCCTCGCTGGTCAAGCCCAGCCCCGAGTTCGAGGCGCGCCTGGCCGCCGACGTGGCGGAAGTCGCCATCGACGCCTTCGGCGACGACCCCGGCCATCGACTGCACGAACCCTATCGCCGCAAGCTGCACATCATGCACTGGCGCATCGGCCGCCAGTTGGCCCGGCTGGACGCCCTCTTGGCCGGCGAGCCCGATCCGGGCCTGCGCGGCGGATACGACAGCGACGAGCGCTTCCTGGCCGACCTGGAGTCCATGGCCCAGTCGCTGGCCAGCCACGGCGACGGCAACATCGCCGACGCCGAACTGGCCGACCTGATCGTGCTGGCCAAGACCTTCGGCTTCTTCCTGGCCGAACTGGACGTGCGCCAGGAATCGACCCGCCACACCCGCGCCGTGGCCGAGCTGTTCGCCAAGGCGCCCAACCTGCCCGACTACGACGAGCTGAGCGAATCCCAGCGCTGCGGCGTCTTGTGCGACCTGCTGTCCCACGGCGGCACCCCGCTGCTCTATGCCAAGGAGCTGTCGCCCGAGACCGCCGAGACGCTGGCGGTGATGCGCACCATGGCCGAGATGCGCGGCGAGATCGGGCCCAAGGTGTTCGGCGCCTACGTCATCTCCATGGCCCACCACGCCAGTCACGTGCTCGAGGTGCTGTTCCTGGCCAGCTTCGCCGGCCTGTGCGGGCGCTCCGACGACGGCGGCTGGTTCTGCGACATCCGCGTCGCCCCCCTGTTCGAGACCATCGAGGACCTGCAGCGCATCCGCGACGTGCTGGAACACCTGCTCGACCAGCCGGTCTATCGCCAGTTGCTGGCCGCGTCGGGGAACGTCCAGGAGGTGATGCTGGGCTATTCCGACTCGTGCAAGGACGGCGGCATCCTGGCGTCGAGCTGGTCGCTGTACCAGGCCCAGAAGCTGATTGCGCGCGCCGCCGACGCCCGCGGCATCGCGTGTCGCATGTTCCACGGTCGCGGCGGCACGGTCGGCCGCGGCGGCGGGCCGACCCACGACGCCATCCTGGCCCAGCCGCCCGGCACGGTGAACGGCGAGATCAAGTTCACCGAGCAGGGCGAGGTGCTGTCGGCCAAGTACTCCAACCCCGAGACGGCGGTGTACGAGCTGACCATGGGGGTGACCGGCCTGCTGAAGGCGGCCCGTTGCCTGACGGTGGCCTGCACCCCCGACCGGCCCGAGCACATGGCGGTGATGGACCAGCTGGCGGCCAGGGGCGAGGAGGCCTACCGGGCGCTGACCGACCGCACCGAGCACTTCATCGACTATTTCTACGAGGCCACCCCGGTCGACGAGATCGCGCTGCTCAACATCGGCTCGCGCCCGTCGCACCGCAAGAAGGCCGACCGGTCCAAGTATTCGGTACGCGCCATCCCGTGGGTATTCGCCTGGGCCCAGGCGCGCCAGACCCTGCCGGCCTGGTACGGCCTGGGCGCGGCGCTCAAGGACTGGGCGGCCAAGGACCCCGACAAGGTGGCGCTGCTGCGCCAGATGTACCGGGAGTGGCCGTTCTTCCGGGCCCTGCTTGGCAACAGCCAGATGTCGCTTTCCAAGTCCGAGCTGTCCATCGGCCGCGAATACGCCGCCCTGTGCGAAGACCCCAAGGTGGCCGACGACATCTTCGGCCGCATCGCCGAGGAATACCACGCCACGGTCGATTCCATCCTCGAGGTGGCCGAGCTGGCGGAACTGCTGGCCGACATCCCGTCGCTGGCCCGCTCGCTCGAGCGGCGCAACCCGTACCTGGATCCGCTCAACCACATCCAGGTGGCGGCGCTCAAGCGCTACCGCGGCGCCGCCGACGAGGCCGACCGCACGGTCTGGCTGACGCCGCTCCTGCGCTCGATCAACGCGCTGGCCACGGGCATGCGCAACACCGGCTAGGCCGCCGCCAACACCTCCCAGCCCCTGGCTTTGGCCTCGCCGGCCAGCCGCGCGCAGCCCCGCACCGCGGTGGGGTGGCCGACCGCGGCCAGCATGGGCAGGTCCGAGATGTCGTCGCCATAGGCGAAGCAGCCGGCCGGGTCGGCGTGCGTGCGCGCCAGGAACCCGGCCACCGCCCGGGCCTTGCCGTCGCCGATGGTCTGGGGCGGCAGGATGGCCCCGGTGAAGCGGCCGCCGGCCTGCTCCATGGTCGTGCACAGCAGGTGCCCGACGCTCAAGCGGCGCGCCACCGGTTCCAGCAGGGCCGGGAAGGATCCCGACACGAACACCGCCTCGATCCCCGCCGCCTGGTGCGCCTTCAGCCGCGCCACCACCGGAGCGTGCCACAGCCCGGGCGTGGTGGCTTCCACATGGGCGAACCAGCGCTCGGCGCATTCGGCCACCGCGGCGGCCGAGCGGCCGGCGAAGTGGGCGTAATAGCGCCGATTCAGTTCCTCGCGCGCGGCGCCGGCCGCACGCAGGGCGGCGAATTCGCCGGCGAAGGCGTCCTGTCCGGCCCGGTCTCCCGTGGCCGCGTACCAGAATTCCTGGAAGCGGAACATGCTTTTGATCGATATGAGGGTGTCGTCGACGTCGAAAAAAGCGTAATATGGCATTGCTTTCACCGTCTCAGGCTGCGGCGGCGACGTCGGAGACTCGGCCTGCGCGAGCAGCGGCGAGGTGTGCCTCCAAGGCCTGGTGGGCGAGGCCCTCTTCGCGGCGGCTGATGCGGTCGTCCTCGAAGCAGGTGAAGTCGCAGACGAACGACGCCGCGTCGTGTCCGCATTGCTCGACCGCGATGTCGACGACGAAGCGCTGGCGCAGCGCGTTCTTGGCCTCGTGCTCGCGCACCGTGTAGCGGATGCGCGCGTCCAGGGGGAAGGCGAAGCGGTTGTAGCGCGACGTCATCTCGTTGATGACGAAATAGAACCGGGTGTCCTGGGGCAGGAAGAACGCCTCGCTCACCGCCAGGAAGGACTGGCGGGCCGCCTCCAGCAGCAGCATGCCCTGCAGGTGCTGGCCGGTCTGGTGGTCGCCCATCAACTCGCAATCCTCGTCGATCAGAAGATCGAGCTCGAACGTGGTTTCCCCGAGCCGGCGCGGTTCGGAGATCAGGGTGTTCTCAGGGCGGTGCTTGTGCGAGCGGCTGCGCCCGGCGCGCCGGGGCATGGTGCGCAGCGCCTCGAGGTCGAAATGACTGGCAGCCGCCGAACGCTCGGCCAGCGCCAGCAGTTCGGCCACGTCGTCGTCGCCCAGGCCCTGGCCGGGCAGGACGACGATGCGGCCGTGCGCCATGGTCAAGACGTTTTGCAGTGCAAGAAGGCCACGGAGCTGTGAAAGTGTGAGAATGTCGCGGCCGTGCGCGAACTGGACAAACTTATCTCCGACGACGAGGACGATACGTTCATGCATTTGTTGGTCTCCTGTATTTAGGCAATAAGTATCCATCAGGACGCAAGTACTTGCGTCATCCGTATGAATACCACTGGGTATTCAAGTTGGCGGCGTGTTTACATCAGGTGTTGACACTAATACAAGAGGTTTCTTCGCCATATGACGTTCGGGTGGGGATTCCCTAAAACCGGTTCTCCCATCGGAGGTGGTGGTGTATTTTGGAAGGAATTGCACTCAGCAGGGGAATTGGGATGGGCAGGGGGCTGCTGTGGGGCATGGGAGCCGTGCTCGGGGTCCTGATCACCGGGACCGCCTGGGCGCGCGACCTGCGTTTCGTCACCGTCGAGGCCGCTCCCTGGGCGGCCCACGACACCGCGGTCGGCCGTGACGTCGGCGTCTTTCCCGAGGTGGTGGCCGAACTGAAGCGTCGCCTGGGGGTGTCCATCACCGTGGCGCTGCATCCCTTCGCGCGTATCGACCACGACCTGCAGTCGGGCGAGCAGGACTGCACCATCATCGTCTGGAGCGACACCCGCGCCGGCTTCGTCGAGCGGGGTGCCGCCCTGTTCCCCCACACGCTTGGCGTGCTGGCCCGCAAGGGGGTGCGCCTGGCCGACTATGGCGACCTGCGCCCGCTGCGCCTGTCGGTGCTGCGCGGGTTGCCGCTGGGCCAGCCCTTCGACGGCGACGAGGCCATCTCCAAGGACTACGACACCGACTACCTGCAGGCGTTGCGCAAGGTGGTGCACGGCCGCGTCGACGCGGTGGTGGGCGCGCTGCCCACCTTGCGCTACCTGGCCGACCGCGACCGCATCGCCGGCCTGTTCGGCGACCAATTGGTGCTGGCGCGGCCCGAACTGACCCTGCAATGCTCGAAGAATTCAGCCAATCTGGACCTCATGCCCTCGCTCAACCGCGCCATCGGCGAGATGCGCGAGGATGGCACCCTCGACCGCATCCGGGCAGCCCACTACTACTGATGGACGGCTCCCGCAATAAGGGAGGAAACCTGTGGCGTGTGCCCTGGGCGGGGGTATATGCTCCACGGTGACGGAGGCGTGGCGATGACGGTTGCCGAAACGGACAGGGCTTTCGCCGTCCCGCGCGGGCGCGGCATCGGCCGTCGTCCGCATGGGATCGCGCTGCGCCTGCTGACCGCCATCGTGCTGGTCAGTTCGGCGGTGGCGCTGCTGTCGACCGCGGTGCAGCTCTATCTCGACTACCTGCGCGACATCCACCAGATCGAGGGACGCATCGACCAGATCGAGCGCTCGTACCTGGACAGCCTGGGCAGTTCCCTGTGGAACGTCGACGTCGCCCAGATCCGCCTGCAGCTGGAGGGCCTGCAGCGGCTGCCCGACATGCAGGCCCTCGAGGTCCGCGAAGAGGCGCCGAACCTCCAGTCGCCCCTGGTGGTGGCGGTCGGCGAGCGTGGCCAGCGCGCGGTCATGGCGCGGACCTATCCCCTGGTCCACCTGGACCGCGGCGTGGCCCGGCGCATCGGCAGCCTGTACGTCGAGGCGACGCTTGCCGGCGTCTACGACCGCCTGACCGACAAGATCATCGTCATCCTGGCGACCCAGGGGGTGAAGACCTTCGTGGTGTCGCTGTTCATCCTCTACATCGTCCACCGGCTGGTGACCCGCCACCTGTTCGCCATCGCCCGCTATGTGGGCGACTACGACATCCGCCGTCCTTCGGCGGCCCTGGCGCTGCACCGCCGCCCGCCGGGGCGTCCGGACGAGCTCGACCAGGTGGTGACCTCGTTCAACGGCCTGCGCGTCAGCCTGGAAAAGGCATACGAGGACCTGCGCAGCACCAACCGCGCCCTTGAACTCGACATCGTCGCCCGCCGCGAGGCCGAGGCCGAGGTGACCCGGCTCAACGCCCAGCTCGAACAAAGGGTGCGCCAGCGCACCGCCGAGCTCGAGGCCGCCAATGCCGAGCTGGGCTCGTTCAGCTATTCGGTCTCGCACGACCTGCGGGCGCCGCTGCGGCGCATCGAGGGGTTCTCGCGCATCCTGATCGAGGAGTATTCCGACCGCCTGGACCAGCGCGGCATCCATCTGCTCGACCGCATGCGCGCCGGGGCCAACGACCTTGCCGACATGATCGACAGCTTCCTCAGGCTGTCGCGCTCGACCCGGGGCGAGCTGAACGTCGAGCCCGTCGACCTGTCGGCGCTGGCGGCCGAACAGGTGGTCCAGTGCGCCGACAAGGAGCCCGACCGCCGCGTCGCGGTCGAGATCGAACCCGGCCTGCTGGTCAACGGCGACCGCCGCCTGCTGGCCAGTGCCCTGCAGAACCTGATGGAGAACGCCTGGAAATACACCCGGCGGACCGAACACCCCAAGGTGTGGTTCGGCACCATCGAGCGCGACGGGCGGACCTTCTATTGCGTGCAGGACAACGGTGCCGGCTTTGCCGGCGAATACGCCGAGCGCCTGTTCACCCCCTTCGTCCGCCTGCACAAGTCCGAGGACTTCGAGGGCATCGGCATCGGCCTGGCCACGGTCCAGCGCATCGTCGCCCGCCACGGCGGCCGGGTCTGGGCCGAGGGCGAGCCGGACAAGGGGGCATCGATCGGATTCAGCCTATGGGAAGGGGAGGGGGATGAACAGCAGCGGCAATAAGATCCTGCTGGTCGAGGACAACGGGGACGACGCGGAACTGACGGTGCACGCCTTCCGCAAGAGCCGGATGGCCGCCGAGATCGTCGTCGTCCACGACGGCGAGGAGGCGGTGGACTACCTGTTCAGCGACAAGGTGCGCGACGAGGACGGCATGCCTGCCCTGGTGCTGCTCGACCTCAAGCTGCCGGGAATCAGCGGCCTGGACGTGCTGCGCCGCATCCGAGACCATGAGGATACCCGGCGCCTGCCGGTGGTCATATTGACGACCTCGGACGACGAGACCGATATCATCAACGGATACAATCTCGGCGTGAACAGCTATATCCGCAAGCCGGTGGATTTCCACACCTTCATCGGGGTGGTCGACCAACTGGGCCTGTACTGGCTGAAGATCAACACCCCGGCCCCGGCCTGACTTCAAGGATGGCCATGTCCAAGACGCCGCTCAAGGTGCTGCTGGTCGAGGATTCCGAGGACGACGCCGAGCTGGTCGTCGCCGAGCTTTCGCGCGGCGGCTTCGATCCGGTGTGGCGCCGCGTCGACACCGCCGCCGACATGCGCAAGGCCCTGGCCGAGCATCCGTGGGACGTGGTCCTGTCCGACTTCAACATGCCGCTGTTCAGCGCCGCCGGCGCGCTGGCTACCTTGCAAGGCAGCGGCCGCGACCTGCCGTTCATCATCCTGTCCGGGGTGGTCAAGTCCGAGGACGCGGTGGCGCTGCTCAAAAGCGGGGCGCACGACTTCCTCAACAAGGATTCCCTGGCCCGGCTGGTGCCCGCCATCGAGCGCGAGCTGCGCGAGGCCGGCGAACGCGCCCAGCGCCGCCTGGCCGAGGAGCGGGTGCGCATCCTGTCCTTGGCCATCGAGCAAAGCCCGGTCTCGGTGGTCATCACCGACCGCGACGGTTCGATCCAATACGTCAATCCCCGCTTCGAGGCCACCACCGGCTATCCGGCCGGCGAGGCGGTGGGCCGGGCGCTCGACTTCACCCGCCACCACGAGGTGGGCGACGAGTTGGTCCGCGCCCTGTGGCACACCGTGCGCGAAGGCCAGGAATGGCGCGGCGAGGTGTGCAACCTGCGCAAGGACGGCCAGCTGTTCTGGGAGCACGCCACCGTCTCGCCGCTCAAAGACGGCAGCGGCGACATCACCCACTTCGTCGCGGTCAAGGAGGACATCACGGTGCGCCGCTCCTACGAGGAACGGCTGCTGCGCCAGGCCAACTACGACGAGCTCACCGGCCTGCCCAACCGGGTGCTGATGCTGGACCGCCTGGCCCAGGCCATCGCCGTGGCCCACCGCGCCCAGGCCCAGACGGCGCTGTTCTACATCGACCTCGACCGCTTCAAGAACGTCAACGATTCGCTGGGCCACGCCGTCGGCGACACCCTGCTCAAGGAGGCGGCGGCCCGGCTGTCGGCCTGCGTGCGCGAAGGCGACACCCTGGCCCGCATGGGCGGCGACGAGTTCGTGCTGATCCTGCCTGCCATCGACGACAGCACCCTGGCCCATGCGGTGGCGGAACGGGTGGTCGACTCGTTTGCGCGCCCGTTCCAGCTGGCCGGGCAGGAGCATTTCGTCACCGCCTCCATCGGCATCACTCTGTTCCCCGGCGACGGCACCGACGGCCAGGTGCTGTTGCGCAACGCCGATCTCGCCATGTACCGGGCCAAGGAAATGGGCCGCAACGGCTTCCACTTCTTCACGCCCGAGATCAACCGCCGCATGCAGGAGCGCCTGGCCCTGGAAAGCCGCCTGCGCGGCGCGGTCGGACGCGGCGAGATGGTGCTGCACGTCCAGCCGATCGTGTCCATGGCCACCCGCAAGGCCGTGGGCTTTGAGGCTTTGGTGCGCTGGAACCAGCCCGACAACGGCCTGACCATGCCGGCCGCCTTCATCCCGGTGGCCGAGGATGTCGGCCTGATCGGCACCATCGGCGACTGGGTGCTGACCACCGCGGTGCGCCAAGCGCGCGAAACCTTCGACTGCGAGGGCAACGACCTGCGCATCGCCGTCAACGTTTCGCCCCGCCAGCTGCAGGTGCCGGGTTTCGGCAGCCGGGTCCGCGCCCTGCTCGACCACTACCAGGTGCCGCCCCGCTGCCTGGAGCTGGAAATCACCGAAAGCGTGCTGATGGACGACACGCCCGAAGTGGCCGCCAACCTGGCCAAGATCTGTAACCTCGGGGTGCGGCTGTCGATCGACGACTTCGGCACCGGCTATTCGTCGTTGGGGTACCTGCAGCGCTATCCCTTCGACACGCTGAAGATCGACCGCTCGTTCGTGCAGACGGCCGGGCAGACCGCCAACGCCGCCCGGCTGGTCGAGACCATCCTGGCCATGGCCCACGGCATGGGGCTTGAGGTGATCGCCGAGGGGGTCGAGACCGAGGAGCAGTATGCCTTCCTGGCGGCGCGCGGCTGCGACCTGGGCCAGGGCTGGCTGTTCGGACGGCCGGCGGCGATCGGTTGACCTAGGGTCCGTACTCAATTAAGGGATTCCCAGTGAGCCCGCGCTGTGATTCAAGATTCCCGACAGAGGTGGGAGGCTTGGATGGCAGGCGGGCTTATTTGGTTAAGCGATGACGAGTGGG
>JBLNBU010000163.1:0-11331 GCA_050260215.1 Actinomycetota bacterium
ACATCGCCTCGCAGACCAACCTGCTGGCGCTGAACGCCACCATCGAGGCCGCCAGGGCGGGCGAGGCCGGCAAGGGCTTTGCGGTCGTCGCCAACGAGGTCAAGAGCCTGGCCAACCAGACCGCCAAGGCCACCGACGAGATCGCCCAGCAGATCGGCGCCGTGCAGGGCGAGACCGAGCGCGCCGCCGCCGCCATCCGCAGCGTCGGCACCACCATCGGGCGGATCGACCAGATATCGACCGCCATCGCCGCCGCTGTCGAACAGCAGTCGGCCGCCACCGCCGAGATCGCCCGCAACGTCGAAGAGGCGGCGCGCGGCACCCAGGAGGTGTCGGGCAACATCGGCAGCGTCACCCAGGCCGCCAACGAGGTGGGCAACTCGGCCGCCAGCGTGCTGCAGTCGGCCCAGGTGCTCAATGCCGACGCCGGCCGCCTGGAAAGCGCGGTCTCCGGCTTCCTGGGCCAGGTCCGGGGCGGCTAAGCCCTTTCGTTAGGCCAGTGTCACCCGGCGTTTGGGCCTAGGCCGTCCGAACGCCCAAGGCAAGTCGTCTGCCCGATAGGCTCGGGCCGGCCGATGCGCTTCCCTTGCGGTCACGCCGACGCGCCGATGGGCGTGGGGCGAAAGTCACAAGGGAGAACAACAAAAATGAACAGACTGGCTTTGGTGACCGGCGGCACCCGCGGTATCGGCAGGGCGATTTCGGTCGCGTTGAAGGAGGCGGGCTACCGCGTGGTCGCCAACTACTGCGGCAACGAGGATGCCGCCCGGCGGTTCAACGCCGAGACGGGCATTCCCTGCCTGCGCTTCGACGTGGCCGACTTCGAAGCGTGCCGCGCCGGCATCGCGGCGATCACCGCCGAGCACGGCCCCGTCGACGTGCTGGTCAACAACGCCGGCATCACCCGCGACACCCCCATGCACAAGCTGAGCCCCGAGCACTGGGAGCAGGTGCTGGGGACCAACCTGACGTCTTGCTATAACACCGTGCGCTGCGTGTTCGATTCCATGCGCGAGCGCGGCTTCGGGCGTATCGTCAACGTCAGCTCGATCAACGGCCAGATCGGCCAGTTCGGCCAGGCCAACTATGCCGCCGCCAAGGCCGGGTTGTTGGGCTTGACCAAGTCCCTGGCCCTGGAGGGTGCGGCCAAGGGCATCACCGTCAACGCCATTGCCCCGGGCTACGTCGACACCGAGATGGTGCGCGCCGTCCCCGGCCACGTGCTGGAAAAGATCGTCGCCAAGATCCCGGTGCAGCGCCTGGGCCAGCCCGAGGAGATCGCCCGCGGCGTGCTGTTCCTGGTCGCCGACGACGCCGGCTTCGTCACCGGCACCACGCTGTCCATCAACGGCGGCCAATCCATGATCTGAGGGTTCATTCCTTGCGGCCGGCGCCCGGATCCAGGGCGTCGGCCACCGCGTCGCGGCTGCGCCGGGGCAGCACGCTCATCACCAGGATGAAGGCGCTCATGGCCAGGCAGAGTGCGTTGGGCACGATCAGCGGCCAGTCGCCTCGCAGCACCCCATAGGCCAGCCACAGGGCGAACCCGGTCACCGACAGGGCGTACATGGCCCGCGAGATGTCACGGGTGTGGCGCAGGCGGATGATCTTCCACGCCTGCGGGGCGAAGCTGGTGGTCGAGCAAAGGGCGGCCAGGGTGCCGACGACGGTGATGCCATCCATGCCGGGGCAACACCTGCGGGGCGGCCCCGGTTCCGGGTCAGCCGGCGGCCGGTACCGTCACCGAGAATACCGAGCCGCGTTCCGGGATCGAGCGCACCGCCACCGGATGACCCAGGCGTTCGGCCAGGCGCCGCACGATGGACAGCCCCAGGCCAATGCCGCGGCGCTTGTCGCGCTCGGGATTGCCGACCTGGTAGAAGTCCTCGAACACCTGGTCCACATGCTCGGCGTCGATGCCGATGCCGGTGTCCCACACCTGGACCGTCACGTGGCCCCCGCCGCGGCGAGCGCCGACCACGACCCCGCCGGCGTGGGTGTACTTGATGGCGTTGGCCACCAGGTTGCCCAGGATGCGCACCAACATCACCGGATCGCTGCGCACCGTCAGGCCCGAGGCGACGAAGCTGAGGCGCAGGCCCTTCTCGGCCGCCGGGCCGGCATGGGTGACGCGCAGCCGCTCGAACACGTCGCCCAGCGCCACGTCGGTGGGCGCCACCGGGCTCAGCCCGCTTTCGATGGTCGAGACCTCGAGCAGGGAGTGCAGCAACTCCTCGCCCTGGGCCATGGCGGCACCCAGCCCGTCCAGGGGCGCCCGCTGGGCAGGAGCGACCCGCTCGGCCAGCACGGTGTGGTACAGCCGCATGGCCTGGAAGGGTTGGCGCAGGTCGTGCGAGCAGGCGGCCAGGAACCGGCTTTTCTGCCGGTGCAGCGCCGCCAGTTCGGCCGCCCGGCGCTCGGCCTCGGCCGCCACGGTGCGCAGCTGGGTCATCAGGGCGACGTTGGTCATGGCCACCGCCGCGGCATTGGCGGCAGCCTGCAGGATCGCCACCTCGGCCTCGCTTGGGCGGCGGACGGTGGCCCAATAGGCGCCGATGGCGGCGATGGGATCGTCCATGCACACCGGCACCATCACCATGCTGCGGACGAAGGTCAGCCGATAGGCGTCGTGGGGGATGCGCGGATCCTTGTAGATGTCCTCGATCACCGCCGGCTGGCGGTGGATCATCGCCCACCCCGAAATGCACTGCTCGGCCGGGAACCGGCGGCCCTTCCACAGCGGGCTGATGGCGTCCTCGTCGGCGTAGTGGCAGATGTCGCCCTCGCGCAGGACGAAGGTGACCCCGTCGGCGCCGGTCAGGCCGCGCACACCTGTCCGCACGGTGTCGACGATCTCGTCCATCCCGCGGGCCATGGACAGCCGCAGGGCGAATGCGGGGAAGTCGACGATCTCGTCCCGAACGGGGATTTCGGCATTCATCTCGTGAGCCATCGCAAGATCGACCGTACTCCCAAAGCTGCGCGCTTGTCCCTAGGCAAAAGGGCAATTTGCCGCGGGTGGAGGTCAGCTGGGGGCTTCTCGAAACGGGCGCGTGGCGTTACCCTACCTGAGGTAGGGAAGAGTCATGACAGGGTTCAATCCGATCTTCATGGCGCCACTGCGCCGGTTGCTGCGCGCGGCTTCGCGCCTGGTGGCGACGCCGCAGGCCCGCACGGTGGCTCTGGTGGCGGTGGTCGACGCGTTCGCGCTCGGCCTTTCGGCCATGTCGCTGCAGGCCAGCCACGCCCAGTACCAGGAGCGGGCGGCCACCACCTCGCGCAACATGAACAGCCTGGTGGCGCAGACCGTCTCGGGCGAGGTCGAGCGCATCGACATGGGCCTGCACGCGGTGATCGACGAATACGCCCGCCAGCGCGCCCACGGGTCCCCGGACGGCGCCGCCATGGAGGCGGTGGTCGCCCGCCAGCGCAGCCGCCTGCCCATGCTCGACAGTATCCGCGTCACCGACGCCGCCGGCATCGTCGTCTACAGCGACGGCACGCCGCCCATGCACGGGATGTCGCTGGCCGACCGCGATTATTTCGCCGCCCTGCGCGACGATGCACGCCTGGGGCTGGTGATTTCGAAGCCGCTGGTCGGGCGGGCCAACAGCAAGCCGATCATCGTCTTCTCGCGCCGGCTGGAAGTGGCCGACGGCGGCTTCGAGGGGGTGGTGCTGGCCCCGGTCACCCTGGACTGGTTCCGGCAGATTTTCGTCGACCTGGACGTCGGCCCCAACGGGGCGGTGGTCATGCGTGGCGACGCCAGCCGCGACTTCGACCTGCTGGCCCGTTTCCCCGAGGCCGGATTCGTCGGCCAGACCAAGGTTTCCGACACCTTCCGGGCCATGTTCGCCGCCAATCCCCGGGGCGGCACCTACCAGGCCCGCGCCGGCGCCGACGGGGTGCTGCGGACATTCTCGTACCAGGCGGTGCCCAAATTCCCGCTGATCACCCTGGTCGGGCTGGCCGAAGAGGACGTCATGGTCGGCTGGTGGCGCGAGGTGGGCAAGGTCGCCGTCCTGCTGGTCGCCTTCCTGGCGGTCACCGCCCTGATCGGCTGGACCCTGGTGCGGACCCTGCACTCCCTCGAACACCGCACCGACGAATTGGCGCGCTCCAACGCCGAACTCGAGCAGTTCGCCTACGTCGCCTCCCACGACCTGCAGACGCCGCTGCGCAACATCGCCAGCTACGCCCAGCTGCTGGCGCGGCGCTACGGCGGGCGGCTCGATGCCGACGCCGACGACTACATCGGCTTCATCGTCGACGGCGCCAAGCGCATGTCGACCATGATATCCGACCTGCTGGACTATGCCCGTATCGTCCGCCACAGCAGCCGGCCCGAGGTGGTCGCCGTTCCGGTAGCGGCCGCGGTCGACACCGTGCTGGCGCGCCTGGGCGAGGCGGTCGCCGCGGCGGGCGCCACCATCACCGTCGGCCGGCTGCCCGTGGTGCGGGCCGAGTCGGTCCAGATCGAAAGCCTGTACCAGAACCTGATCGAGAACGCGCTGCGCTACCGCGATCCGTCACGCCCGCTCGAGATCGTCGTCGACGCCGGCCCGGAGCAGGCCGGGTGGTGGCGGTTCCGGGTCCAGGACAACGGCATCGGCATCGAAGGCGAGTATTTCGACAAGATCTTCCAGCTGTTCCAGCGCCTGGACCCGCTGCGCTTCCCCGGCGGCACCGGCATCGGCCTGGCCATCTGCCGCCGCGTCGTCGACCGGCTGGGCGGGCGGATCTGGGTCGAATCCGAGCCCGGCAAGGGCACCGCCATCCTGTTCACCCTGCCGGTCGAGGGGTGACGAGGCGGCTGCCGTAGGGTAGCCTCGGCGCGAACGAACGACCGGTCCGGGTGGCGATGGGCAATCCGACGAAATGCTTGGCCGTGCTGGCGCTGCTGGCCCTTGCCGGCTGCGGTGACGACAGCGGCACGGTGCAGGGCTATGTGGAGGGCGACTTCCTGCGCATCGGCCTGCCCGCCGGTGGCCGGGTGGTATCGGTGGCGGTCGAGCGCGGGACCGCCGTCCAGGCCGGCGACCCCCTGTTTTCGCTGGACGACCAGGCCGAACGCGCCGCGGTGGCCGAGGCGAAGGCGAAGCTGGACCAGACCTTGCACCAGCGCGACAACCTGCTGACCGGCCGCCGTGCCCTGGAGATCCGCGCCATCGAGGCGCAGAAGGCCCAGGCCGAGGCCGACCTTCGCCTGGCCTCCGTGCAGTTGCGCCGCCAGGAGGAACTGGCGCGCACCGACGCCACCTCGCGCGCCAATCTCGACAATGCGCGCGCCGCCATGGAACGGGCCCGCGGCCGCGTCGCCGAGCTGACCGCCCAGTTGGGCTTCGCCCGCGAGGGGGCGCGCTCGGCCGAAATAGAAGCCGCCGATGCCGCCGTCGAGGCGGCGCGCGCCGCCGTCCAGCAGGCCGACTGGCGGCTGGGCGAGCGCACCGCCGCCGCGCCCAAGGCCGGGCTGGTCGACGACGTGCTGTTCCGCCCGGGCGAGGAGGTCGCCGCCGGCCAGCCGGTGGTCAGCCTGCTGCCGCCCGACAATGTGAAGCTGCGCTTCTACCTGGGGCCCGACCAGGTCGGCCGCATCACGGGTGGCACCCCGGTCACCGTGGCGTGCGCCGGCTGCCCGCCGGAGCTGTCGGCCAAGGTCAGCTTCATCGCCCGCGAGGCCAGCTTCGCCCCGCCGATCATCTATTCGCGCGACCACGCGGCCAAACTGGTGTTCCTGGTCGAGGCGCGCCCCGACCGCCCCTCCGACCGCCTGCGCCCCGGCCAGCCAGTGACCGTCACCCTGCCCGGAGCGGCCCGGTGAGCGCTGCCATCGAGGTGGCCGGCCTGACCAAGTCGTTCGACGGCAAGGTGGCGGTCGACGACCTGACGCTGGCGGTGCCGGCCGGGCGGATCATGGGCTTCCTGGGGCCCAACGGCTCGGGCAAGACCACCACCATCCGCATGCTGTGCGGGCTGCTGACCCCCGATTCGGGCCACGGCACCTGCCTGGGCCTGGACATCGTCGCCCAGGCGCACGCCATCAAGCGGCAGGTGGGCTACATGACCCAGCGGTTCTCGTTCTACGAGGACATGTCGATTTCCGAGAACCTGTTCTTCGTCGCCCGCGTCTACGGCCTGGACCGGCGCAAGGCCCGCGTCGACGAGTGCCTGGAGCGGCTGGGCCTGGGCGACCGCCGCCGCCAGCTGGCCGGCGAGCTGTCGGGCGGCTGGAAGCAGCGCCTGGCGCTGGCCGCCTGCATCCTGCACCAGCCGCGCCTGCTGCTGCTCGACGAGCCCACCGCCGGCGTCGACCCCAAGGCCCGGCGCGAGTTCTGGGACCAGATCCATGCGCTGGCCGCCGACGGCATGACCGTGCTGGTGTCGACCCATTACATGGACGAGGCCGAGCGCTGCCACCAGATCGCCTACATCGCCTGGGGCCGGCTGCTGGTGGTCGGCTCGGTCGCCGAGGTGGTCGCCTCGGCCGGGCTGACCACCTGGACCGCCTCGCCCACCGCCGGCGACGGCATCCAGGTCGCCCGCCTGGCCCGCCGCCTGGCCGGCCTGCCCGGCGTCGAGCTGGTGGCGCCTTTCGGCTCGGCGCTGCATGTGGGCGGCCCCGACGGGGCGGCGCTGGAAGCCAGCCTGGCCCCCGTGATGGCCGAGCCCGGCTTCGTCTGGCGGCGCGATGATCCCACGCTGGAAGACGTGTTCATCCACCTGATGGGCCGCGCGCGATGACCCGGTTCTCGTTCCGCCGCACCCTGGCGATGATGGCCAAGGAATTCGTCCAGATGCGGCGCGACCGCATGACCATGGCGATGATGGTGGGCATTCCGCTGCTGCAGCTGGTGCTGTTCGGCTTTGCCATCAATTCGGACCCCAAGCACCTGCCCACCGCGGTGCTGGACGCCGACCACGGGGTGTTCGGCCGCTCGCTGCTGGCGGCAATGCAGGCGTCGCGCTACTTCGAGATCACCCGCATCGTGGCCGACGAGGCCGAGGCCGACCGACTGCTGGCAACCGGCGAGGTGCAGTTCCTGGTCAACATTCCGTCCGACTTCTCGCGCCGGGTTGCCCGCGGCGAGCGGCCGGCCCTGCTGGTCGAGGCCGACGCCACCGACCCGGCGGCGACCTCGGGCGCGCTGGGGGCCTTGGACGTGGTGTCGCGCACCGCGCTCGACCGCGACCTGTCCGGGCCGCTGGCCGGCTTGAAGGCGTCGGCGCCGCCGTTCGACCTGCGCGTGCACCGCCGCTACAACCAGGAGGCCGAGACCCAGTACAACGTGGTGCCCGGCCTGATGGGCGTGGTGCTGGCCATGACCATGGTGATGATGACCGCGCTGGCCGTCACCCGCGAACGCGAGCGCGGCACCATGGAAAACCTGCTGGTCATGCCGCTGACCCCGCTCGAGGTGATGGTCGGCAAGATCGCGCCCTACGTGGTGGTCGGCTATGTCCAGGTGGCGGTGATCATCATCGCGGCCAAGGTGATGTTCAGCGTGCCGGTGGTCGGCAGCCTGGCGCTGTTGCTGGTGGCCAGCGTGCTGTTCATCATCGCCAACCTGGCCATCGGCTTCACCTTCTCGACGGTGGCGCAGAACCAGACCCAGGCCATGCAGCTCAGCTTCTTCTACTTCCTGCCGTCCATGCTGCTGTCGGGGTTCATGTTCCCGTTCCGCGGCATGCCCGGCTGGGCCCAGACCCTGGGCGAGGTGCTGCCGCTGACCCATTTCCTGCGGGTGGTGCGCGGCATCATGCTGAAAGGCAACGGCCCTGCCGAGATCGCCGGCGAGGTCGGCGCCATGGCGCTGATCCTGGTGGTCGCCACCTTCGTGGCGGTGCGCCGGTACAAGGAGACACTGGATTAGCCAAGTCCCGGGCTTGGTCCCTTGGGCTTACGTCCGTATGATCGGGCCATGGTCGAACGAACCACCCCCTCGCACCTGCTGGCAAAGGCCACGCGGTGCCACGAAGAGGGCAGGCTGACCGAGGCCGAAGCCCTCTATCGCCGCCTGCTCGACGGGCCTGAGGCGGCCCGCGCCGCCACCCGCCTGGGCCTGATCGTCGAGGGTGGCGACCCGGCCGCCGGCCTGGCCCTGCACGACCGTGCCGTCGCCCTTGCCCCCGGCCTGGCCGAGGCGTGGTGCAACCGCGGCGACCTGCACTACCGGGGCGACCGGCTGGATGCAGCGCTGGCCGACTTCCGGCAGGCCGCTCGCCTGGACGCCCGGCTGGCACCGGCCTGGTTCAACCTGGGCAACACCCTGATGGCGCTGGGCCGGCCGGGCGAGGCCGCCGACGCCTATGGCCGCTGCGCCGAGCTTCTGCCCGCGCATCCGGCGGTGGCGCTGCAGCGGGCGCGCGCCCTGGCCGCCTCCGGCCGCATGGCCGAGGCCGACGAAGCCTTCGCCGCCGCGGCGGCACTGGATCCGGCGGCGGCCGAACCGCTGCGGGGACGGGCCGTGGCGCTGCAGGCGCTGGGCCGCATGGCCGAGGCCGACGACTGCGCCGCCCGCGCGCAAGCCCTGGCCCCCGACAATCCGCTGGCGGCCTTCACCCGCGGCAACGGCCTGTACGCCCAGGGCCTTGCCGCCGAGGCCGCCCAGCATTTCCGGCGCGCGGTCGAGCTGGCGCCCCGCTTCGCCGAGGCCGCCGCCAACTACCTCAACTGCCTGCACTATCGGCCCGACATGGATGGCGACACCGTCGCCCATGAGCACCGGCGCGTCGCCGCCGCCTTCGCCCGCCCGCCGTTGCCCGGGGACTTTGCGCCGGCGGGCGGGCGCATTCGGCTGGGCTATGTGTCCTCGGGCTTTCGCCGCCATCCGGTGGGCATGCTGATCGGGCCGGTGCTGGCCGCCCACGACCGCGGGCGCTTTGCGGTGACCTGCTATGCCAGCGGCGGGCCGGCCGACGAGGTGACTGCTCGCCTGCGCGGCACGGTGGACGCCTGGCACGACGTCTCGGGCCTTGGCGACGACGCCTTCGCCGCCCGGGTGCGCGCCGACGGCATCGACGTGCTGGTCGACCTGGACGGCTGGACCGCCGGGAGCCGCCTGCCGGCGTTTGCGGCCCGCCCTGCGCCGGTGCAGGCCAGCTGGCTGGGCTATCCGTTCACCACCGGCATGGATTGCATCGATGTAGCGGTGATGGACCGCGCCACCGTTCCGGTGGCGGCCGAGACGTGGTTCACCGAACGGGTGGCGGTGCTGCCGGTCCGCTTTCCCTATGTGGGCCCGCCCGAGGCCCCGGCTCCGTCAATGCCCCCCGACGGGCCGGTGACCTTCGGCAGCTTCAACAACATCGCCAAGCTGACGCCCGCGGTGGCCGCGCTGTGGCGGCGCATCCTGGATTTGGTGCCGGAAAGCCGCCTGCTGCTGAAATGGCCGCACCTTGCGCAGCCCGAGGTGGCCCGGCGGGTGCGCGAACTGTTCCCCGGCCTGGGCCAGCGCCTGGTCTTGCGCGGCCATTCGGCTCCGGCGGAGCTGCTGGCCGAGTACGGCGAAGTCGACGTCGCCCTGGACCCGTTCCCCTACAGCGGCTCGGTCACCAGTTGCGAGGCGTTGTGGATGGGCGTGCCGGTGGTGACGCTGCCGGGTCCGCGCCCGTTCTCGCGCCAGACCCTGTCGGTGCTCGCCGCCATCGGCCATTTTGAGCTGGCCGCCGAGGATGACGACGCCTATGTGGCGCTGGCGGTGGCCCTGGCCCACGACCGGACGCGGCGGCAATCCTACCGCCGCGGCCTGCGCTCCGCCATGCGCACCGGCGTCGGCGACGCCGTCGCCCTCACCCGGGCCCTCGAACGGGTATGGGTGGGCTGCTGACGCGGCCGCTATACGTTCGTATAAAAATGTGAGATTGTTGCGTGACGTTCTGTTATTCCATCCAAGGGTGGGAGACGCGGGGCGCGCCAGCCCCGGGTCCTGCTTTCTGCCAGGGAGGGGTCCCGTGCAATATCAGGTCAACGCGAGCGGCAGCGAGATCCGCGTTTCACTGCGCGGCGAGCTCAACTTCCTCGCCAACGAGGACTTCCAGCGCTTCCTCCTTGAGGTCATGCCCAAGGCCTCGGGCATGACCGTGGTGATCGACCTGGCCGGCATCGGGCGCATGGATTCGGTCGGCCTCGGCCTGCTCTACATCGCCAAGGAGGAATTCGCCGGCATCAAGGCCCCCGTCGTGCTGGCCCGTCCCGCCGACGCGGTGTTCCGCCTGCTCGAACTGACCGACGCCGGGAAAAGCTTCGAGATCCGCAGGTGAGCCATGCAGCACCTTCTCTCCCGTTTCTCCATCAGGGGGCAGATCGCCCTGCTGGTGGTGGTCGCCGGCACCATCTTCGCGATGTCCGGGGCGATCCAGATCGCCGCCAACCATAAGGTCGAGGCCAGCCTGCAGGCTGCGGCGCTCGAGCGTCGCATCGTCGACCTGGTTACGGAGATGGACATCGGGCTGCTCGAGGCGCGGCGCCACGAGAAGAACTTCATCATCCGCCACGACGCCGCTTCGCAGAAGGAGCACGCGCAGGCGGTGGCGGCCATGGACAAGGCCCTGGGCGGCCTGGGCGACGCCATTCCGGCGTCTCAGGCCGACAAGCGCGCCCGGGTGCAGGCGGTGCAGGCCGCGGTCGGGCAGTACGTCGCCGCGTTCCGCACCATGGTCGACCTGCAGAAGAAGGTGGGACTTACCGGCGCCGACGGCCTGCTGGCCGAAATGGAATCGGCGGCCCGCGACATCGAGACCGGGCTGAAGGGCAGCGACGATCCGCGCCTGCTCAACCGCCTGCTGCGCCTGCGCGCCGCCCAGCGCGAGGCGCTGGCCGCTCCCACCGCCGCGACCCGCGACGCGGTCGCCAAGGCGGCGGCCGAGCTCGAGGCGGCCTTGCGCGCTGCCGGCGCGCCCGACCGCGTCGGCGCCTATCTCACCGCCTTCCAGGCGGCGGCGGACGCCACGGTGGCGGTCGCCCAGGCCGAGAAGGTGATGGTCAAGGCCCACCGCGAGCAGTTGGAGCCGGCGCTGAACGGGCTCAAGGCCGACAGCCTGCGCGACATGACCGCCGCGAGCGAGCGGGCCGACAGCGTCTCCGCCATGGCCGACCGCCTGAACGGCGCGGTGATGGGTGGGGGCTTCGTGCTCCTGATGGTGGTCGGCGTGCTGCTGGCGCGGTCGATCTACCGACCGCTGGCCGGCATCACCCGGGTGACGCAGCAACTGGCCGCCGGCGACCTGTCGGTCGCGGTCCCGGCCACCGACCGCCGCGACGAGGTGGGCGCGTTGTCGCGTGCCGTCGAGGTGTTCCGCGAGGGGTTGAAGGAAACCGACCGCCTGCGCCAA
>JBLNBU010000164.1:0-12205 GCA_050260215.1 Actinomycetota bacterium
GATGACGAAGCTGCCCGACAGTTCGGCGAAGTCGGTCTTCTGCGCCGCGCCCGAATCGGTGAAGGCGGTGGTGACGTTGCGCACCATGGCGGCCAGGTTGATGCCCTTGATGGCGCCATCGAGGAACGTGACCTTGCCCTTGCCGTCCAGGGCCGAGACCAACTGACGCTGGCTGCGGCCGCGGCCGGCCACCTGGACGTCGAAGGCCGCGGTACCGTCGAGGCGGTCGAAACCGGCGGCATCCTTGAGGAATGGCTCCGCCTTCAACCCGGCCAGGGTGAAGGCGGCATCCAGGCCGACGCCCGGCTGCGAGCCGTCGACGCCCAGGCGTCCCTTGCCCGAACCGTTGTAGAGCGCAAGTTCGGTCAGGTCGGCGGTCATGCGGCCGCCATGGATGGCCAGTTTCAGCGCGCTCTTGCCCACTTGGATGGCGCGCACCTTGATCGCCTGGACCGACAGGGCGAAGTCGAGCTCGACCGCCTTCAGCCCCGAGGCGTCGATGGGGTCGTCGCTCCAGTCCGACTTGCCCTTGGCCGCCGGCTGGGCCGGCTTGGCCGCCTGCTGGCCCTCGGGCGGCAGGTAGGGGTTGAGGTCCAGGGTCTCGACGTCCAGGCGGCCCTTGACCGCCGGGACCGACCCGTTGCCGTCGACTGCGACGTCGCCGGTCGCCTTGATGGCGTCGACGGCGATGGCGGCCTGGGTGAACGACACCTTGCCCGCCCCGGCGGCCAGCTTGCCCTTGACCGACAGCGGCCCCAGGCCGGTGCCGGGCGCGTCCAGCGGCTTGCCGGTGGTCCACAGCACCAGGCCGCGGATGCTGGGCACGCCCAGGTCGACGTCGCCGCCGACCGCTCCCTTGCCGGCGTCGACCTGGCCCTTGAAGGCCAGCTTGACCGGTTCGGCCGAGACCGACACCCCGGCCTCGGTGACCGCGCCGTCGAGCAGGGCGCGCGGCTTGGCCACGTCAAGGGCGAGGTCGATGGTCTTGCCCTGCCACTTCAGGCCCCCCTTGGCCGCCAGCGGCGCATCGAGCGAAGGCAGCGACACGGTCAGGTTGATGTCCGACACTTCCTGGCGGGCGCCGGTCTTGCCGTCCACATAGACCAGCTTGCCGCCGCTGATGCGCACGTCACCCAGGCGGACGTCGGACAGCGGAGCCCCGCCGCCGCCGGCCGCGGGAGCGGCCTGCTTCTCGGCCGGCTTGGCGGCAGGTTGCTTGGCGCCGGTGTCGAAGGTCCAGTTGCCGCGGCCCTGGCGGTCGGTTTCCAGGGCGATGAACGGCTCGATCAGCACGAAGCTGTCGACCTCGACCCGGCCGGACAGCAACGGCATCAGCTTCAGCTTGACGTCGAGCGCCCCCAGCCGCAGCAGGTCCTTGCCGGTGTAGCCGGGCGGATTGGACAGCGCCACGTTGCCCACCTGCACCGACAGCGACGGGAACACCGATACCGCCACCTTGCCCTGGATCGACAGGTCGCGCCCGGTGGCGGCCTTGACCTGGGCGACCAGCTCGTCGCGGATCTTTTCCGCTGGGACCAGGCTGGGAAGGATCAGGATTGCCGCGACCAGCACGGCGACAAGGACTGCGACGACGACGGCGATCTTCTTCATGACCCCTCCCCACGCTTGTGCGGCGCATTCGGACCAATGGTGTTTCGCCCGGAAATACTACTCCTAAAGCCCGTTGGGGGCATAGACCTTCGGGCGGCGGGGGCCGACACCGCCCCTTGCCGTCCGACAGGCGGAGGATTAGAACCCGCCGATGACCTATGATGTCGTCGTCATCGGGGCTGGTGCCGCGGGATTGATGTGCGCCGCCGCCGCGGGGGCACGCGGGCGCCGCGTGCTGGTGGTCGACCACAACGACCAGCCGGGCCGCAAGATCCTGATCTCGGGCGGCGGACGGTGCAATTTCACCAATCGCGAGGTCACGGCCGAGCGATACCTGTCGGCCAACCCGCACTACGCCACGTCGGCGCTGAAGCGCTACACCCCCGCCGACTTCCTCGACCTGCTGCGCCGCCACCGCATCGCCTGGCACGAGCGGGACCACGGGCAGCTGTTCTGTGACGGCTCGGCCCGCCAGATCGTCGAAATGCTGCTGGCGGAGTGCGGGGCGGCCGGCGTCGACCTGCGGCTTGGCGGCAAGGTCGGCGCCGTCACCGGCGACGGCCCGTTCACGGTGGCGACCAGCGAGGGGGCGGTCGAGGCCGCCTCGCTGGTGCTGGCGACGGGCGGGCTGTCCATTCCCAAGATCGGTGCGACGGGATTCGCCCATGCGCTCGGCCGCAAATATGGGCTTGGGGTGGTGGCGCCGCGCCCGGGCCTGGTGCCGCTGACCTTCGCCGAGGCGGACCTGGCCCTGTTCCGGCCGCTGGCGGGCATCTCGGCCGAAGCCGAGGTGTCGTGCGGCCGCGCACGCTTCCGCGAGGCGGTGCTGTTCACCCACCGCGGCCTGTCGGGACCGGCGGTGCTGCAGATCTCGTCCTATTGGCGCGAGGGCGAGGCGATCGCGGTCGACTGGCTGCCGGGCCTGGATGCCGGCGCCCACCTGTTGGGCCGCAAGGCCCATCGCCCCAAGGCCGAGGTCAAGACGGTGCTGGCCGAACTGCTTCCCGCCCGCCTGGCCCAGGCCTTGGCCGAGCGGGCAGGCTTCTCCGGCCACCAGGCCATCGGCCAGGTTGCCAACGCCGCCCTGGCGACCCTGGCCGCCAGCCTGAAGGCCTGGCGCCTGCTGCCGGTCGGCACCGAGGGATGGCGAACCGCCGAAGTGACCCTGGGCGGCATCGACACCGCCGGACTGTCGTCGAAGACCATGGCCGCCAAGGCCCATCCCGGGCTGTACGTGGTCGGCGAAGCGGCCGACGTCACCGGCTGGCTGGGCGGATACAATTTCCATTGGGCCTGGGCCAGCGGCTGGGTGGCCGGGCAGTTTGCCTAGGAGCGATCAGCCCCCGGGGTAATCGATCGAGAGGATGGTGACGGTCTCAAGCCCCGAGGGGGTGCGCAGCGGCACGCTGTCGCCCTCATAGGCCTTGTGCAGGGCCCGGGCGATGGGGCTGACCCAGCTGACCAGGCCCTTGGCGAAGTCGGCTTCGTCCTCGCCGACGATGGTCACGGTGCGCTCGGTGCCGGCCTGATCCTCGTAGCAGACGGTGGCGCCGAACCAGACCTGGTCGCGCCGGGTCTGGCGGGTGGGGTCGACCACCACCGCGGCCTCGATGCGCTTGGTCAGGAAGCGGATGCGGCCGTCGATCTGGCGCAGGCGCTTCTTGCCGTAGATGTAGTCGCCGTTCTCCGAGCGGTCGCCGTTGCCGGCGGCCCACGACACCACCTCGACCACCTTGGGCCGCTCGACGCGCAGCAGCTGGCGCAGCTCGTCCTGCAGGCGGGCGAAGCCGGCCGGGGTGATGTAGTTCTTCTTCTCGCTCATCGCTCTCCCTGTTCCGCCAGCTCGGCCAGCGCGGTCAGGGCGGCCGACATCAGCCGGTGGTCACCCCCCGATTCAACCACCGCCAGGACGGCGCCGCCTTCGGGGCCGACCAGATTGGTGGCCAGCAGGGCGGGAACGAAGCCGTCGGCGTCCAGCACCTGGGTACCCTGGCGCCATTGGCGATGGCGGCCGCCGCGGCCTTCGGCCTCGAAGCAGGTGGCCAGCGCCTCGGCAGGCGGGATCTTCTTGTGGACGTGGAAGGCAAGCAAACGCAGCAGGCGCACCTTGTCCTCGTTTCCGTCGCGGGCCATGGGAGCACCTTTGCCGTTCTTGTCAGGAATGAACGAGGTAATCGATTCCCCCGCCCCTGTCCAACATCCATCTTGAATTTTACGCGCTTTTGGCCAGATGATGGTGATATTGCGAGGGAGGGCGTCTACATGTTGATGACCTCGAAAGACGACATCGCCCGCTCGGCCCGGACCCTGGTCCTGCGCCACGGAGCGGAAGCCCCGTCGATCCTCGAGCGCGAGGCGGCCGACCTCGGCCGGCGCGGCGATCTGCGGGAGCAAGACCGGACCTATCTGATCCTCAACGAAGTGGAACGGCTGCTGTCGTCCACGCTGCGACACTGACCAGGGGACCAGGGGGAAGCGGGGGCCAATGCCGGACTGGATCGCCGAGGTCATGGATCCGCGGCTGGCTGACCTGCTCGCCCGCTGGCGCGCCCTGCCCGCCGCGGCCGTCGCCACGCCGTTGGCGGCACTGGCCGACCATGCCGACCACCTGCTGGTGATCGCCGCCGACGGGCCGTCCTACCGCTACACCCATTACGGCCGGGCCTTCGTCGCCCATTTCGGCATCGACCTGACCGACCGGGTCATCGACGTGGTTCCCGCCGACATCCTGCCCACCGAGCGCCGCGGCATGCTGGAGTTCGAATACGCCTTCGCGCGGCGCACGCAATCCACCCTGTGGCGGTCCTACACCGCCGAGTTCGGCACCGGCGTCGAGACCTGGCAGCGCCTGGTGCTGCCGGCGGGACCGGACCGGCTGGTGGTGGGCGCCTATCCGGTCAAGCCTGCGGCGGCGCTGTCCGACGAAGCCCGGCTGCTGGGCCTGGTGATCGACCGGGTGCCGGTGGTGCTGGACGACGACGGCCTTGTGGCCGACCTTGCCCTGTCGCTGAAGACCTTCACCGACACCCACCGCCAGATCGCCGAGCTGGAAGTCCTGGCCAGCCGCGACGAACTGACCGGGGTGGCCAACCTGCGCCATTTCCACCGCCAGGCCGGACTGGAACGCGACCACGCCCGGCTGATGGGCCGGTCCTTCGCCCTGCTGGCGCTCGACATCGACCATTTCAAGCGCATCAACGACCGTTTCGGCCACGCGGCCGGCGACGCGGCGCTGAAGGCGTTTGCCGAGGCCTGCCGGCTGGCGTTGCGCGAAGGCGACATCCTGGGCCGGGTCGGCGGCGAGGAATTCGCCGTCGCCCTGCCCAACACCGGCCTTGACGGCGCCCGCATCATCGCCGAGCGCCTGCGCGCCCAGGTCGAGGCCCTCTCGGTCCCCCTGCCCGACAAGACGGCGCTCGCCTTTACCGTCAGCGTCGGCGTCGCCGCCTGCACCTTTGCCGGCACCGAGGCCGAGCCCCCCACCGTCACCGACCTGCTGGCCCGCGCCGACAAGGCGCTTTACCGCGCCAAGGAAACCGGCCGCAACCGGGTGGTCGCCGCCCCCGGTTGATCCCCCGCATGGGGGATATACGGATTTCCACAATGGACGAAGCCCCATCCAAAGGGATAGGGTCCGCCACCCCTAAAGGCGGGTGGGAGCGCGTGATGAAAAGACTTACGGGACACCTCTACTTCTGGGTTCTGGTGGCGATCTTCGCCGGCGGCACCCTGGGCTTCATCGACCCCAAGGCGGCAGTGGCGCTGAAGCCGCTGGGCGACGGGTTCATCGCCCTGGTCAAGATGCTGATCAGCCCGGTGATTTTCTGCACCGTGGTGCTGGGCATCGCCGGGGCCGGCGACATGAAGAAGGTCGGCCGCGTCGGCGGCAAGGCCCTGCTGTACTTCGAGGTGGTCTCGACCTTCGCGCTGGGCATCGGCCTGGTGGTGATGAACTTCATCAAGCCCGGCGACGGCTTCCACGCCAACCCGGCCTCGCTGGACGCCAAGGCGGTGGCCAACTACGCCAAGCTGGCCTCCGAGCAGAGCACCGTCGACTTCGTGCTCCACATCATCCCCAAGACCGTCTTCGACGCCTTCACCGGCAGCGGCGACCTTTTGCAGGTGCTGCTGGTGGCGGTGCTGTTCGGCTATGCCATGACCCACACGGGCAAGCACGGCCAGGTCATCCACGGCTTCATCGAGGAGGCGTCGCACATCCTGTTCGGGATGATGAACACCATCATGAAGCTGGCCCCGCTGGGTGCCGGCGGCGCCATGGCGTTCACCATCGGCAAGTACGGCGTCGCCGCGCTCAAGCCCCTGGCGGCGCTGATGGGCAGCTTCTACCTGACCTGCTTCCTGTTCGTCGTCGTGGTGCTGGGCACCATCGCCGCCCTGACCGGCTTCAACATCCTGCGCTTCATCGCCTACATCAAGGAGGAGCTGCTGACCGTGCTCGGCACCTCGTCGTCGGAATCGGCGCTGGTGCCCTTGATGCGCAAGCTGGAGCGGCTGGGGTGCTCGAAGTCGGTGGTGGGACTGGTGGTGCCTTCGGGATACTCGTTCAATCTGGACGGCACCAACATCTACCTGACCATGGCGGCACTGTTCGTCGCCCAGGCGCTGGACATCGACCTCACCCTGGGCCAGCAGCTCACCATCCTGGGCGTGGCCATGCTGACCTCCAAGGGCGCTTCGGGCGTCACCGGGGCCGGCTTCATCACCCTGGCGGCGACCCTGGCGGTGGTGCCCGACGTCCCCGTGGCCGGCCTGGCGCTGATCCTCGGCATCGACCGCTTCATGTCCGAAGCCCGCGCGCTGACCAACTTCGTCGGCAACGGCGTCGCCGCGGTGGTGGTGTCGAAGTGGGAAAAGGAACTGGACACCACCAAGCTGAAGACCGAACTGACCGGCCACGCCTGAGATCGGCGGGAATGGGGGCGGACAACCGTCCGCCCCCTCTACCAAGGTCTAAAGACGCCTCCCACCTAGGTACACCTATCGCCGCCCCGAAGGGCGGTTTACTTTTGTTCGAAGTATTCTACTGCTGATTGGCGGACCTCATGTCCACTGGCCCCAAGCGCCACGATCCCAGGGTGAGAGAGGTCGCCGCCATCGCCGTCGTCGTCGTTGCCGCGGCGGTGCTGCAGTTCGCCGTCCTGCTGTGGATCGTCGCCTGACGCCACCATCTTTCGGCCTAGAGAAAATCCCGCTACCATGTATGACCACTGGTGGAGAGCGGCGATGCGGGCCATGCGCGCCTTGTGGACGGTTGTGCTGCTTCTGGGCTTGTCCATGGGCACTGCATCGGCCACCAACCTGAAGTTCATCGTGCCGTCGTCGGCGACCAGCGAGTCGAACCGCCTGTTCGTCGAACTGGTGCGGGACTTCCAGCGCCTGACCCCCGACGTGACCGTCACCGTGGTCAAGACCTCGGACTACGACGAGGTGATCGGGCTGGTGCTGCGCGAAACCGCGGCCGGACGGGGCGCCGGCGTGTTCGTGGCGGAACTGTCGACCACCCTGGAACTGCAGGCGGCCGGCGCCATCACCCCCCTGGACGAGGCGATGGGCCCCCAGTTCCCCGCGTTCAAGGCGTCGCTGGTGGACAGCTTCCTCGGCAACAGCCGGGCCGGTGGCCGTTTCCTGTCGGCCCCCTATTTCCGCAGCATGCCGGTGGCCTTCTACAACCTGGAGGCCCTGGCCGAGGTGGGCGTCGGGGCGGAGGCGCTGCCCGCCTCGTGGGGCGAGTTCGAGAAACTGCTGGAACGGCTGAAGGAGAAGAAGGGCAAGCCGCCCTTCATCCTGGGGGCCGACTGGTACGACTGGCTGTTCGAGGCCCTGGCCGCCACCACCGGCAGCGGGCTGAAATCCCAGGAAGGCTCGACCCCGGCGCTCGATTCGCCCGGGGCGGTCGAGACCCTGCGCTTCCTCGAGCGGCAGCAGAAGAACGGGCTGATGGTCCGCTCGCCCAGTTGGAAGGGCACCATCAACGCATTTTCCAGCGGCCGCTATCCGGTGGCCTTCTATTCCAGCGGCGGTGCCGGCACGGTGGAAGGCAACGCCCATTTCCCCTGGACCATCAGCTTCATTCCCCGCCAGTCCGGCAAGAGCGTGCCGGTGGGCGGCGGCAACATGTTCCTGTCATCCCACCTGCCCGCCGACGAGCAGGCGGCGGCCATCCGCTTCATCAGCTTCCTTTATTCGCCGGCGGCCCAGGCGAAGCTGAGCGAGGCCACCGGCTATTTCCCGGTCACCCGCGCCGCCTTCGACGAGCCGCAGATGGTCAAGCGGTACCGCGGCACCGACGCCTATGGGCGCATGCACGCCAACCTTCCCAACGCCACCGCCAAGCTGATGACCGTCGACAACCTGAAGGTTCGCGCGGTGGTCAAGGCGGCCATCGACCGCACCTTGAACGACGGCGTTCCGGCCGAGGCATCGCTGGCCCAGGCCCAGCGGGCGGTCGAGGACATCCTGCGCCGCTGACCGCCGGACCCGGCGACCGCCTGGGTTGAGCCCCACGCGGGGGCCCCGATCTGGACAACCGCGACTTTCGTCATATATCCTTCCGGTTATGGTCCGAAGCGGAGCTTCCCATGACCGATCTCAAATGGCGCGACGCCTACAACTGCCGCAACCCGGTCATCGACAAGCAGCACCGCCACCTGTTCGAGCTGGCCGGCCAGATGGAGACCCGCCTCGCGGCAGGCGACCGGCCCGGCGCCGAAGCGGCGATGAAGGCTCTGGTCGAGTACGTGGGCTATCACTTCTTTTCGGAGGAGATGATCCTGGCCCAGCAGTGCCCCGACTGCTACCCCGCCCACTGCGACGAACACGACGCCATCCGCGGCTATCTGGCCGCCATCTGGGACCGCCGCGAGGACATGACCCTCGAGGAAGCTGCCGAGCACATGGCCAAGTGGATCGGCAAGCACGTGCTGGAAGGCGACAAGGACCTGAAGTGCCACTTCGAGGCGGCCGGCTGACCCTTCTGCATCCGACGCCGAAAGACAAAAATGTGGGAGGAAGCCATGGACAAGGTGCAATGGTCTGACGACCTGCTACTTCAAGTCGACGCCATCGATAACGACCATAAGAAACTTTTTGCATTGATCAACGAGATCTTTGCCACCGCCCATCATGGACCGGCGGCGATCAATGACGCGATCGGAGCATTGTGGACGTACACGAAGGAGCATTTTGCCCGCGAACAAGACAGCATGCGCCGAGCCAACTACCCTGGCATGGACGCCCATGCCTATGAGCATGAGCACCTGATCTTTCAGCTTGAAACCTTGACCAACCGTTTGATGGATGCAGGCCCGGAAGCCATCGACGACGGCCTTGCCACGTTCCTCGAAGAATGGCTGACGGGGCACATCCTCAAGTTCGACCGCGCCTATGCCGATTACCTGCGGGAATCCGGCCAGCACGGCTGACAGCGTGTCGAAAGCTGCGCCTTTCCTCCTCAAGCGGGCACGGGACCAAGCCCCTGCCCCGGCGGCTAGTCGGGCGGCCTCGACAGGGTAGGATGTGGCACCAGCATCGACCCGTCGGCTGACAAATCCCGTGGCGGCCGGCCAGCGGCTGAGGAGGCGGGGTGTAACCCCTGCCATGGCCGCTGGTCATCCCTGCCATCAACGCACTGGTCAAGCGGGGGCAGCCGGCGGCGCTGGGGTTCCATCCTGCCGCCATTTTTCGCCGCGACGACGGGGTTGAGCGGGCGTTATTGCACTTTTAGGATAGCGGGTCTACAACCAAAGTATGTTGTCCGGATACGGGGCGTGCCATGCTCGACAAGTCGTTCTTCGAGAAATCCAAGGCTGAGCACTATTACGAGGACGCGAACTTCAACATCTGGAAGTTCCCCGCCGACGTCCCGGCAGCAAAGCGACAAGCACGCCCGATCATCCTCAACTATTCCATCATGACGCGGGCCTATGCGACCTGCTTCAACAAGGACAGCTTCATCGACTATTTCAACAGGTATGGCTTCGACGTCTACCTGATGGACTGGGGAAAGGACGACCTGTTCAGCCTCAGCGGCTGGACGCTGGATAAACTGGCCGATTCCCTGAACGACAAGGCGGTCGACCCGCTGCTGAAGGAATACAAGGTCGACAGCCTCAATATCTTCGGCATCTGCATCGGCGGGCTGATCACTTCGCACATGATCAACCGAGGCCTGAAAAAGAACAAGAATTTCCCGAAAAAATTCAACAAGATCTCATACTATGGCTCTCCCATTCTTGGCGCCCGCGACCTGGGGATGGCCAAGACATTTGTGAACTTCTACCACACCATGAAGCCATACAGGAAAGTGCTACACGACTCAGGTGTATCCCTGTTCTTCCTCGACGCCGCGCTGGGCCAGGGAATCAGCACCGCCATGCTGAACTGGACGTGGCAGCAATTCTGGCAGGAAGGACCCAAGACCTTCGACCAGATGGTCCTGCTGACCGTCGACGACCGCTGGGTGCCATTCGCCGCCTTCATGGACATCCTGGAGGAAGCCTTCGCCTCGGCCGAAAAGGAGGAGTCGTTCCACTTCAACGGCGACGTCAGCAACATCCACTTCTTCAACATCGTCGGCGACAGCGACCTGCTGGTGATGCCATCGGCGTCGATCGTGGAGTACGGCTCGCCGGTACCGCAGCAGTTCGCCTCGTTCGAGCAGATGATCTTCCCCGGTGGCCACTTCATCTTCGCCCAGCCCGGCTTCACCGACGTCAAGGAGAAGCTCGCTGCCTGGTACGCCAAGGGCTGAACCGGCGCCGGCGGGTTCCATGCCAACCGCGGTGATGATCCATGGGGCGTTCGCCGGCGGATGGTGCCTCCAGCCGCTGGCCAGGGCGCTGGTCCGCCGGGGATGGACCACCCATGTGCCCGATTTGCCCGGTCACGGGGCGCGCCGGCTGGCCGACGCCGAGCTTGCCCGGCTGGGGCTGGCCGAATACCGCGCCGACTTGGCCGGGCTGATCGCGGGGCTGCCCGCCCCGCCGATCCTGGTCGGCCACTCCATGGGGGCGGTGCTGGCCCAGCAACTGGCGATGGCGGGGTTGGCGCGCGGGCTGGTGCTGGTCGCTCCGGCGCCGCGCCAGGGGTTGCTGCCCCAGTCCGCAGCCGAGATGCGGGCGTCGCAGGGCCTGATGTCGCTGGGCCCGCTGTGGCAGATGGCCGTCCACCCGAACTGGGAGGTCGCTGCCGCCGATTCCCTGAACCGGGTGCCGGCCGACCGCCGCCGGGCCGTCTTCGACCGCTTCGGCCCGGAATCCGGGCGCGCCCTGTTCCAGATGTTCTTCTGGATGCTCGATGCCGAGGCCGGCGCCGCGGTCGAGCCGACCAGGGTCACCTGCCCGGTCCTGTGCCTGTGCGGCTCAGACGACCGGGTGGTTTCGCCGGCCAGCGCCCGCCTGACCGCGGGCGGTTTTGGCGCCGCCGCCACCTGCCACGAGCTCGCCGGTTGCGGCCACATGCTGCCCATCGAGGTCGATGCCGGCCGGCTGGCAGAGCTGATCGCCGACTGGGCGGCCCGGCTTGAGGATTGACCGGCCGAAGGGAGGACGAGATGCCGCTGCTGCAACAGGTGCTCTACCACCTTCCCGCCTGGGCGCTGTGCGTGGCGATCCTAGCGGTCTACAACGGCGCCGCCATCGCCGCGGTGCGATTGGTGCGGCGTTTCTACACCCATGAGATGTGCAGGAAGCACAACGACGTCGGCGGGTTCATCTTCGCCACCGTCGGGGTAATCTATGGGGTGCTGCTGGGGTTCGCCGTGTTCAACACCTGGCTCAACTTCGACAAGGCCCAGGACGTCGCCGGCAATGAGGCCAAGGGCATTGCCTCCCTGTACCGCCACACCGAGCCGTTCCCGGCCGAAGTCCGCGAGCGGGTCCGGCTTCAGCTGGCCGATTACGCCCGGGCGATCGTCGACGACGAATGGCCGCGGATGGCCACCGGCGGGGCAAGCCCTGCCGTCTCCGACGCCAGAACCAGGCTGTGGTCCACCTTCGCCGCCATCGCGCCCGCCAGCAAGACGCAGGAAGTGTTCCTGAACGACGCCGTCCAGAAGCTGAACCTGGTCGGAGAACTGCGCGAGCAGCGCCTGTTCTTCGCCGCCAGCGGCATCCACCCGGTCCTTTACTTCGCCATTGGCACCGGTGGGCTGATCACCATCGCGTTTTGCGCCCTGTTCGGCACCGAAAACGCCCGCGCCCACCTGGTGATGATGGCGCTGCTGGCGAGCATGATCGCCATCACCATCTTCATCATCGTCATCATGGACTACCCGTTCACCGGCGACATCATCATACACCCCGACGCCTTCACCGAGGCCGTCGAGGCCTTGCAGCATCCGTGAACGTCCGAAGGCTCGTTCCGCGAGCGGTCATGAGGGCTGGCCTTTCTCGCCAGCCCTCATCTTGAACCAGATTTCCGCCCTCTCGGGAAATCGGTCAGAGCGGGGAGCGCCCTAGGGTCCGTACTCAATTAAGGGATTCCCAGTGAGCCCGCGCTGTGATTCAAGATTCCCGACAGAGGTGGGAGGCTTGGATGGCAGGCGGGCTTATTTGGTTAAGCGATGACGAGTGGG
>JBLNBU010000165.1:0-18499 GCA_050260215.1 Actinomycetota bacterium
CTACTTCTTCACCAGCGGGCAGGTGCTGTCGGCCAGGGGCTGGAAGGCCTCGTCGCCGGGGATGGTGCGCAGGATCTTGTAGTAGTCCCACGGACCCTTCGATTCGGCCGGCTTCTTGACCTGGGCCAGGTACATGTCGTGGACCATGCGGCCGTCGGCGCGCAGCTTGCCGTTCTTGGCAAAGCCGCTGGCGTCCTTGATGGGGATCTTGCGCATCTCGTCGGCGACCTTGGCGCCGTCGTCGGTCTTGGCCGCGGCCAGGGCCTTCAGGTAGTGCATGACCGACGAGTAGGTGCCGGCATGGACCATGCTGGGCATCTTGCCGCCGCCCATCTTCTGGGACCAGCGCTTGGACCAGGCGCGGGTCTCGTCGTCCATGTCCCAGTAATAGCCGGTGGTCAGCAGCATGCCCTGGGCGGTTTCCAGGCCCAGCGAATGGACATCGGTGATGAACACCAGAAGGCCGGCCAACTGCTGGCCACCCTGGGTGATGCCGAATTCCTTGGCCTGCTTGATGGCGTTGATGGTGTCCGACCCGGCGTTGGCCAGGCCGATGATCTTGGCGCCCGACGCCTGCGCCTGCAGCAGGAACGACGAGAAGTCGGCGTTGGGGAAGGGGTGCTTGACCGCGCCCAGCACCTTGCCGCCGTTGGCCTTGACCACGCGCTCGGTCTGGGCCTGCAGGTTCTGGCCGAAGGCGTAGTCGGCGGTCAGGAAGAACCAGGTGTCGCCGCCCTGCTTGACCACCGCGTTGGCGGTGCCGTTGGCCAGCGCGTAGGTGTCGTAGGTCCAGTGGAAGCCGGTGGGCGAGCACTTGTCGTTGGTCAGCGGGGTCGAGGCGGCGCCCGAGACCAGGTCGATCTTGCCCTTTTCCTTGGACACCTCGCGCACCGCGATGGCGGCGGCGGTAGTGACCAGCTCGGCGATGGCGTCGACGCCCTCGGTGTCGTACCACTTGCGCGCGATCGACGAGGCGATGTCGGCCTTGTTCTGGTGATCGGCGGAGACGATCTCGACGGGGATGCCGTTGACCTTGCCGCCGAAGTCGTCGACCGCCATCTGGGCTGCGACGATGGTGCCCTGGCCGGCCAGGTCGGAATAGGTGCCCGAAAGGTCGGTCAGCACGCCGATCTTGATCTTGTTGTCGCTGTACTGGGCCTGGGCCGCGCCGGCGGTCAGGGCCAGCGCCGCGGCGGCGCCGAGGAGAAGTCGCTTCAGCATCATCGGTCCTCCCTTGTGGTTCTTATACGCCCAGATAGGCCTTCAGCCGGTCCATGTTGGCATCCAGCCGGTCGTTGGGAATCATGTCGACGACCCGGCCGTGCTCGACCACGTAGTGGCGGTCGGCGACGGTCGAGGCGAAGCGGAAGTTCTGCTCCACCAGAAGGATGGTGAAGCCTTGGGACCTGAGCGTGCGGATGATCTCGCCGATGTGCTCGACGATCACCGGGGCCAGGCCCTCGGTCGGCTCGTCCAGCAGCAACAGGCGGGCGCCGGTGCGCAGGATGCGCGCGATGGCCAGCATCTGCTGCTCGCCGCCCGACAGCTTGGTGCCCTGGCTGGTGGCGCGTTCCTCCAGCCGCGGGAACAGCTCGTAGACCTGTTCCAGCGTCAGCCCGCCGGGCCGCACCTGCGGCGGCAGCAGCAGGTTCTCGCGAACGTTCAGGCTGGCGAAGATGCCGCGTTCCTCGGGGCAGTAGGCCAGGCCCAGCCGGGCGATCTTGTTGGACGGCAGGCGGATGGTCTCGTGGCCCTCGAACACCACCGAGCCGGCGCGCCTGGCCATGATGCCCATGATGGCGCGCATGGTGGTGGTCTTGCCGACGCCGTTGCGGCCCAACAGCGTCACCACCTCGCCGGCCGGCACGTCGAAGGTCATGCCGTGCAGGACGTGGGATTCGCCGTAGTGGGCGTGCAGGTCCTTGACCGACAGCAGGGGCTCAGCCATGGCCGGCGCCCCCGGTGCCCATATAGGCCTCGACCACCTCGGGGTTGGTGGAGATGTCGGCGTAGGACCCCTCGGCCAGCACCTTGCCCAACTTCAGCACGGTGATGGTGTCGGACAGGTCGGCGACCACGGACAGGTTGTGCTCGACCATCAGCACGGTGCGGTCCTTGGCGACGCGGCGGATCAGGGCGGCGGTGCGGTTGACATCCTCGGTGCCCATGCCGGCCATGGGTTCGTCCAGCAGCAGCATCTCGGGGTCGAGCGCCAGCGTGGTGGCGATTTCGAGCGCCCGCTTGCGTCCATAGGACAGCTCGCCCGCCGGCACGTCGCGGTATTCGGCGACGCCGACCGCTTCCAAAAGCTCCATGGCGCGGCCGTCCAGCGGCTCCAGGCTGCGTTCGGGGCGCCAGAACTTGAACGAGGTGCCCTGCTTGCGCTGCAACGCCACGCGCACGTTTTCCAGCGCCGTCAGGTGGCTGAACACCGCCGAGATCTGGAACGAGCGCACCATGCCCTGGCGGGCGATGGCTGCCGGCTTGGCCTGGGTGATGTCGCGACCGTTGAAGAAGATGTGCCCGCGCGACGGCGCCAGGAACTTGGTCAGCAGGTTGAAGCAGGTGGTCTTGCCGGCGCCGTTGGGGCCGATCAGGGCGTGGATGGTGTGGCGGCGCACTTTCAGACTGACGTCCGAAACCGCGACGAATCCCTTGAATTCCTTCGTCAGACCGCGGGTCTCGACGATGAAATCCCCGTCCATGCCACCTCCCAGGGTGTCGCCCCCGGTTCACATCCGGGAAGCCCTTGTTGTGTCAAGAGTAGGCCATCAAATCGGGAGCGTGTCAAAGGGGAGACAATGTCCGTCTTTGCCCGTCAGGCCGGGCTCGACCCGGCCATCCACGCGTGCCACGTGACGAGGGAATGAGGGAGACAGGCGGGCCGGTGAAGCCTCAGGCCATCTCGCGCAGGCGCTGGAGGTAGTTGTCCACCTCGGTGCGCATGACTGCGGCCTTGTGGGCCAGGGCGTCGGCCGAGCGGTTCAACTCGCCGGCGGCGGTGCTGGAGACGCCCAGCGCCTCGATGGCGCTGTTGACCGACGAGGTCACCGCCTTGGCGCCGCTGGCGGCCTCGCCCACATGGGCGGCGATGGTGGTGGTGGCCTGGGTCTGGGCCTCAACCGCGGCGCGCACCTCGGTGGCGACCGAGTTGATGCCGACCACCGCCTCGACGGTGCGGTTGATGGTGGCGACCGCCTCGTTGGTGGCGTTGACCGCCTCGCCGACCGAGGCGGCGATTTCGTGGGTGGCGCGGCTGGTCTGCTCGGACAGGTTCTTGATTTCCTGGGCCACCACGGCGAAGCCGCGACCGGCGGCGCCGGCGCGCGCCGCCTCGATGGTGGCGTTCAAGGCCAGCATGCGGGTCTGGCGGGCGATGACGTCGATGGTCTGGCCGATGCGGCCGATGCGGCTGGCGACGTCGAGCAGCTGGTGCATGGCAGCGTCGGTGGCCCGCGCCGCCTCGGCGGCGGCGCCGGCGGCGTCGGCGGTGCGCACCACGTTGCCGCGGATGTGCTCGATCGAGCCGGCCAGCTGGTTGGTGTTGCCGGCGATGTTGTCGACCGAGTACGACGCCTCTTCCGCGGCGGCGGCCATGTTGACCGTCTCGTAGTCCATGTGCGACAGGCGCGACAGCATCTCGTCCGAGTGGGACTTGAGCACGCCGGCCATGGCGCCGACCTCTTCCACCACGTTCTTGATCGAGCGCTCGAAGCCCGAGGCCAGGTCGGTGATCAGCTTGCCCTTGGCCTGGTTGGCCGCCTCGAAGTAGTCGTGGGTGACCACGCCGATGTCCAGCATGACGGCGCGCTGCATGGTCACCGCCACCGCGTCCAGGTTCTTGGGCCGCTTCTGCGCCATCATGGTCAGCGCGCGGGCGGCGCCGGTCGACGCCATGGCCTGGTACCACGAGGCGCCCAGGTTCAGGTAGGCCAGCATGAAGCCCAGCTGCTGGGCGGTGGCGATGTAGTCGGCGGTGAAGTCGGCCTTGTACAGGTTGCCCCAATGCTCGGTCAGCACGCCCGACAGGGTGGAGCGGGCGTCGTCGGCCAGCTTGTCGGCGAAATGGGGGAACTTCTGCACCCAGGCCAGGGCCTCGTCGACCAGGGCGCCGGTCTGCTGCACCACCGCGGCGGCCGCCTCGCGGATCAGGTGGCAGGCGGCGTCGTCGACCTGGAACAGCTCGAGGTCGCGGATGACCCGGTCCTTGACGCTGATGGTGGGGGCTGCGGCCGGCGCGCCGGTGTCGCCGGGGCCGTCGTCGTCGAAGAACAGGTCGTCGCCCCCGGCCGGAGCGGGCGCCGCAGTGGGCGCCGACGCCGGGGCAGGGGCCGGAGCATCGTCGAAGAGTTCAATGTCGTCCATCATGCCGTCTTCGTCGAGCCGCGTGTTCTCGTGGGTCCCTAAGGCAAAAACCCGAGGAAAAACCAGGCTATTGTTCCGCCGTGCAACATAGCCGCAGTCACCGCGGGACGGAAGCGAAAGTTATGAGGCTGAAACAGCCAAGCCTAATGTTTGCGCGCTCGTCGTGCCTTGCCCGCCTTCCCCTGCGGCGGGGTGTCGCGCAGGCTCCTGGCCTGGGCCAGGTGGTCGCGCAGCATGGGCAGCGACCTGGCCGCCAGCGCCGCCAGTTCCGGGGCCTGGAAGTCAGCGGCCTGGCGGGCGAACAGGGCCACCGCCGCCTCGTGGTCGTCGACCATGCGGGCAAGGTAGGCCGCGTCGAAGGCTTCCGCCGGCAGGTCGCGCAGGAGTTCTGCATCGGCGGCGACGTCGTCGAAGGGACCGGCCGGCGGCGCCATGCCGCGAATGGCGGCCAGGCTGCGCAGTTCCTCGTCCAGCGCGGTGTGTTCGGCCACCATGCGGCGAGCGAACTCGGTGACCGCCGGGGTGGTCGAGCGGCCCAGCGCCACCTCGGACAGGGCGATCTCGGCGGCGCCGGAACGGGCGGCGGCGGCGGTGAAGGCGTGCGCGGCGTCGGCGGCGTCGCGCCGGCCGCGTTCGGGGGCGAACAGGGGGGCGGCGGCGATGGCGACGGTGGTCTCGATCAGGCGCTGGGCGAGCGACATGGGCAAGGCTCCGGGATACGCGGTTGCGGCTGTGAACGCAACGGCGCCCGCCGGGTTCCCGCTACCCGTTGCCCACCCGTCGGGAGAGTAGGCCGCGCCGGATCAATCGGCTATAGCAACCCCGGCATGCCGCCCGGAAGGCCATGGACGATGTTTATCGGTTCAAGGTCCACCCCGCACTTGGCGGCGGCGACGTTATGGCTTATGAAGTCCTCTTTGCCTCGAACGGGCGGGGTGACGTGCGCGTTCGGGCAAGGGGAGCGGATCGGCCGATCCAGCTGAAATTCTGTTGTGAATCGACGAGGGTCTGGCACAGACATGGGCCCCCGGTGAAGAGGAACCGAGTAGAAAGATGAGCGGATTGCCTGAAGCGCAGGGGCTCTACGACCCGCGATACGAACACGACGCTTGCGGCGTCGGCTTCATCGTCGACATCAAGAACCGCAAGTCTCACGAGATCGTGCAGCAGGGGTTGCAGATCCTCGTCAATCTGACCCATCGCGGCGCGGTGGGTGCCGATCCGCTCGCCGGCGACGGTGCCGGCATCCTGATCCAGCTGCCCGACGCGTTCCTGCGCGCCGAGGCCCGTGCGCTCGGTATCGAGCTGCCGGCCGTCGGCTCGTATGCCGCGGGCTGCGTCTTCCTGCCGCGCGATCCCAAGCTGGCCAAGGGCTGCCAGGACGTCTTCGAGGCGCTGGTCAAGGCCGAGGGCCAGGTCATGCTGGGCTGGCGCGACGTGCCCACCGACAATTCGGGCTTGGGCGAGTCGGTCAAGGCGTGCGAGCCCGTCGTGCGCATGGTCTTCGTCGGCGGTGGCGCATCTTGCGTCGACCAGGACAGCTTCGAGCGCAAGCTGTTCGTGATCCGCAAGCAGGCCGCCAACCAGGCCCCCGCCGGGGCCGAGAAGGACTTCTACCTGCCGTCGCTGTCGTCGCGCACCCTGGTGTACAAGGGCATGCTGCTGGCCGACCAGGTGGGCGTCTACTACAAGGACCTGTCGGACGAGCGCCTGACCTCGGCCATGGCCATGGTCCACCAGCGTTTCTCGACCAACACCTTCCCCAGCTGGCGCCTGGCCCATCCGTTCCGCATGATCTGCCACAACGGCGAGATCAACACCCTGCGCGGCAACCTCAACTGGATGAACGCGCGCCGCCAGACCATGTCGTCCATGGTGCTCCATGACGACCTGGCCAAGCTGTGGCCGCTGATCCCCGAGGGGCAGTCGGATTCCGCCTGCTTCGACAACGCGCTGGAACTGCTGGTCATGGGCGGCTACTCGCTGCCGCACGCCATGATGATGCTGATCCCCGAGGCGTGGTCGGGCAACCCGCTGATGGACGAGACGCGCAAGGCGTTCTACGAGTACCACGCCGCACTGATGGAGCCGTGGGACGGCCCGGCGGCGGTGTGCTTCACCGACGGCCGCCACATCGGCGCCACGCTGGACCGCAACGGCCTGCGTCCGGCCCGCTACCTGGTGACCAAGGACGGCAAGGTCATGCTGGCCTCCGAGATGGGCGTGCTGCCCTTCAAGGAGGAAGAGATCGAGAAGAAGTGGCGCCTGCAGCCGGGCAAGATGCTGCTGATCGACCTCGAGCAGGGCCGCATCATCGACGACGCCGAGATCAAGAGCCGCCTGTGCGGCGCCAAGCCCTATGCCAAGTGGCTGGAGCGCTCGCAGATCGTGCTCGAGGACCTCGAGATGGAGGTCGCGCCCAAGGGCTTCGACGCCGACACCCTGCTGGATCGCCAGCAGGCCTTCGGCTACACCCAGGAAGACCTGAAGTTCCTGATGCAGCCCATGGCCACCACCGGCCAGGAGGCGGTGGGCTCCATGGGCTCCGACACCCCCATCGCGGTGCTGTCGGACAAGCCCAAGTCGCTGTTCAACTACTTCAAGCAGTGCTTCGCCCAGGTCACCAACCCGCCCATCGATTCGATCCGCGAGGAATCGGTGATGAGCCTGGTGTCGCTGATCGGCCCGCGGCCCAACCTGCTGGGCCTGAACGAGGACGGCGCGGCGCGCAAGCGCCTGGAAGTGCGCCAGCCGATCCTGACCAACGAGGACCTGGAGAAGATCCGCCGCATCGAGAACCTGCCCGGGTCGGGCTTCCGCTCGGTGACGCTGGACATCACCTGGCCGGCCAAGGAAGGCGCGGCCGGCATGAAGGCCGCGCTCGACGCCCTGTGCGCGTCGGCCCAGGCCAAGGTGGGCGAAGGCTACAACATCCTGATCCTGTCCGACCGCAAGATCGGCCCGGAGCGCGTCGCCATCCCGTCGCTGCTGGCGACCTCGGCGGTGCACCATCACCTGATCCGCGAGGGCCTGCGCACCCAGGCCGGCCTAGTGGTCGAGACCGGCGAGGCCCGCGAGGTGCACCATGTGTGCGTGCTCGCCGGCTACGGCGCCGAGGCGATCAACCCGTACCTGGCCTTCGAGACCCTCGAGGCCATGCGGCCGACCCTGCCCGAGAAGCTCGACGCCTACGAGGTGCAGAAGCGCTACATCAAGGCAGTCGACAAGGCCATCCTCAAGGTGATGGCGAAGATGGGCATCTCGACCTACCAGTCGTACTGCGGCGCCCAGATCTTCGACGCCGTCGGCCTGTCGTCCGACTTCCTGGGCACCTGGTTCGCCGGCACCGCCAGCCGCATCGAGGGCGTCGGCCTGACCGAGGTGGCCGAGGAGACGGTGCGCCGCCACAAGCTCGCCTATTCCGACGCGCCGGTGTACCGCAACGCGCTGGACGTGGGCGGCGAGTACGCGCTGCGCCTGCGCGGCGAGGACCACGCCTGGACGGCCGAGAGCATCGGCACCATGCAGCATGCGGTGCGCTCGGGCTCGTACGAGAAGTTCAAGGACTTCTCCAGGCAGATCGACGAGCAGAACCGCCGCCTGCTGAACCTGCGCGGCCTGTTCGAGATCAAGGTGTCGGGCAACGGCATCCCGATCGACGAGGTCGAGCCGGCCAAGGACATCGTCAAGCGCTTCGCCACCGGCGCCATGTCGTTCGGGTCGATCTCGTACGAGGCCCACTCGACCCTGGCCCTGGCCATGAACCGCATCGGCGGCAAGTCCAACACCGGCGAGGGCGGCGAGGAGCCCGAGCGGTTCCTGCCCCTGGCCAACGGCGACTCCATGCGCTCGGCCATCAAGCAGGTCGCCTCGGGCCGTTTCGGCGTCACCACCGAGTATCTGGTCAACGCCGACGACATCCAGATCAAGATGGCCCAGGGCGCCAAGCCGGGCGAGGGCGGGCAGCTGCCCGGCCACAAGGTCGACAAGACCATCGCCAAGGTGCGCCATTCGACCCCGGGCGTCGGCCTGATCAGCCCGCCGCCGCACCACGACATCTATTCCATCGAGGATCTGGCCCAGCTGATCTTCGACCTGAAGAACGTCAACCCGAAGGCGCGCATCTCGGTCAAGCTGGTCTCGGAGATCGGCGTCGGCACCGTCGCCGCCGGCGTGTCCAAGGCCAAGGCCGACCACGTCACCATCTCGGGCTTCGACGGCGGCACCGGTGCTTCGCCGCTGACCTCGATCAAGCATGCCGGTTCCCCGTGGGAGATCGGCCTGGCCGAGACCCACCAGACCCTGGTGCTGAACCGCCTGCGCGGCCGCATCGCGGTGCAGGTGGACGGCGGCCTGCGCACGGGCCGTGACGTCATCGTCGGCGCGCTGTTGGGTGCCGACGAGTTCGGTTTCGCCACCGCGCCGCTGATCGCAGCCGGCTGCATCATGATGCGCAAGTGCCACCTCAACACCTGCCCGGTGGGCGTGGCCACCCAGGACCCCGAGCTGCGCAAGCGCTTCCAGGGCGCGCCCGAGCACGTCATCAACTACTTCTTCTTCGTCGCCGAGGAAGTGCGTGAGTGGATGGCCAAGCTGGGCGTGCGCAAGCTGGAAGAGCTGGTCGGTCGCACCGAACTCCTGGACACCCGCAAGGCCGTCGACCACTGGAAGGCCAAGGGGCTGGACTTCTCGCGCCTGTTCCACAAGGTCGAGGCCGGCAAGGGTGTCGCCACCCGCCACGTCGACGCCCAGGAGCACGACGTCGACACCGTGCTCGACCGCGAGCTGATCAAGGACGGCCAGGCCGCCATCACCGACCTGAAGCCGGTCAGCCTGGTCAAGCCGGTGCGCAACGTCGACCGTACCGTCGGCGCCATGCTGTCGGGCGAGATCGCCAAGAAGTGGGGCCATGCCGGCCTGCCCGCCGACACGCTCAAGGTCAAGATGACCGGCACCGCCGGCCAGAGCTTCGGCGCCTTCCTGGCCCGCGGCGTGTCCTTCGAGCTGGAAGGCGAGGCCAACGACTACGTCGGCAAGGGCATCTCGGGCGGGCGTATCGCCATCTATCCCCCGAAGTCGTCCAGCATCGTCGCCGAGGAGAACATCATCGTCGGCAACACCGTGCTGTACGGCGCCATCGAGGGTGAGTGCTACTTCCGCGGCGTCGCCGGCGAACGCTTCGCCGTGCGCAACTCGGGCGCCATCGCGGTGGTCGAGGGCGTGGGCGACCACGGCTGCGAGTACATGACCGGCGGCTGCGTGCTGGTCATCGGGGCCACCGGCCGCAACTTCGCCGCCGGCATGTCGGGCGGCGTCGCCTATGTGCTGGACGAGGCCGGCGACTTCGCCAAGCGCTGCAACCTGTCCATGGTCGAGCTGGAGCCGGTGCTGGCCGAGGAAGCCGCCAACTGCCAGCACGAGGGCCAGTGCAACGACCTGGAAGCCCACGGCCTGGTCGACGTCATGCACGACATGACGCGCGACGACGCCGCCCGCATCCAGGCCCTGCTGCGCAACCACCGCGCCTATACGGGCAGCCGGCGTGCGCACGACATCCTGCTGAACTGGGAGTACTACATGCCCAAGTTCGTCAAGGTGATGCCGGTCGACTACCGGCGCGCCCTGCTCGAAATGCAGAAGGCCCAGGAACCCAAGGTCGCGGCCGGGGGAGGGCGCTAGAGATGGGCAAGGCCACCGGTTTCAAGGAGTTCGCGCGCGTCACCCCGGGCTACGAGGCCCCCGCCGAGCGCGTCCGCCACTACAACGAGTTCACCAAGCCGCTGTCCGAGGACGAGCTGAGGAACCAGGGCGCCCGCTGCATGGATTGCGGCGTGCCGTTCTGCCACCAGGGCTGTCCGGTCAATAACATGATCCCGGACTGGAACGACTTGGTCTATCGCAACCGCTGGAAGGAAGCGGTGGAGACCCTGCACTCCACCAACAACTTCCCCGAGTTCACCGGCCGCGTCTGTCCCGCCCCTTGCGAGGCGGCGTGCACGCTCAACATCACCGACGCGCCGGTCTCCATCAAGACCATCGAGCACGCCATCGTCGAGCGCGCCTTCGCCGAGGGTTGGGTCAAGCCGGACACGTCGAAGCCGCGCACCGGCAAGAAGGTGGCGGTGGTCGGCGGCGGCCCGGCCGGCATGGCCGCGGCCCAGCAGCTGGCCCGCGCCGGCCACCACGTGGTGCTGTTCGAGAAGAACGCCCATGTCGGCGGCCTGCTGCGCTATGGCATCCCCGACTTCAAGCTGGAGAAGGCGGTCATCGAGCGCCGCGTCGCCCAGATGGTCGCCGAGGGCGTCGAGGTCCGCACCAATGCCCATGTGGGCGTCACCATTCCGGCCAAGGAGCTGCTGGACGGCTTCGACGCGGTGGTGCTGGCCGGCGGCTCGGAAAAGCCGCGTGACTTGGGCGTCCCGGGGCGCGAGCTGGACGGCGTCCACTTCGCCATGGACTTCCTGACCCAGCAGAACCGCCGGGTCTCCGGCGAGGCGGTGGGTGCTGCCGACATCCTGGCCAAGGGCAAGAAGGTGGTGGTGATCGGCGGCGGCGACACCGGTGCCGACTGCGTCGGCACCTCGAACCGCCAGGGCGCGGCCTCGGTCACCCAGATCGAGATCATGCCCAAGCCGCCCGAAAAGGAAGACAAGGCAGTCACCTGGCCGCTGTGGCCCAACAAGCTGCGCACCTCGACCTCGCACGACGAGGGCTGCCAGCGCCGCTGGGCGGTGTCCACCGTCGCCTTCAAGGGCGAGGGCGGCAAGGTCAAGAGCCTGGATTGCGTCGAGGTCGACGGCAAGTTCCAGCCCATCGCCGGCACCGAGTTCACCCTCGAGGCCGACCTGGTGCTGCTGGCCATGGGCTTCGTCCATCCGGTGCACGAGGGCATGCTGGAGCAGCTGGGCCTCGAGCGCGACCCCCGCGGCAACGTCAAGGCCGACACCGAGGGCTATCGTACCAGCAACCCCAAGGTCTTCGCCTGCGGCGACATGCGCCGCGGCCAGAGCCTGGTTGTGTGGGCCATCCGCGAAGGCCGTCAAGCCGCCCGCTCGGTCGACGCCTTCCTGATGGGGTCTTCCGACCTGCCGCGCTGAAGCAACAGGGTTCAATACCGTCGACATGGCCGGGCTCGTCCCGGCCATGTGCGTTTTGGTGTCTTTGTCGATATACGTATATGCGCATATGAGCAAAGGATAATGGAGTAATAGTCAGGCAGCGGCGGGCTTGCATGGAATTATCTGCAGCCGTGCCCTGCAAAAAGGATCGTTGTGCAAATAATATGTATCTCGAATTATTGACGGGGCGCAGCCGGTGGGCGTATTTCCGCGCCTTCGGTCCCGGCGGGGGTCACTATTCGGGTTATGAATGATGTCACTTGATAATTTGCGCTTCCGCGGCAAGATCCTGCTGATTGTCGCGGCCTCGCTGGCTGGCATGGTGATGATCATCGCCATCGGCCTGGCCAATCTGCACGCCTCGCGGCTGGACGGGCGGCGGACCGAAACCCGCCAGGTGGTCGAGGTCGGCCACGCCCTGGTGTCCCACTACATCGCCGAGGCCAAGTCCGGCCGCATGCCCGAGGACCAGGCCAAGGCCGCCGCCATCGCCGCGGTCAAGGCGCTGCGCTACGGCGGCAACGAATACCTGTGGCTGAACGACATGACAGCCCGGGTGATCATGCACCCGATCAAGCCCGAGTTGGACGGCAAGGACCTGACCGAGCTGAAGGATCCCGCCGGCAAGAAGATCTTCTCGGCCTTCGTCGAGACCGCCGCCCGCGACAAGGGCGGCTTCGTCGACTATCTGTGGCCGAAGCCGGGCTTCGACAAGCCGGTGCCCAAGGTTTCCTACGTCAAGGCCATCGACGACTGGGGCTGGGTGATCGGATCCGGGCTCTATGTCGACGACGTCGACGCCGCCTTCCGCGCCCAGGTGGTGCAGCTGGGCGGCACCGCCACCGCGGTGGCGGTTGTCGTGCTGCTGCTGTCGTGGTGGATCGGCCGGCGCATGGTGGCGGCCATGGCCACGGTCACCCACGGGGTGCGCTGCCTGGCCGACGGCGATACCTCGGTGGTCGTCGACGGCGGCGGGCGTACGGACGAGATCGGCGACATCATCGCCGCGGTCGAGGTGTTCCGCGGACACGCCATTGAAGTGAGCCGCATGCGCGAGGAGCAGGAGGCCGCCCGCCGCCAGGCCGAGATCGACCGCAAGGCGACGCTCGCCCGCCTGGCCGAGGACCTGGAAGGCGGCGTCAAGGGCGCGGTGCAGGCGGTCAACGCCACCGCCACCCAGATCCGCTCCACCGCCGACGCGGTGTCGGGTGCCGCCGACCGTACCGGGGCCGAGGGCCAGGCGGCGGCGGCCGCCGTGCACCAGGCCACCGCCAACGTCGAGACCGTCGCCGCCGCTGCCGAGGAGCTCAGCGCCTCCATCGGTGAGATCAGCCGCCAGGTGGGTGAAAGCGCCACCATCGCCAAGGCTGCGGTAACGGCTGCCCGGCGTACCGACAGCGTCGTGCGCGGCCTGTCCGACGCCGCCCAGCGCATCGGCGAGGTGGTGCAGTTGATCAGCGACATCGCCGGCCAGACCAACCTGCTGGCGCTCAACGCCACCATCGAGGCGGCCAGGGCCGGCGAGGCCGGCAAGGGGTTCGCCGTGGTCGCCGGCGAGGTCAAGGGGCTGGCCAGCCAGACCGCCAAGGCCACCGGCGAGATCGGCGCCCAGATCGCCGCCATCCAGGCCACGACCAGCGATGCGGTGCGCGCCATCGAGGAGATCGGGCAGACCATCGGCCGCATGGACGACATCGCCGCCTCCATCGCCGCCGCGGTCGAGCAGCAAGGCGCCGCCACCCGCGAGATCGCCCGCAACGTCGGCGAGGCCGCCGCCGGTGCGCGGCGCGTCGGCGACCACATCGACGCGGTCGCCTCGGCCACCCGTGAATCGGGGGCGGCGGTGCGCGACCTGCTGGGGGCCGCCTCGGGCCTGGCCCGCGACTCGGAGCAGCTGACCACCGGGTTGGACCGGTTCCTGGCCGGCGTGCGTTCCATGTAGCAATCCCGATCGCGCCGCCGTCCACCCCGGATGGCGGCGCCGCGAGCCATATGACCGCCTTCCCACCGGGTGCGGAGGTGTGTACCGTGCCTGCCCTGAACCGATGGGGAGGTGAGTACCCATGACCGTCGTCCTGGTCACCGGCGGAGCAGGATACATCGGCAGCCACGCCTGCAAGGCGCTGGCGGCGCGCGGGCATGTTCCCGTCACCTACGACGACCTGTCCCACGGCCACCGCGAGGCGGTGCGCTGGGGTCCGTTCGAGCAGGGCGACATCGGCGATGCCGAGCGCCTGGCATTGGTGCTGCGCCGCCATCGCCCGGCCGCGGCCATGCACTTCGCCGGCCTGATCGCCGTGGGCGAATCGGTGCGCGAGCCGGCCGCCTATTACCGGGTCAACGTCGGCGCCACCCTGTCGCTGCTGGACGCCCTTCGCCACGGCGGGGTGGGGACGGTGGTGTTCTCGTCCTCGGCCGCGGTCTACGGCGCCCCCGACAAGGTTCCGGTCCCTGAGGACGCGGCCCTGCTGCCCACCAGCCCCTATGGCCGCAGCAAGCTGATGGTCGAACAGATGCTGGCCGACCAGGGTCGCGCCTATGGGCTGAAATGGATGGCGCTGCGCTATTTCAACGCCGCCGGCGCCGACCCCGACGGCGAGATCGGCGAGGACCACCGCCCCGAGACCCACCTGATCCCGCGCGCCCTGATGGCGGCCGCCGGCGAGATCCCCTATCTGGACCTTTTCGGCACCGACTATCCCACCCCCGACGGCACCGCGGTGCGCGACTACGTCCACGTCTCGGACCTGGCCGCCATGCACGTGGCCGCGCTCGACCGGCTGATGGCCGGCGGGGACGGGGGCTGCCTGAACCTGGGCACCGGTTGCGGCTTCTCGATCCGCGAGGTGGTCGCCAGCGTCGAGCGGGTCACCGGCCGGGTGGTGCCCCTGCGCCCCTCGGGCCGGCGTGCCGGCGACCCGCCGGTCCTGGTCGCCGATCCGGCCCGCGCCCGCGACCTGCTGGGCGTCGAGCCGGCCTACGACACCCTGGACGCCATCGTCGAGACCGCCTGGAACTGGTACCGGCGCCGGAGGTAGGTGAGCCGCCCCTCTCCCTCTCGAGGGAGAGGGAGGGGCCCGCCGCCCAAGGCGGGGGGAGGGTGAGGGGGGCGAAGCGTTCGCGGGTCCGCCCGCTCTTCGCTCCCGCCAGCTCTCCCTCACCCCGACCCTCTCCCGCTGGGAGAGGGGGTTTGATTGATCGTGGAGGAAGCCAATGCCGATCGACCGTGTCGTCGCGCGGACCCTCGCGCTCGTCCTGATGCTGGTGGGGATGCTGGCCCTTTCGGCCTGTTCCAGCCGCATCGCCACCCACACCGCGCCGCTGCCCGCAGCCGCGGCCCAGCCGGCCGCCTATGTGGTCGAGCCGGGCGACGACCTTGACGTGCGCTTCTTCTACAACCCCGAGCTCAACGAAGAGGTCACGGTGCGGCCCGACGGCAACATCTCGCTGCCGCTGGTGGGCGAGGTCCGGGCCGCCGGGCGCACCCCGACCCAGCTGGAATCGACCCTGAAGGAGGCCTACTCGCGCGAGCTGCGCCAGGCGGCGATCACGGTGATCGTCAAGGGCTTCGCCGGCCAGCGGGTGTTCGTCGACGGCGAGGTCGGCCAGCCGCAGATGGTCAAGATCGCCGGCCAGATGACCGCCATGCAGGCCATCGCCTCGGCCGGCGGCTTCAAGCCCGGCGCCCGCAAGGGTGAGGTGCTGGTGATCCGCCGCAACGGCACCAGCCAGCCCCAGGTCATTCCGCTGAACCTGGACGCCGCCATCGACGGGGCCGACACCAGCCAGGACATCGCGCTGCAGCCCTATGACGTCGTCTTCGTGCCGAAAAGCCGCATCGCCCAGGTCAACACCTGGATCGAGCAGTACATCAAGAACAACATCCCGATTCCGTTCGGCTTCGGCTATGGGCTGAACTGACATGTGCGGCATCGCCGGCTGGATCGGCAGACGCGAGGCGGAGCCGGGGGTGCTGGCGGCGATGACCGCCGCCATCGCCCACCGCGGTCCCGACGGCGACGGCGCCTTTGCCGCCCGCAGCCGCGACGGGTCGGTGCACCTGGCCCTGGGGCACCGCCGCCTGGCCATCATCGACCCGGCCGGCGGCGTCCAGCCCATGCTGGCCGAGGACGGGCGCACCGCCCTGGTGTTCAACGGCGAGATCTACAATTTCCGCGAGCTGCAGGCCGAGCTGGAAGGGCTCGGCCACCGCTTCCGCACCCGCTCGGACACCGAGGTGCTGCTGGCGGCCTACCTGGCCTGGGGCGACGGCTGCCTGGCCCGCCTGCGCGGCATGTTCGCCTTCGCCCTGTGGGACGCCAACCGCGAACGCCTGCTGCTGGCCCGCGACCGCTTCGGCAAGAAGCCCTTGTTCCTGTGGGGCGACGGCGAGCGGCTGGTCTTCGGCTCGGAGATCAAGGCGCTTTTGGCCCACCCCTTGGTGCCGGCGCGCCTGGACCGCGATTCTGTGGCCGAGATGCTGGCCTGGCGCTATGTGCCCGGCCCCCACACCCTGTTTGCCGGTATCGCCAAGCTGCCGCCCGGCTGCATGGCGGTGTGGGAGCAGGGCCGGTTCTGGCTGGCGTCGTGGTGGAGCCCGCCCGACGCCGCCGAGCCGCCGCGCCGCGGCCGGCCGGGCGACGTGGTGGGCGACTTCACCCGTCTGCTCGACGAATGCGTCGCCTTGCGCATGGTGGCCGACGTGCCCTTCGGCGCCTTCCTGTCGGGAGGGCTGGATTCGTCGGCGGTGGTGGCGCTGATGAGCCGCCATGCCTCGCGGGTGTCGACCTTCTCGGTGGGCTGGGCCGAGGCCGAATACAGCGAGCTGGCCTATGCCCGGCTGGTGGCCGAGCGCTTCGGCACCGACCACCACGAACTGGTGGTCAGGGCCGAAGACCTGATCGAGCAGTTGCCGGCGCTGACCGGGTTCCGCGATGCCCCCGTCGCCGAGCCGGCCGACCTGCCCATCTGGCGGCTGTCCTGCGAGGCCGGGCGCAGCGTCAAGATGGTGCTCACCGGCGAAGGCTCGGACGAGCTGCTGGGCGGCTATCCCAAGCACGCCGTCGAGCCCTGGGCCGAAGCCTGGCAGTCGGTGGTGCCGCCCGCCGTGCATGCCCGCCTGGTCGAGCCGCTGGTCGGGCTGCTGCCCTATCGCTTCCGGCGCATCAAGACGCTGGTCGCCAGCCTGGGCCTGCGCGATCCGGTCGACCGGCTGCCGCGCTGGTTCGGGGCGCTGTCGCCCGACGAGGTGGCGCGCCTTTACGTGCCGGGGCCGTCGGCGCGGGCCACCGATCCGGCACCGTTCCGGGTGGCCAGGCGCAACACCGCGCTGCGCCGGGTGCTGGCCTTCGACCAGGCCTCGTGGCTGCCCGACAACCTGCTCGAACGCGGCGACCGCATGACCATGGCCGCTTCCATCGAGGCGCGCATGCCGTTCATGGACCACGAGCTGGCCAATTTCCTGTCGCGGCTGCCCGACACCATGCGCATTCGCGGCACCACCCGGAAATGGCTGCTGCGGCGGGCGATGCGGGGGGTGCTGCCCGAAACCGTGCTGACCCGGCCCAAGGTAGGCTTCCGCGTCCCCGTCGACCTGTGGCTCCGCGGCCGGCTCAAGCCCTGGCTGCACGACCTGCTGCTGGGGCCGGACTCGCTCACCCGGGACTGGTACCGCACCCAGCCGCTGACCCGGCTGATCGGCGAGCACGTCGCGGCGCGCTCGAACCACGAGAAGACGCTGTGGATGCTGGCAACGCTGGAGCTGTTCCAGCGCAAGTACCGGCTGGACTGATATTTCTAGCCGGCCTGGGCCGGGGCGTCGGGGAGCAGGAAGGCGACGGTAGTCCCCGTGCCGGGGCCGTCCGAGGCGATCTCGATGCGCCCGCCGTGGCGCTCGACGATGCGTCGGCACAGAGCCAGGCCGACGCCGCTGCCGGGATAGCGGTCGCGCGGGTGCAGGCGCTGGAACACGCCGAACAGGCGCGGGATCTCGGACGGCGGGATGCCGATGCCATCGTCCCTGACCGTCAGCCACCATCCCTCCGCCCGCCGTTCGGCGGCGACGGCGATGGTGGGGCTGGCATCGGGGGCACGGAACTTCAGCGCATTGCCGACCAGGTTCTGGAACAGCCGCACCAGCTGGCCGCGGTCGCCCAGGATGCGGGGCAGGGGAGACGCCACCGACACGGTGCCGCCGCTGTCGGCAATGGCCGCCGACAGGTTCAGCAGGGCGGCCTCGACCACCTCGCCCAGGTCGACCTCGGCGAAGACGTCGCCGCGCCGGTGGACGCGGGAATACTCCAGCAGGTCGGTGATCATCTGCTGCATGCGCCGGGCGCCGTCGACGGCAAAGGCAATGATCTCGCGGCCCTCGTCGTCGAGCAGCTTGTCGTAGCGGCGCTCGAGCAGGGCCACGAAGCTCGAGACCATGCGGAGCGGCTCCTGGAGGTCGTGGGAGACCGCGTAGGAGAACTGCTCGAGATCGGCGTTGGAGCGGCCCAGTTCGCCCGACAGGCGCTCCTGGGCGTTCATGGCCTCGCGCTGGTCGGTGATGTCGACCAGCGAGGCCACCGCCGCCACGATCTCCTCCTCGGCCACCAGCGGCTGGGCGTTGACCAGGATCCACATGCGCCGGCCGGCGGGCGAATCCACGCCCATGACCACATTGCGCACCGGCAGGCCGCCGGCCAGGGCGGCGGCCACCGGCCGCCCGGTGATGGCGGCGGGCCCGGCATCGGTGTCGGGCAGGGGTTGCCAGCCCAGTTCGGCGTCGGTGCGGCCGGCCAACTCCTCGCCGGACAGGCCGAAGAGGCGCTGGGCGGCGGCGTTGGAGCCCCGGATGCGGCCGTCGGGGCCGAACAGCAGCACGCCTTCGACCAGGGCCTCGACCAGGGCGCGCGACCGGTCCTGTTCGTGGCGCAAGTCGCGGGTGCGGGCGTCGAGTTGCTCCTGCATCTCGCGGTGCCAGGCATCGATGCGCGAGGCCATCTCGTTGAAGGTCCTGCCCAGCACGGCGA
>JBLNBU010000166.1:0-10583 GCA_050260215.1 Actinomycetota bacterium
TGTTGGTGATGCTGCGGTAAGTGTTCATGACATTCTCCTCGGGAGCCTGTGGGTGTGCGCAAAGTCACGCCACCGCCGGCCAGGGCGGACGAGACAGGGGCGGATCGATGAAGCTGGGAATGGGGGGCTCGGGCCGGGCGTGCAGCTCCAGCCAGCGGTCGACGATGGCCCGGCTGCCGTGGCAGCCGGCCGGCAGATGCTCGTAGCACCAAGCGACCATCTCACCGATCTGCGCGCGGAACTCCGCGTCGCCGGCGGCATACGCCGCGCGCACGTCGTTGCAAAGCAGAGCCATCAAGGCGCTGCTCGGTCGCACGCCGTGCTCGACGTAGAGCCTCAGGTCTCCGGCGAGAGACTTCGCCGGAAACGCCTCATAAGGGATGTCGGGGAAAGCGCTTTGGTGAGAGAAAGCTGTCTGCATTGCACACCTGCCATGCACACAGCCAACCTTGGCACTGGATTCGGATAGGTATTCGCGTCAGTGCCCGGGTGCCTCGGCTTCGGCAACCCAGGCCAAATCTTGTGCGGTGATCCCGAATATTCCCAGCCGAGGAACATCGGGTACTTGGTGCCGTGGCCACGGCGGCCCAAGTCAATGAGACGATTGGTAGATCCGAGGGACCTCGGCCACGGAGTCCTCGGATCCCGCGGCGCCGTGCGCCACGGAACGGATAGTTGGTATGAGCCTCCGGTCAGCATGCGGTTGCGTTGGGGATAATGGGTTGCGGCGCGACAGGCGCCTTGACGGAGAATCGGCGGCATGGGTGCCTCCGACAACTTTCCCCAGCATTTCACATGCGCCGGCGCAAGTCAAGAAAAAAGTGTTTAGTTACAGGAGCTTAGCGACATATCGCACATCTCGTGCTATCCCAAACGGGGCTGAAAAAGCCGACCTGTCGCCGATTACACGCCCCCCGAGCTGCGGGGAACCGGATACGGCGGGACTGCGTTCGAGCCTGGGCGACGTTCATGGCGGGTGCGGGATTCACCGTCCTGGCACTGGCGATCTGGGTGTTTCGTCAGGGTCTGGGCGCCAGGCAAAGTTGAGGCGCGGGGTGGATTCCGGTGAATCCCGGCCAAGCAGCTTGCCGAGCGGCGTCGGGCAATTTATATTTCCGATGTGTCGGAATATTTCTGGAGCGCGCCATGAACGCCGAGTTGCTGACTCCCGCCGAGGCGGCCGTCGTCGCCAGCGTCAGCGTGCGCGACGTCAACCGGGCCATCGACGAAAAGATTATCCCCGACCGGTTTTACTCCCTGGGTGACGGTCGCCGGGTGCGGCTGACCGCCTGTCCGCTCATGGGCTTCTATTTCCGTGCCGCCTCCGCGCTCACCGCCGAAGAGCGCCTGCGTCTCATCGGCCGGGTCAGCGACCGCCTGGCCGACCGGCTGCCGGCCGGCTGGCGGAACACCGACTGGACGGTCAGGGACGGCTTCCTCACGGTGGACTTCACCGACTTCGTCGCCGAAGCCGACGACCGTTCCGCCCGCCTGGCGGCAGCCCGCGAGATGGTGGTGGAGGATCCCGCCATCCTCGGCGGCACACCAGTGATCCGCGGCACCCGCATCCCCGTCTACGACGTGGTGGCTTCCGTGGTGGCGGGCCTGCCCCGGGAGCGCATCCTGGCCGCCTATCCCAGCCTGGATGACGCCACCCTCGACCTCGCGGCCTTGTATGCCGAGGCGACGCCGGTCCGGGGCCGGCCGCGCCGCTTCATCGCCCTGCCCGCCGGGGCCGCGGTCATCTCCGAGCGACGGATCGCGCGCCGGAAATGAAGCTCCTGGTCGACGAGTGCCTGAGCGAGGAGCTTGCCAAGCGGGCGCGGGAGCGCGGCCACGCGGAAGCCTCGCACGTCCGGTGGATCGGCCTGGGCGGTACCCAGGACTGGAACCTGATGCCCGTCATCGTTGCCGGGGACTGGACCTTCGTCACCAAGAACTCCTGGGATTTCCGCGGCCCTCCCGACACGCCTGGCCAATCGGGGGAATACGCCGCCGTTGATCTCCATGCCGGCCTCGTCTGCCTCAATGGACCGGTCGGAATGGACCTCGCCATGCAGCTGGAGCTGTTCGAGGTGGCGCTGGACGAAATCGAGACCGCGCCTGACCTAATCAACCAGGTGCTGGAGATCTTCCTGGAGAGCGCCGAAGACGGCGAGATCCGCTTGGTGCGGTACGCGCTGCCGACGGACGACGGCGGCTGAGCGAACCTTAGAAATAATGCCTGAGCTTCTCCTCCACCGCCCATGCCGTCGGAGAGCCGGCACCTAACCGCCATAGCGGGGCGCCACTCCTCAAATCCCGCCGCAATTGAAATCGGACCAGCTTCGGCTCTGCCAGGCGCCGTTCTCCCACCAGTAGACGGCGGAGTGGTAGCGGCAGGCCCATCGATCCGGAATTCCGTGACCCAGCCCGCCTGGCCACAAATTCTTCTCCCCGCCCACAAGCCACAGGCAATCCCACCCACTGCTATCCAGGAAAGCGAGGAACCGCTGTCGGTCAATAACCGCTACGGCGGAATGATCGGTGAAGGCGGCCGGATCCATGAAAACTGTCTTGCCGTCCACATCCACGAAGGCGCCGGGGCAGCCCGGCTTGGCCGACAACCCCATCTGCCCGCACAGCCAACCGGAGGGCAACTTGAGTGCCACGGAGCCCACCGAAAGATCGATGTGGCCCTCCCAGTGATAGCCGATCACCGGCCAGACCACCGGCAGGCCATCGCACAATCCGCCTCTGTCCGTTTCCGTACCCATGGCTTCAACCGGCCAAGAGCTGCGCCAGAGAAATTCGCCGAGATAGCCGTCGTCGGTGAAGTCAGCCGGCTGATGCCCGGAGGGATCAGAAATGTGCTTATCCGCAAGGGCTGCGATCACGCCTTCGCGATCGGCCTTGCGCACCAGCACTGTCGTCACCCGCGACCAGCTTTCGCGGTGCCTGGTGGAGGCTCCGTCGGCCCGTTTGGTCATGCCGTATAACAGCAGCCATTGCCGCCGCCCGGGATCCTGGAGATCGAACAGGGCGGGAGTGAGCGGCACATCTTCCTCCGACCCGACCCAAGCCGTCATCGCCTCGGGGGCGCATGGTGCCAGCATGGCTTCGGCCGGCCGCCACCACGCCGGTCCATCCGGGTGACTAGGAACCGTCAGGACCGATGGGTCACAGTCGCGAAAAAAGGGCTGGTCGGCGCTGGTGCGGTAAGAAACAACCCGCTCTGGCCACCGGCCGATGTGGTGAACATTGTCGGAAAGGCGGGCGAGCAACTCGTCGAGAGCGATCCACTGGTACTTCTTGCCGATGCGCTCGGTTTTCGGGCGTTCACGGTCGTAGATCCTGAGTGCAGCCTCGAAGGCGGCGAAGCGATCGGCCGTCCAGCCGAGATCGAGCACCCGCTTGATCAGCCAGCGCTCTGCCCGTTTAGCGTCGTATTTTGGGATCCCATGTCCCCGGCCATCGATACGCTCGGCTGCTTCCGCGGCAACGTCCGGCGGCAAGAGGGCGAGAAAGGCGGCAAGGGTAACGTCCACCGGGTCGGGTTCATCCGCTTCACCCGGCGACGCCTCGTCGCCCACTTCGACGAATGTCGGGACGAGTCGCTGCCAGCGTGTGCTCAGCGCTTTCTGATAGCCTTCCCATGCGGTCTTGACCTCAATGGAGCCGGCATCGACGATTTCGGCGACAAATCCCTCGTAGCGCTGGTCGCCGGTGGTCGGTGTCGGCTCGCCGAGCGGAACGGAGGACCACCGGTTCAGGCAGCTTTCGAGCACATAGCGGGAGAAATCACCCAATCCTGTGACAGAACCAACCACCTCGCCGGCGCCGCTGACTCGTGCGGCCTCGATGACCTCGTCACCCACCTCCTCCAGCGGCCAGTCGGTCACAAACGGCGGGCGGCAGCGGTCGAGCAGAATGCCTGGGGGGAGGACTCCCCGGGCGTCAACCAGTTCGATAATGCCCTGGGCATGGTCACGGGTGCGCAGGCTGACCGGTGGCTGGCCCGTGGCGAAGCACAAGGTCCAGGTCTGTTGCGCCAGCGCCGCCAGCGCCCAATCCCCGGCCGCGTTCATCGCCGCGCCGTAGGCCGCCGCCCATAGCCGCTCGGCCAGATAGGGATCGTCGACTCGATGGAACCGGTCGAGGATTACCGTCATCACCGTCGGACGCAGTAGGAAGATGTGGGCCAGCGCCTTGGTGGCCCGATCGCGGATATTCCGGTCGGAGGTGGTCAGCATCCAGGCCAGCACCGTCGCGGTCAGGCGCAGGGTTTCGTCGGTGGCAAGATGACAGTGGGTGCCAAGGGACCAGGCGATAATTTGGTCGATGGCCTCTTCGGCATTGTAATCGGCCAGAGCCAGCGGGATCGACCACACCAAATCGCGTTCGGGCATGGCAAGGCCGCGCAGGCGACGATCCAGCCGGTCGGCGTTCCAGGGATGATTGGGAACGGAAGAAAGGCGTATGAGGACTTCGATCTGGTAGTCCTCGTACAGATGGTCGAACCAGCGCTCGGTGGCGGGCAGGAAGGCATTCGCGGTGCGCCACAACAGGCTGTCCCGAAATTTCCGGTGAGCCGTGGCCGAGTTGAGGCGCAGGTTGGCCACGTCCAGCAACTCCACGCCCCGCCGTTGCGGCAGCAAGATGGCCAGCGCCCCGAGCAGGCCGGCCCAGGCATCTGGGTCGCGGCCAACGAAGGCGAGATCGCCGCTTTCCTTGAACGAAGCCGCGCTAAGGGCATCGACCACCTCCTCGGCCATCAGCAACTCGCCCAGCCGCTGGAAGACGAAGATGACACCGTCCGGCATTGGGGTCAGGTTGCTGGCCGGCCGCGGTGCCTCGGGATCGGGCAATGGCAACAGGGCGCCGCGCTGGAGATCCCGCAACAACGCGCCGGCGCGAGCGGGAGAATCGTCGCCATCGTACTCGGCTAGAACCCCGCGAATCGCTCCCGCCGCCTGGGCCTGGCTCAGCCATGGTCGGCCGACCCGCAGCATCTCGCGGGCGATGGCACGCAGGCAGAGCGGCAGCAGCGTGCTGTCGGACCATCGGTCGAATGGGTGGCGGACCGACAGGCTGCGGACGAAGAAGGCGAAGAATTCTGCCAGGCCGATGAACTGCGGAAATGTCCGTTGCCCCGCCGCCGCTAGGCCCGCAGCAGTGACCCTCAGGAACAGCGGATTGGTGAAGTCCGGCGCCAGCCACGGCATCGCCGGCCGGGCAATACCCTTGCGGTCGAGGAACATTTCTGCCGCTTGTTCCTGCTCCTCCTCGGTAACGAATCCGCGGCATTCGACACGGATGAAGGTGCTGGGCAGAGGATCCGGTACTACCCAGTCGAGATAATCGCTACGGCAACTGACAGCAACGGCCAGGCGGGGAAAGGCCAGGATATCGCGGATAAAACTGCCAAGGTGATCCCGCCAGCGATCGGCATTACGGCTTTCGTTGAGGGCGTCGACCAGTATTAGTGCCCGGGTGCCGGCGGCTTCGGCCCATGCGTCCAAGGCGCCCAGTACCTCATCAGTGCTAAACCGGTCCACGTCCAAGCGAGAGCGGATCTGACCCCAAGGTTCTGCCGCGCCGTCAAGCCACTGCCCCGGTACCAAGATGACGGGATGCCCCGCGCGCGTCGCACGATCCGCCACCTCGGCAAGGAGATGCGATTTACCGATGCCGAATTCCCCGACCAGAAGGACGGCTCGGCGGTGCTCCGCCTGAAACAGAGGGCTGCGCAGCAACGCGGCGACAGGGGCGACGGCATCCCGAAGAGTCTCATCGATCTGCATCACGGTGTCCGATCGCGACCGGCCGTGCTCGGCGACGAAAGCGGCGATCAACTGGGCCGTTTGCTCCGCTAAAGCCTGCCAGCCCACGAGGGGAAGCACTTCACCGATTGTTTTGGGGAAATCCGTTTCCAATGCGGACAACCCGATGACGGCGTCCACGGCTGCCAGAAAGGCCGGCCGTGCCGTGATCTCTTGGAGCGTCGGCCCCGGTTCTGGCGGCGGGCACACCTCCATAACGACCAAGTCACCCTGAGAGATACCGCGCGCCTTTCTAAGCGCGGCAGCGAGTCTCGACTGCAACACGGGACTCCGCACCAGCCCCTCGAACGCATCCGTTGCCGCGACATGCACATGCTCGTCGGCGTGGTAGCGCTCGCCCAGATCCACGGCGGCGCGTTCGAACCGTTGCCGGAACCACTCCTCCGTCCAGTGGGGCAGGTGGAAAAACCAAGCGCGGATCCCGACATAGGCCGGCTCGGGGAGAATCAGCCGCCGGAGCAGTTCGCTTTCGTCCCAGCGCATGAATTCGACCTCCGGGAAGGCGGCCTTCCACTCAGCCACGCATTCGTCCCAGTGTTCCTCACCCGATTTCTGCGGTCGTCCTCGCGCACCACTTCGCGCTGTTCGTGGCGTCAAATTGCAGGGAAACGCGATAACATATCGGTAGATCGTAGGGTGGACGCCCATGGCCGTTCGCACCGAGCCATCGACCTTGTCCCAGTCGATGTCTCCCGATCTCAAATGGTACTTGGCTTGGTAGGCAACCTTGCGCCCGTCGGCCAGCGTCCAATATGCCTCGACGCCTCCGTCGCCCCCTGCGCCGTCGCCCCTGAAATAGCGGGCATCCGGCGCAGGCGGATCGAGCCGCCCCAACTGGCACACCAGCTCCTCAAAGCCGTGCTTCCGATCCCCATGGACCGCCCGGATATTGCTGAAGTCGATGTCCCTACGACCGGGCGCCATTCTTCCTCCTGGCCACTTGCCCGGCGATGATATTGCCATCGGCAAATGTGCGCCACCGCGCTCAGCAGTTGAATCATCCCCGCGTCCCCTGCACCCTCTCGAATCGGGCCATATCCCACCCCTCCGGCGCGGCTTCCACGAACAGCGTGCCGTAGTCTAACCGGTTGAGGTCGTCCACCAGCGCCTCCGGCTCGTAGCGGACCACCTTGGTTCCCTGCTTGCGGCCGTAGCGCTTGCGGGCGCCGCCGGACAGGCTCCACCCGCCGATGGCTTCCTGCTTTTCCGGCTCGACTCCGGCATCGGTCATCCAGGCGGTCCACGTATGACGCAGCGAGTAGGGCACCACCTCGCCCTGCTTGTAGACCCCCGTGGCGGCGAACATGGCATACATGTCCTCGCGGATCGAATCCCAGGCCCGTGCGCCGGCCACGTTGAACAGCTTGCGCTGGCCGGCGGCGCGGCGCTCCTCAACGAAGGCCAGGAAGCCCAGGTCGATCATCTTCCGGTGAATCGGGATGGTGCGGATCGAGGCTTCGGTCTTCAGGCTCTTGTCGCCCTCCTCGGTCAGGTTCAGGCACCACAGCCCGCTTGGCCGCTGGATAACGTCGGCGACATCGAGTTGGGCGATCTCGTTGGTGCGGCAGCCGTGGGTGAGCAGCAGCAACGGCACCCAAGAATTCACCTGGGGGCGGTAGCCGGCATGGAACAGCTTGCCCAATTCCTCAGCCGTCAGAGCCCGCCGCTTCGAGGCGTTGCCGCCGAGGATCTTGATGCCGTTGGCCGGGTGCTCCTTGAGCCAGGTGTTGTTCAGGGCGAAGGTAAACAAGGTGGTGATGCCACCCAGGTACTTGTTCAACGAACTGTCGGCGTTGAACTCGACCTCGTCCCCCTCCTCCAGCGCTGCCTTCGCCGCCGCCGCCAAGTCGCGATACGGGGTGCCATCGCGGTCATGGATATCATGGGCGCCTTTAGGCAGGTGGCAGATGACGTCGACCAGGTCGAGGATGTCGTCCCGGCTGACGTGGCTGACGAAAGTGGTCTCGCCCAGCACGTCCCTAGCGATTTTGAAGGGCACGTCGTAGTTCTTGTCGGCAACCTTGACCGGGGTCCCGTCCTTGTCGGTCACCATCTTGAGGTTCTTGCGTCGGTGATTGGCGTACCAGGCGTCCATGACCTCGCGTAGCATCTTGGGCTTGCGGGCGGCGGCGGCGAAGGCGGGGTTCTTTTCCAGATCGAGGACCGGCATGGCATTCAGGGCCGGGGTCATGCCGGGGAGTTCGCGGGCCATGGCGTTCACCGCGAACGGGGTCAGGATGCGCCGCTGCGGCTGCGCGTCGAGGTCGTCATGCCAGTCTCGAACCGCGCGCGGCGTCATATACTCGATGCCGGCCGGCAGCCGTTCCACCACTCGCAAGGCCCAGGCGCCGAATTCCTCCATCGTCTTCTCGGCGGGGAAGCCCAGCGCGACCCAGGCCAGCCAGCATTTCCAAATCAGCGCCTTCGCGGTGGCCTCATCGATCTGGTCGAGGGTCTGGGGCGCGCTGACCGTCCGCAGGTGCTCGCGGATGCGGTCCCACTCTGCCTCCACCTCGGCGTGGACCCGTGCCCACATGCCTGGCACTTGGCGCGGATCACCGGTCCCCAGCGTCCTTTGCAGAAAGCCCGACCCGTACTCGCCGCGGGCCTCGTAGAAGGGCAGGACATCCTTAGGGATGCGGCGGAAATAGTAGTAGCCCTGCCGCTGCTGGATGACGTGCTTGAGATTGATTTTGGTCACGCCGCCCATCCCCGCCTCCTAACGGAACGGATCCCGCTTGCGATCTCGGCGGGAGGGCGGCATCATACCTATGTTTAGGACAGATGTTAAGGACAAATGTTAAGGACACGGCAACTCAATACCTTATTTTTCAACGTTTCTGCGCCATTCAGGCCGCCAACACGTTTCCTCCCTAAACTCGGGCCGTGGGCAACCACGGCCCTTTTTTTTGGAAAATCAAGGCGCTAAAAACACATACTGATCAGGCTGTTACCGCAGCTTGTTACCGTGCGGCGTTACCGCATGAGGCCGAGCAACCAAGCTCTCTAGCATCCGTGACTTCCATTAGATGGCAGTGCCGCTGAGACCCGGGCCCACGCCCTGGTAAACAAGGCCCAGGCCCGATGGAGGGAGGCCAAGGCGCTGGCCATGACCGCCGAGCAACGGAACCGACTGCCTCTGTTCCTCCGAACACCGATTGGGCCGCAAATCCAAAACTGGGTGCGAAAGCATTCAACCACCGGTAAGCTGACCGCTGAGCCAGCGCGGTGGAGAAGGCATGGGACGTTCGACCGAAGGCAGCCTGACGCTGCCGGAGATCGCCTTGATGAAGGCCATGCTCCGGCGCGGAAGCTTCAGCAACGAGCAGATAACCGCCTACTTCAATCACCCCTCGCGTACCTTCAACCAAGGCCGGGTCACCGACGCCAAGCAGGGCAAGCGCTGGGCCGACATCGAGCCCGCCAGCGACGAAGAGCTCGACCGCTTCCTAGCGGACTGGCATGACCGGTCGCCCGCTCCGGCGGCCGCCACCGCCGCCCTCGGTCCACTCCACCCCACCAAGCTCCGGCTGCTGTTTCCACTCGACCCTGCCAGGCCCGGCCATCTGGCCGTGGAGGAGAACAGCGAGATCGAGTTCAAGCTGGCCTATACCTGGAAGGCCAAGTCGAAATACGCCAGGTCCATCGCGGGCTTGGCCAACAATGTCGGCGGTTACCTGCTGTTCGGCATCGAGAACGGCGCCCGCCAACTTGTCGGCATCGACGAAGGGTTCTGGGACGGTATCGACCCGCGAAAGCTCAGTCAGGCGTTCGGCCAGATGCTGGCGCCCGCGCCGGACCTCGCTAAGGGCAAATTGGCTCTGGCGGGCAAGGTGGTGGGCGTCCTCTACGTCAAGGAGGCAGCCTTCAAACCGCTGGTCTCCGCCACAAGTGACGCCGACCTCGCCAACGGCGCCATCTATTTCCGCTATCCGGGTGAAACCTGCGTCGCCCGCGCGCTGGAGATACAGGCCATGTTGCGCGAGCGCGACCGACGCACCGAAGAGCGCATGGCTTCCGTGGTCCAACGCCTGCAGCAGGTCGGCGCCCGCCAGGCGGCCATCCTCGATCTAGAAACCGGCCGGGTCGAAGGCAAGATGGGCCACTTCCTGCTGCCCGCTGAGTTGTTGCCGCAGGTGCGCGTAGTCCAGGAAGGGCGCCTGGTTGATACCGAAGGTGCGCCTGCGTTGCGCTTGGTCGGAGACCTACAGGTGGTTGGCGGCAGCGGCCCTGTGGTTTCAGTGCGCAAGGGCAACCTGAGTGACGAAGACGTCATTGAGGACTTTCTGCGCCAGCGCCCGGTTCAGAACCCCGAGGACTACCTGCGCTATCTCGGCCACTCCGACGCTATGTGGCTGCCAGCCTATTACTATGCCCGGCTGGCCAAGCTGTCCGACACGGACGCAGCCAACCTAGTTGCCGCCGGCCATAAGGGCAAGAAGCAAATGCCTGGCCGACAGGCGACGCGAATCCGAGGCCACCAGCTCCCGAAGTTGGCTACCAAGCTCAACCGGGGTGCCTTCGCTAGCCTACTCGGCCGCCTCGCAGCCGGCGAGGAAATCGGGCTTGAGGAAGATATGGCAGTTCGCACCTTCCTCAAGGCGGCGGCCAACGTAGGGCATGGCGAGGTCGGACTGACCAACCTGCTGCCCCCACTGCTGCGCATTTTCGAGGACCATTACCGCGGCCTGGACGACTACCCGCTGCAGCTATTCCGGAATGCCGTCGTGCGGGCGGATCTGCTGTTCTTCGGCGAAGTTT
>JBLNBU010000167.1:0-11929 GCA_050260215.1 Actinomycetota bacterium
CTCATCATGGCCTGGCTGCAACAGCAGCCCACTCGCGAGAGGCCGGATACATTTACGCAGACTGTTCCCGTCCATTCGCCCAAGACCCTTGCAGGGGCGGGGCGGACCATACATTTTTTGAAGCGACGTCTTTCAGGATGGCGTTGTCCAGCATGGCCTCGGCCAGCAGCTTCTTCAGCCGGGCATTCTCGTCTTCCAGCGCCTTCAGCCGCTTGGCCTCCGACACCTCCAGCCCGCCGTCGATCTGCTGGTCCATGGCGGCGATCTGGCTGCGATAAAGCGCGATGTCGGCGCGGCGCTGGTCATCTGGCGCTCGAGGACCTGGGCGGCGCTGTCGCGGGCCTTTTCCTGCGCCTCGTAAATGGTGCCCTGGTCCTGGGCCTGGGCCTGGTCGGGGCTTTCGTCGGCGGTGCCGAAATTGGGGGCGCGGCCTTCGGCGAAGGCGCGCAGGCGCTCGCCACCGACGCAGGGCGTACCAATCCCGTCCAATGCGTTCGCGAGCCCGCATCCAACACAACGCCAATGCGCCTTGGGAGGGCTGCCTCCTACATCCTCCGCTCACTGGATTGACCCATTCCCCGATAGCCAAATTCCTTGCGCGGTCCAAGCGCGCGAGGGAGGCTTCATGCGCCTGCTGCTGGTCAACCCGGAATTCCCCGAAAGCTTCTGGACCTTTCGCTGGGCCATCGAGGAGGTGCTGCCGGGCAAGCGGGCGGTCAATCCGCCGCTCGGACTGGCGACCCTGGCCGCCCTTTGTCCGCCGGACTGGCAGGTCGAGATCGTCGACGAGAACGTCGAGGCGCTACCGCTCGATTGCGATGCCGATATCGTCGGCGTCTGCGGCATGGGGGTGCAGGCGAAGCGCCAGCGCGAACTGCTGGCCCACTACCGCGCCCGCGGGCACTACGTGGTTGCGGGGGGCAGCTACGCCTCGCTGTGTCCCGAGGAATACGTGGATCATGCCGACACCGTGGTCGCGGGCGAGGCGGAATATATCTGGCCGGCCTTCTGCGCCGACTACCAGCGCGGCAGGGCCAAGCCGCTCTATCGCGAGACCGGCACGGTGGCCCTCGGCGACTCGCCGGTGCCCCGCTTCGACCTGCTCAAGCTTGGCCTCTATTCCAACGTGACGCTGCAGTATTCGCGCGGCTGCCCGTTCCGTTGCGAGTTCTGCGACATCATCGTCATGTTCGGGCGCAAGCCCCGGGTCAAGACCACCGGGCAGATCGGCCGCGAACTGAACGAGCTGCGGCGGCTGGGCGCCCGCAACGTGTTCTTCGTCGACGACAACCTAATCGGCAACCGTCCCCAGGCCAAGCAGCTGCTGCGCTTCCTGAGGGACTACCAGGACCGGCATGGCTACGCGTTTTCCTTCGGCACCGAGGCGTCGCTGGACATGGCGCAGGACCCGGAACTGCTGGAGCTGTTCCGCGCCGCCGGGTTCGGCTGGGTGTTCATCGGCATCGAATCGCCCGATCCGGCCAGCCTCAAGGAGACGCTGAAGGTGCAGAACCTGCGCGAGGACCCGCTTGACGCGGTGCGGCGCATCTACGCCCACGGCATCGACGTCCTGGCGGGCTTCATCGTCGGCTTTGACAACGACACCCTGGACACCTTCGACAAGCAGTACAGCTTCATCACCCAGGCCGGCATCCAGTCCGCGATGATCGGGCTGCTGATGGCGTTGCCTCGCACGCCCCTCCACGAGCGCATGGCCCGCGAGGGGCGTCTGCGCGAGAGCGAGACCCTCGCCGACAACACCCGGCCCCACACCAACATCATTCCCCTCCGGATGGACCCCGCCGAGATGGCCGCGCACTACGTCAAGCTCTATCGCCGCCTGCTCGACGATCGGGCGGTGGCCGAGCGCATCCGCAACAAGCTGCGCCATCTCGTCTCGCCCATCTACCGCAGCGGATACGGCTTTCGCGACCGTGCCGGCATCCTGGTCCGCCTGGTGGGCAAGGGCATCTTGCCCGGCGGCCCGCGGCGCTGGGCCGCCTTCCTCGGCACCTTTCCGTTCCTGCGCCCCTCGCGGCTGCCGCTGGTGGCGGCGGAATGGATCATCGCCCTGTCCATGCGCGCCTTCGCCGAGCGGCATCTTTCGCCGACAGTACGGGCTGCTGAAGAGCCCGGACAACTGGCCGCCCTCAGGCGGGCCATGCGAGGGCAGGGGAGATGAGGCTCGCGGTCGCCGTGGGATGCTTCGTCCTAGGTTTGGTGTTCGCCATTCAGGCCGTCACAAGCCTGCGAGGGGGCGTCACCATCATGGGCCTGATGAGCGCAGTGACCGCCGTCTCGACCGTGGTCATCGGCGTGCTGGTGCTGACCAATGGAATTTAGTGGGCGATGTCACATCACATGGCGGATTGGGTTGCCGAAGCGGCAACGGCCGAAATCGGCGTCCCCGAAGTCCAGCGGGCATAGAACCTCAAGTAGGGCCCGTGGTAGCCGGTAAGCGTGACCACCGTCCCTTCCATCCCGATGAAGGGTGGTACTCCCCCGGTGACCACATTGACCTCGGAAAGCAGATGCTCGGTCCCATCCGGTATCTCGACCAGCCAACATTGATTCAGATGGCCGACAAGTGACGAATGCATCGTGGTACCTTTCAGGCTGTTCGCGGGTGCCATGGGGATATGGCGACTGCCGGGCGCCTTTTCCGTCGCTCATTTGGGCAGCCAAGGCAGGCTGCCCTTTACTTTGCGGGGCACCGCGCCCCCCTACCAAAGGATTTGGCCGTAGCGCTCCTCGCTGTCGACCATCAGCCTGAACAGCTTCAGGGCGCCATCGTAGTCACCCCATCCATGCGCCCCCACGACCTTGGCCATTCCCTCTGGCGTGTCCTCCGCCTCGTGGCGCGGGTGGTCGCAGTCCAGACAGTAGACGTGGCCGCAACGGACTTCGATAACGGCGTATCGGCCGGCCTCGTCGCAGATAAAACGATAGGGGCGAAACTCTTGGACAACTGTCGCGTACATGACCGGCTTTCCTGGTGCGCCGACCCAAAGATGATGGGCCAGCCGGCGAGCGAAACTACGAAAGCGAGTGGAGCAGAACGGGTAGAACCATGAATTCGCCCGGCCGGCCAAGCAGTCATGTCCGTTTCGTGTCCATGGGCACCTCCTTCTGGTTGCCTAGAACATTGGAATGGGGGGAGCAAAATACTCACACTATTATGCTGTCGGTCGGGTCGGCGTCGCGGTCACGCCAGCGGCACCGTAATGGCCGAACCGTGAGCCTCTGCACTCGCGCGAGCGCACCGTGACGGAGTGGCCAAGGAGACATGCGGTGCGGGCGACAATCGTCAGGCCAATGCCAAGGCCGCCCCCGGGGTCCTTCGAGTGGTCGCCGCGATAGGCCGGCAGATTGTCCGCCGGAATCCCCCGACCGGTGTCCCACACCTCAATGCGGAGGAAGCTGCCCCGCCGGAGCATCCGACACCGTTGTCTTGGCGCCTTGCCGATGCCGGCGCTCACCACCAATGCCGAGTGCGAACGCAGAAGGCCCGTCCTCACCGGGCGGGCCTTCGGTATGCTCTGTCCGGATGCTATCCGGCAGCTTCAGGCCTTTTCGGCCTTACTCACCCTTCGTTTCCAAATGGCGGGCGGGGCTAAATTCCGCCTACAGAGCTTCTGAAATGGAAATGGTTTCGCAGACCGTTGGGTTCAACGCCTCGAAGGCGCGGCGCTGAAATGGAAGAACCACCGCTTGACCAGTTCGACCAGCGCCAGATAGGCCAACACCGCCGCCGCCAGGAACAGATAGAACGACATCGGTGGCGGCACGAAGCCGAAGAACCTCCCCAGCGGTGTCAGCGGCAGCAGCGCCCCGATGGTGGCCGCACCCAGCGTCAGCCCAGCCAGCACCGGGTGGGGGCGGCTGTGCCAGGGGCGGTGGCGGGTGCGTATCACGAAGATGACCAGGACTTGGGTCGCCAGGCTTTCGATGAACCATCCGGTCTGGAACAACATCTCGCCGGCACCGAACACTTGGAAGAGGACGTAAAAGGTCAGAAAGTCGAACAGCGAACTGACCGGTCCCAGCACCAGCATGAAGTGCTGGATCAGCTTCAAGTCCCATTGCACGGGCTTGGCCAACGCCTCCTCGTCTACGTTGTCGAGGGGAACGCCGGCCTCGGAGGCGTCGTACAGCAGGTTGTTGAGCAGCACCTGCGTCGGCAGCATGGGCAGGAAGGGCAGGAAGAGCGCTGCACCCGCCATGCTGAACATGTTGCCGAAATTCGAACTGGCACCCATCAGGATATACTTGGTGACGTTCTGCACCGTGCGGCGACCTTCCTTCACCGCTTCATGCACCACCGACAGGTCGGGTTCGAGCAGGATAAGGCTGGCGGCTTCCTTCGCCACATCGGCGGCGCTGTCCACCGAAATGCCCACATCGGCGGCGTGGATCGCCGAGGAATCGTTGATGCCGTCGCCCAGGAAGCCGACCACCTGGCCCCATCGCTTGCAGGCCAGCAACACGCGTTCCTTCTGCGACGGGTTCACCCGGCAAAACACATTTGTCTTGGCGAGACAGGCGCGCAGCGCGTCCTCGTTCATCGCCTGAAGATCGTCGCCGGTGATCAGGCCGGTGATGGTCATGCCCAATTGCGTACAGACGTGCCGCGTCACCCGCTCGTTGTCGCCGGTCAGGATCTTGACCGTCACCCCGGCGCCGGTCAGTGCCTGGATCGCCGCCATCGCACTTGCCTTGGGCGGGTCGAGGAACACCGCATAGCCGGCAAAGACCAGCTCGATCTCGTCGCCAAGGGCGGCGGAGCAATGCTCGGCCCCCATGGCCTTCGAAGCGATGGCCAGCACCCGGAACCCGTCTTCGCCCAATCCCAGGAACAGGGCGTCCAAGGCGGCACGCGCCGCGGCATCGAGCGGTGCGACCGCGCCACCTTCGGCCTCGTAATGGGTCGAGCAGCGAAGCACGTCCTCCGGTGCCCCCTTGACCACCAGCAGCCGCTCGGCGCCGTCGGTGACCAGGACGGACACCCGTCGCCGCTCGAAGTCGAAGGGAACTTCGTCGATCTTCTCCCAACCGCTCACATCCAACTTGCGGAATGTGAGGATGGCATCGTCCAGCGGGCTCTTGATCCCGCTCTCGAAATGGCTGTTCAGGAAGGCCAGGCGGAAGACCCGCTCGCTGTCGCTGCCGCGGAAATCCAGGTGCCGGACCATGCGGATCCTGGCCTCGGTCAGGGTCCCGGTCTTGTCGGTGCACAGCACGTCCATGGCGCCCAGGTTGTGCATGGCGGACAGCCGCTTGACGATCACCCGGCGCCGGGCCAGCCGCGTCGCACCGCGCGCCAGCGTGACCGTGACGATCATTGGCAGCAGTTCCGGCGTCAGCCCCACCGCGAGCGCCAGCGCGAACATCAGCGAGTCCAGCCATGGCCGGTGGAACAGCACGTTCACCGCCAGCACGAACAACACCAGGAAGATGGTCAGCCGCAGGATGAGGAAGCCGAACTGGCGGATGCCCAGCTCGAATGCGGTGGGCGGCGGGGCAGCCGCCAGCGTGCCGCTCAACTGGCCGAAGGAGGTGGCCTCGCCGGTGCGGCAGACCACCGCGATGGCGCTGCCGCTGATGACCGAGGTGCCCATGAAGACCGTGTTCATCGCACAGTCGGCGTCCCGCGCCGGGGGCACGGCGGCGGCATCGACATGTTTTTCCGCCGGATAGGGCTCGACGGTCAGCATGGCCTGATTGACGAACAGATCGCGGGATTCGATCAAGCGGCAGTCGGCCGGCACCAGGTCACCCGCGGCCAAGCAGACCACGTCGCCGGGCACCAGTTGATCCACCGCCTCTGTCACCTCGGCGCCGTCGCGGCGGACCTGGACACGCACGGCGACCGAGCGGCGCAAGGCCGCGACGGCGTTCTCCGCCCGCAAGCTCTGGACGAAATCCAAGGCGATGCTGAGCACCACCAAGGTGATGACGATGACGAAGCTGGCGACATTGCCGGTGACCGCCGACAGCGCGCTGGCGAACAGCAAGATGAGGACCAGCGGATTGAGAAAGCGGCTGAGGAACTGCAGCCACAGCGGCTGGCCGCGGCGAGCCTGCACCTGGTTGAGGCCATAGCGTCGACGCCGTGCGTCCGCCTCTGCACGGCTCAGCCCGGCTGCGGTGGCCCCCAGGGCCTTGAGAACGGCGCTGACCGGTGGCGCCCAAATCTCCCCCGGCATTCCATTCGCGTCATGGCCGGGGGGAGGGCTTGCCGTGTTCACAGGGGCGGCACATTTATTTGTGTGCGTACTTGAATTCGGGGAGCGTTTTTAACTGCTCCTTCGATCCGCCCGGCAGAAGGATTCTATTTCCATTGATTTTCAAATTATCGAACGGCAAGACGACCAGTCGGTCGCCCACGCCGAGGAAGCCGCCCACCGACAGCACGACATACGGAAACTTGTTGCTTGGCTCGACCAGCAGGTCATCAACCTTGCCGATCGTCTCATTGGTGTCATTGACGACGGAACTGCCGACGATCTTCGACGCGCGAAACCCGGCGGCCACTTTCTGAACGTCGACATGCTCGATGCGGACCGTCTGCGGCTCGCCTTGTGCCCACCCGGGTCCGGCGAAGCAAACTACGCCGATGATCGCCGCGCCGGCGATAAAGGATGCTTTTGACATGGCGTCCCTCCCCTAGGATGCGGCATCCTCGCACATCATTGGCTGCCCAAGTTCACGCCACGAAAACAACTTGAACGCCCGCTGTCCGTTGTCGTCCAGGACTCGCAAGTCGTCCGTTTCGTGCAGGTCCTCGGTGACCTGGTGGAAATGGCTTCCGTAACGCTCCTTTGCCAATTCCACGGGGATTTCATAGGCGATGAATTTGGGAATGCCCTTTTCCTTCAGCTTGGCAACCAAGGCCGCATTGGTGAGCGAATCGAACGATGTGATGATTACCAGCGACCCGCTAGCCGTGAACAGCAATCCGACCTTCATCGCGCGCCTCCCGATCCGATGCGGCAAGATATGGAGGCCGGGTTGGCACGGGTTCAACGTCGCGGATGGAGGATCGCCACGCCCCTACGGCAACGGTTGCGTCGCGCTGTCCTCCCACGATGGCAAAGAGGGTGTCTGGATCGGAACCTGCGAAGATGGCCGCGCGTTCCCCCTTCAGCCGACCAAAGCCCGCCGCTGGGAGTGACAGGTCAATGGCTGCGCCGTCGCCACACAGACGGAGACGCCAGTTTGCGGAAGCGGCCGCACTTTGGATGTTGGCCGCGGCGATGTCGCCCCCGGCCTTCGCCGCCGACCCGCGTGGCACATGGCTGACGCAAGACAAGGACGCCGCGCTCACCATCGCCCCCTGCGGAACCAAACTCTGTGGCCGCATCATCTGGCTGCAAAGCGCGAGGGATCGGGGCGGCGGGCTTCGGCGGGACGACAACAACCCCGACCCCGGCAAGCAGAGCCAAAGGATCTGCGGGCTCGTTGTCATCCAAGGCCTTGAACCATCCGGTCCCAACACCTGGGCCGGTTCGGTTTACAATCCCGAGGACGGCAAGACCTATCATGGAACCGTCACCGTGCTGTCCAACGACGCCCTGAGGGTACGCGCCTACCTGGCGCTGCCGATCTTCAGCAAGAACCAGACCTGGATGCGGGTAAGCGGGGCGGACGCGCACAGGCTGGACTACAATTGTCGCAATCGGGGGTGATTCCGAGGCCTCCACAGGGGAACTTGCAAGCCGGCCGGTCGTTGACCCCTACGTCCCAGGGGGTGCGGGAGGGTGTTGATGTCCATACTCGCGTGGCTGCTTCTCGGGCTGATCGCCGGCTTCGTCGCCAGCAAGATCGTCAATAAGAGTGGTGAGGGGTTGGTTATCGACATCGTCCTCGGCATCGTTGGCGCCCTGATCGGCGGTGCGCTGTTCAATGCCTTGGGTGGCGTCGGCGTTACAGGCTTCAACCTCTGGAGCCTGTTCGTCGCCGTCGTCGGCGCAGTCGTCGCCCTGTTGCTCTATCACGCGGTTTCCCGGCGCCGCAGCCGCAATCTTTGATGTCGGTGGTCGCCGGGAAAAGGGGGGCGAGTTCGACGTAAATGCGTGTCCTGAACCGGCGGCTGCCGATGCCCAATTAAAGAAGCATCGGCAGGAGGCCGATCGTCATGATACCCCGCCAGCCCGAATCTCCCCTCAGCCGCCTTGCCCACCTGGCCTGCTACCCCACCAACCGGCGGGCATTCTACCGCTTCGCCCTTACCCATTGCGCCGACGACGACCTGCTCGACCGCATTCTCGACCTGCCGAACACCTCGTTTGCCAGCCCCACCCAACTTATCGCCTCCGTCGGTGACGGACGCTGGTGGCGGGCGACGGATGCGTGGCCGCCACCGTGATCACGAAGAAGTTCGTCGCCGCGGCCATCCGAACCAGCATCTGTCTGCTTTGCCTTCGGCCGGTGTTGACAGGCCCGGCGTGCCATTCCCATCTCTTGCGCCGCAGGCCGAATAGGCTATTGCGGTCGACCGCATCAACCTGTAGTCACTATCCGTATCCAAGCCGTTCGGGACTGGGTGGGCGGCGGATCGGCGAGGTTTAATGAATGCTCCCCCTTCATCCGTGATCGTAGGTATCGGGGCTTCCGCCGGTGGCGTCGAGGCCCTGCGGTGTTTCTTCGCCGCGACCCCGCCGGACTGCGGCCTGACCTTCATCGTCCACCTGCATTTTCCGCCCGAGGCGACCAGCCACCTGGTCGAAATCCTCGCCCAGAAGACCGCGATCCCCGTGAAGACGGCCTGCGACGATGAACCGGTCGAGGCCAACCGGGTGTATGTGGTGCCGCCAGGAAAGCTGGCCAGCGTCGATCACGGCCGGATCAGGCTTGAAGACATCGACGGCATTCGCAAGCCGATCGACACCCTGTTCAAGTCCCTGGCCGCCCATTACCGCGAGCGTGCCGTCGGTGTGGTGTTGTCGGGAACCGGCAGCGACTGCAGCCGCGGCATCGAGGCCATCAGTGCCAACGGTGGCCTGACCCTGGCCCAGCAGGTCGGCCGCGACGGCAGCCTGCAGCCCGAGATGCCGAGCTGTGCCGTCGCCACCGGCCTGGTCGACGAGGTGCTGTCGGTCGAGGACATGCCCGCCCACCTCGTGGCGCACGCCCACATCCTCGGGGACACGGACGGCCCCAGCCTCGCCGGGGCGAGCCCGCATCGCCTGCAGGGGGCCAAGGAGGACCTGTGCGGCCTGCTGCAGGCGGCGACACGGAACGATTTCACCCGCTACAAGGCATCGACCTTCCTGCGGCGGGTGGCGCGGCGCATGCGGGTGCTTCGGATCACCGACTGGACCGAGTACGTCGACCACGCCCGCGACAGCCCCGAGGAGGTCCTGGCGCTGTTCCGCGACCTGCTGATCGGCGTCACCGCCTTCTTCCGCGACGACGAGGCCTTCGGCGCGCTGGCCTCAACCATCATTCCCCGGCTGTTCAAGGGCAAGGGCCCGCAGGACAGGGTCCGCGTCTGGGTGCCCGGATGCTCCAGCGGCGAGGAAGCCTATTCGCTGGCGATCCTGCTCAGCGAACATGCCCACACTCTGCCCGCCCCGCCGCAGATCCAAGTCTTCGCCACCGATGTCGACGAGGACGCCCTGCGCACCGCCCGCTCTGGCCACTATCCCGCCACGGCGCTGGAGGGGATGCGCGAAGACCGGCGCAAGCGCTTCTTCAGCCGCGACGGCAATCTGGTTGTCGCCGGCAAGGACCTGCGGACGATCTGCACCTTCGCCCTGCACAGCGTCATCCGCGACCCGCCGCTGTGCTCCATCGACCTGATCTCCTGCCGCAACCTGCTGATCTATTTTGATCGCTACCTGCAGGATCAGGTGATCCCCACCTTCCACTTCGCGCTGCGCCCGGGCGGCGTCCTCTTCCTGGGGCCGTCCGAGAACATCGGCCGGCATACCGACCTGTTCCGTCCCCTCGACAACACCAACCGTATCTTCGAGCGGATCGGTACCGCACGCCGTTCGATCCCCTTCCTCCCCCCCTCGAAGGGCAAGGCGGCGCTACGCGACGAGCTGACCGGACGGAGCAAGGCCGTCGCGGAGCGGACCATCGCCCAGTCGGCCGACGCGCAGATTCTCAGGCGCATCGGGCCAGCCAACGTGGTGGTCAACGACCGCGGCGACATCGTCCACTTTTCGCCGCGCACCGGCAACTACCTGGAGCCCATCCCCGGCAGTCCCAGCCAGAACCTCCTCGCCATGGCCCGCAAGGGCCTGCGGATCAGCCTGCGCAGTGCCCTGCACGAGGCGAAGAAGAGCGGCAGCCTTGCCATCCGCGACAACGTCGCAGTCGAACTGGACGCGGGGGTGGGGCAGAAGGTGCAGGTGGCGGTCGAGCCCCTGGAGCATGAGGGCGAGGGCCCGCTGTGGCTGGTCACCTTCACCGACATCGGCGGCATCTCCCTGCTCGGCGATACCACCCCCAAGGATGCCGGTTCTACGGCGGCCGATATGGCGATCCAGCAGTTGGAGCGTGAACTGCTCGACACCCGCGAGAACCTGCAGTCGGCCATCGACGAGTACGAGATCGCCGTCGAGGAGCTGCGGTCCTCCAACGAAGAATTGATGTCGATGAACGACGACCTGCAGGCCTCCAACGAGGAGCTGGAGGCGTCGAAGGAGGAACTGCACGTCGTCAACGACGAGCTGCGGACCGTCAACATCGACTTGGGCCACAACATCAACGAACTGAAGCAGGCCAACGGCGACCTGCGCAACCTGCTGGATGCCTCGCAGATCGCGGTGGTGTTCCTTGATCGCCACCAGCTCATCCGCAGCTTCACTCGGGCGGTGACCGAGATGTTCCGCCTGGTCCCCAACGATAGCGGCCGCCGGCTCGGCGACATCGTCAGCTTCCTCGATTACGACACCCTGGATGCCGACGTCGCCGAGGCCGCGGAGTCGCAGAAGACGGTGGAGCGCACCGTCATCCGCCGCGACGGCGGCGCCCACTACCTGCTGCGCATAATTCCCTACGTGACCGTCGACGGCACCATGGACGGGACCTTGGTGATCCTGGTCAACATCACCGCCGCCGTTGAGGCCCAGGCGCAGGACCGCTATCACCGCCTGCTGATCGCCGAGCTGAACCATCGGGTGAAGAACATCCTGGCCGTGGCTTCGTCGCTGGCGGTGCAGAGCCTGCGCGGCACCGAGTCGCAGGACGAGTTCGCCAAGGTGTTCCTCGGCCGCCTGCAGGCGCTCGGCAAGGCGCACGAGTTGCTGTCCAACGAGAACTGGGCAAACGTGCCGCTGAAGGACCTCATCGCCACCAGCCTCGACCTGCAAAGCGGGGACCGGGAACGGGTGAGCATCGAAGGCCCGCCGGTGCGCCTCGGCGCCAAGGCGGCCACCACCCTCGGCCTCGCCTTCCACGAACTCGTCACCAACGCCACCAAGTACGGCGCCTTCGCCAACGACACCGGGCGCATCGAAATCGCCTGGGCGCAGGAAATGCGGCCCGAGGGCACCTTCCTGGTGATCCGCTGGCGCGAAAGCGGCGGGCCGCCGGTACACCCGCCGCCCCGCAAGGGATTCGGCTCGCAGATGATCGAGCGGGGGCTCAAATATGAACTGCGGGGCACGGCCAAGGTGGATTATCCCCCCGCCGGCTTCGAAGCGACGATCACCGTCCCGCTGGACGGAGCAGTCCAGCCTGAATACTCCCCGAAGGGATTGCCCCATGGCGCAGCCGGTTGAAACCACATTGATGGTAGTCGAGGACGAGTACCTGGTGGCAGCCGCGCTGGAGATCACCCTTCAGGCGGCGGGATACAACGTCCAGGAGCCGATCCCCAGCGTCGCGGAGGCGCTGGCGGCCGTTTCCGAACATCCCGCCGACCTTGCGCTGCTGGATGTCAACGTCGCCGGCCACCGCGTCTACCCGGTCGCCG
>JBLNBU010000168.1:0-10338 GCA_050260215.1 Actinomycetota bacterium
TCGCTGCACTCGTATGGTGGCTCAAATGAGTCCGGACCCTAGGGCCTGCGGACGGTGTTGCCCCAGTATTCGAGCACCGCATGCATGAAGCGGAACAGGTCGTCGACGTCGCTGGGCTTGGTGATGAAGCCCGACGCCCCCATGCGGTAGACGTCCTTGACGTCCTCGGTGGCGCAGGAGGTGGTCAGCACCACCACGGGGATGGAGGACAGCCCCCCGTCCTCCTTCATCGCCTTGAGCACGTCGTAGCCATTCATCTGCGGCATGTTGAGGTCGAGCAGGATCAGGTCGGGGATGCGCTTGCCCTCCGACCGCTCGCGCTGCAACAGGCCCAAGGCCTCGCGCCCGTTGGCCGCGGTCATGACCTGGCAGGGGATCGGCGCATGGGACAGCGCCATGCGGGTCAGCTCGATGTCGGCCGGCTCGTCGTCCACCAGCAGGACGCGGAAACTGTCTTGTGTCATGGCTTCGGTGCCCCTGCCGGCAAGGTAAAGTTGAAGATGGATCCGCCCGCCGGTGCCGCCTCGATCCAGATGCGGCCACCGTGCAGGTCGACGATCTTGCGGCACACCGCCAGCCCGATGCCGGTGCCTTCGTAGGCATCGGCGGGCACCAGGCGCTGGAACACCTGGAAGGCCCGCTCGCGGTCGTCGTCGTTGATGCCGATGCCGTTGTCGGCGACGCTGACCACCCACTCGCGGCCGCCCTGCCGCCAGCCCACCTCGACCTTGGGCGGGCGCTCGGGGCTGCGGTACTTGACGGCATTGCCGATGAGGTTCTGGAACAGGCGCATCAGGTCCAGGCGCGAGCCCCTCACCGTCGGCAGCCCGTCCTGGACGACGACCTCGGCGCCCGACTCCTCGATCTCCATGTTGAGGTTGAGCAGGCTTTCACCCACCACCTCGGCCAGCGGCACCGCCTCGAAGTCGGGACGGCCGCGGCCAATGCGCGAATATTCGAGCAGCCCCAGGATCAGCCCGTCCATGCGCTTGGCGCCCGACACGGCAAAGCCGATGAAGGTCTTCATGTCCTCGGACAGGTCTTCGCCCAACCGGGTCTCGATCAGGCGCAGGTAGCTCGAGATCATGCGCAGGGGCTGGCGCAGGTCGTGGCTGGCCACATAGGCAAACTGTTCCAGCTCGGCGTTGCTCTCGGCCAGCTTGCGGCCCTGCAGCGCCAGGTCGCGCTGGGCAGCCTCGGCCACCTCCTTGGCGGCAACCACCTCGCGGCTGGCGAGGTCGCGGTCCATGGCGGCGCCGATCCAGCGGGCCAGCAGCCGCATGAACTCGGCGTCGCCCTCGTCGAATTCGTGGTCGTAGGGTTCGGGCGAACTGAAGTTCACCGTGCCGAACACGGTGCCGCCCACCATCACCGGAATGCCGATATAGGCCTCGAGGTGGAAGGCCTGGTAGCACGGGTGCCCGGCATGGGCCGACACCGCCATGTGGGGAATGGCCACCAGGTCGCCGGTATCCATGACCAGGGCGCAATAGGTCTGCTGCAGGCTGAACCGCTGCCCGTCGGCCAGCTCCGAGCCATCGGGTGCGGCGTGGTGGATCACCGTGTAGGTGTCGCCGTCGATGCGGCTGATGATGCCCACCGGCAGGCCCAGGTGGCGGCTGCCCAGGGCCAGCGCCTCGACCAGCTGGTCGCGCAGGTCGGCATGCGCGGCCGCGGCGATGTCGTTGAGCGCGCGCAGGCTGTCGTAGTGGTGCTCGACCAGCCGGGTGCGTTCCTCCAGCATGTCGGCCTTGTTGGCCAGCTCGGCCTCGCTGCGGCGCAGGCTGACCAGGGCGTCCTCGCGCTTGCCGATCAGGCGGCGGATCCACACCATCAGCCCGGCGGCCAGCATGGACAGCAGCACCGAGCCGCCGCCGATCACCGTCGCCCGCTGGCGCCAGGCCGCCAGCACCATCTCCTCGGTGGCGACGACGATCACCACCAGGGGATAGTCAGGCACGCCGTGCACCGCGGCGATGCGGAAGCGGGTGTCCGAGGGATCGACCAGGCGGGGCTCGCTGGTGATCACGCTTTCCTCGCCCGACCGGAATGCCTTCAGCGCCGGTTGGTCGGGAAAGATCTTGCCCATGGACTCGTCGCGGTCGGGAAAGCGGGCCAGCATGGCGCCGTCGGTCCGGTACAGCGAGATGGCGCTGAACTCGCTGAAGTTCACCGCCTTGTAGAAGTCGGCGAAGAACGAGCTTTCGATGCCGGCCAGGGTCAGCCCGATGGTCTGGCCCGCGGGCGCCTTGATCTTGCGGGTCAGGTAGAACGTCCAGCGCCCGGTGCCGCGGTTCTTGACCGGCACCGACAGGAAGAACTTCAGGTCCGGGTCGGTGACGTGGGCGCGGAAATAGTCGCGGTCGGCCAGGTTGATGGGCGGCGGCGGGTACGACCGGGTGAAGTTGACCACGTCGCCGTTGGCGGCAACCACCGTGGCCACGTCGATCTGCGGCACCCCGCTGGCCTTGTCGCGCAGCATGTCGAAGGTGGCGCGGGTGCCGAGTTGGGTGCGCAAGGCGCGGTCGCTGTCGACGCCAAGCTCGGCCACGCGGTCGGCGATGGACTTCTCGACCAGGTCGGCGGCCTTGATGGACTGGCCGGCATGCTCGGCCAGCAGGCGCGACAGGCCGATCAGGTTGGAGCGCCATTCCTCGATGGCCTGGGCGCGCTGCACGTAGATGGTCGCCGCCGCCACCACCAGCAACAGGACGATGAAGGCCGAGCCGACCTCGACCACCACCCGGGCGGTGGACCGACCGGCCGGTTTCGCATGGAGGCTGGCGGCGGGGGCACCCATGGCGTCAGGCCCTGCGGATCGAGACGAGGAACTGCTCGGCTTCCGCGCGCAGGTCGTCGACCGCCGCGGCCAGGCCCTTGGCGCTCCAGATCACGCGGACCGTGCCGGCACAGGCCTGGGCCGAGGCCACCGACAGCTGCGAGACGCTTTCCGACACCACCTCGGCCTGGACGGCGACCTCGTCGATGTTGCCGGCAATGTTTTCCGCTGCGGCGGTCTGCTCGTGCACCACCTCGGCGATGGAGCGCGAGATCTCGTCCATGCCGCCGATGGTTTCGACCACGCCTGCGATGCTGGCATGCATCTCGCCGGCCGATTGCCGGACCGCGGCGACCTGGCGGGTGATCTCCTCGGTGGCCGTGGCTGGCTGGTTGGCCAGGTTCTTGACCTCGCCCGCCACCACGGCGAAGCCCTTGCCGGCCTCGCCGGCGCGCGCGGCCTCGATGGTGGCGTTCAACGCCAGCAGATTGGTCTGGGCGGCGATGTCGTTGATCAGGCCGACGACGTCGCCGATGGACTGCACCGCTTGGGCCAGCTCGACCATGCGCTCGGCGGTGCCGCCGACGTCGGCGACGGCCTTGCGCGCGATTTCGGTGGAGCGGCCGACCTGGACGGCCACCTCGGAGACCGAGTGGGCCAGCTGGCGGGTGGCGTCGGCGGCCATGGCCGAACGCTCGGTAGTGATGCCGGCCGCCTTGCCCACGTCCAGCGACCGGCCGCCGCTGCGTTCGGACCGCTGGGCCATGTTCTGGGCGGTCGAGTGGATGGCGGTGGTCGACTTCTCGACCTGCTCGACCTTGGCGTGGACGGTGGCCTCGAAGTGGTCGGCCATGGCCTCCAGCGCCTCGCGCCGCTCGCGGGCCGCCTGCTCGCGCTGCTGGTCCTGGGCCTCGCGCAGGCGGTCGGCGTCGATCATGTGCTCCTTGAACACCTCCACCGCCCGGGCGATGTCGCCGATTTCGTCGCGGCGGCCGGCAAAGGCGATGTCGACCCCGGTGTCGCCCTCGGCCAGGCGTCCCATCACCCCCATCATCCGCCCCAGGGGAACGACGATGACACGGCCGAAGATCCACCACACCCCGGCCACGGCGCCGGCAGCGGCCAGGGCACCGCCGCCCACCAGCAGGGTGATGATCTTGCCCAGCTCGGCCCTCTCGACCTCGCCCGACAGCGAGCTGGACAGCACGGCGATGACCTCGCCGTCGCCCAGGCCCATGGCGCCGTGGCAGCTGTAGCAGACTTCCTGGCGGGCGCCGTCGGTGACACCCAGCACGATGGGCATGGAATAGCGATAGAAGCCGCCGACGAACCGCCCCACCGGCCGGCCGGTGGCCAGCGCCTCGCGGTCGACCTCGTCCTGGGCCAGCTTGGGCGCGCGCTCGGGCGCGGTGTCCTTCATATGGGCGGCCACCTTGGGCCCCCAGACGCTCCACACCTTGCCGGGATAGTCGACGTTGCGGCTGTCGAACCAGTTGTTGAAGACGCTGATGCCGATGTTGTCGCCGTCCTCGGGCCGCTTGGCCATGACGTTGAGGATCAGCGCGTGCAGCGAGGTCATCTCGTTGACGCTGAGCTGGTGCAGCTTGCGTTCGACCGCCGCTTCCTCGTAACGCAGGATGACCGCCACCACCAGGGCGATCAGGACCACCACCCCGAAGCCAACGACCACCATGAAGCGCTGGCGCAGGCGCAAGTCATGCCATCTGCTCACCATGCCAAGGCCTCGCGGGTGATCAGGGCAGGATTTCGAAGGTTCTGCCGGCGTCGGTCAGTTCCAGCAGCCGGGCGACGGCGCCGTTGGGGGATTTCAGGCACAGCCGCGCCCCCTCTGCCCCCAGGTCTTCGTTGGCGATGAACAGCAGCCCCAGCCCCACCGAGTCGATCGAGGCCAGGGACGACAGGTCGAACACGACCCGGCCCACCTTGGCTCCGGCAACCTTGTCGAGAATGGTGTGGAAGGCCTCGTTGGAGGCGAAGTTCAGCTTGCCGTCCAGCGCAACCGTGACCGTGTCCGCCGACTGGGTGATCTTGTAGTTCACGCCCGCCCCTCTCGTCTTCCCCGGGGCGTCGCCACACCCCATTCCTAGGGCATATACATTAGGATTATGTCAGGAAAAACGCAACCAATACCTGCCCCTCGCGCCGGGCGGTCAGCCGATCAGGTCGTCGTCGCCGCCGGCCGCCCCGGTGCGGGTGATGCATACCGCGGTCAGGTCGTCGTCCAGCGGCTTGACCACCTTGTCGAGGAAGCGGCTGACCAGCCCGTCCACGTCGATGCCGCCGTCGTCCTGGTGGGCGAACTTGACGAACTCGGCCAGCAGCGCCTCGCCCACCATGTCGTCGCCGCCCACGAGCTTGGATTCGGTCATGGCGTCGCTGTAGAGGAACAGGCTGGACCCCGCGGGGAAGGGCAGCACCCGGTTGGTGTACTCGGTGGCGGCCGCGATGCCGAGCGGCAGTCCCGAGGTGTCGATCAACTCGACCTCGCAGCCGGGAACGAACAGCATGGGCGGCGGCGCCCCCGCCGCCGACCAGGTCAGGGTCCCGGCGACGGGATCGATCAGCGCCAGCACGATGGTGGCGTACTGGCCGCGGGGCAGCACGCCCTTCAGGGTGCGGTTCAGGTGGCCCAGGGTGGCCGCCGGATCGGCGATGTGCCCGTTCTGCTCGGAGATCAGGGTGTGCAGGCGAAAGACGTTGAGCGCCGCGCCCACCCCGTGGCCGGAGAAATCCATCAGGAAGGCGGCCAGGCGCCCCTCGGTTCCCTCGAAGCACCCCCACAGGTCACCGCCGATGTCGGAGCACGGCTGGAAGTGGCCGCGGATGTCGATGCCGTGGGTCTGGCGATAGCGCTCGAGCCGGTCGGCGCGCGGCAGCAGGTCGAACTGCATGGAGCGGGCCAGGGACAGTTCCTCGGCCATGCGGTCATATTCGGCGGCCAGGGTGTCGGCCAGGGCCAGGCGCTCGCGTTCGCTGCGGAAGCGGTAGATGGCGTATTGCAGGGTGCGGGCCACGGTTTCCGAGCCGGCCTCGCCCTTCACCAGGTAGTCCTGGGCCCCCATCTCGATGGCCTTCTCGGCGACACGGGGATCGTCCAGGCCGGTCATGATGACGATGGGCAGCGGCGGCGCCGCCGCCTGCAGCCTGGGCAGGGTGTCGGCCGAGCCCGAATCGGGAAGGCTGAGGTCGAGCAGCAGCACGTCGAAGGACGCACTGACGGTCAGCCGTTCGATGGCCGTGGCCAGGGTGGTCTCGTGGATGACCACGAAGCTGGGATTGAGCGACTGGCGCAGGGCGTAGGAAATCAGCTCGGCGTCGCCGGGATCGTCCTCGACCAGCAGAACCCTCAGCCGTTGCTGGGCCATCGTCCCCTCCCGGCCGCCTAGGTGCGGGCGTCCAGCAGCATGTCCCGGAACAGGGACAACAGCTGCATGTCCAACTTGCCCGGCATTTCCTCCGTCATGACGTGCAAGGCATCCTCGGCGTCCATGGCCGGGCGGTAGACGCGGCGGTCGGAGAGCGCGCAGAACACGTCGACGATGGCCGCCATGCGCGACAGCTCGTTCAGTTCCGCCCCCTTGAGCCCCGAGGGATAGCCCGATCCGTCCAGGCGCTCGTGGTGCTGCTCGGCGATCATCAGGACGTTGCGCGGCAGGTCGTCGCACTTGCGCAGGTAGTCGACGGTCACCGCCACGTGGCTCTTCATGCGCTCGAACTCCTCGCCGGTCAGGCTGCCGGGCTTGTTCAGCACCTCGTGCGGGATCGACATCTTGCCGACGTCGTGCAGCAGCCCGGCACTACCCAGCAGCGACAGGTCGTTGCCCTTGAGCCCGATGGTGTAGCCGAACAGCAAGAGCAGGGTCGCCATGCCCAGGCTGTGGGCGTACGAGACGTTGTCGTGGTCGCGCACCCCGTTGAGGATGCCCTTGTACTCGCGCATGCCCACCGCCTCGACCAGCGGGCCGCAGGCCTGGGTGACCGAAGCATAGGCGATCGGCTCGCCCTTCTCGATGACGTCGCTGATGCTGTTGAACACGTCCATGGTGTTGACCAGCGCCGAGCGCTGCAAGGTGGGCAGGGTGTCCCACTTGCGCTCGACCGCCCGGTTGATCTGCTGGGTGATCGCCCCGATCAGGGCGCTGCGCCGGTAGGGCTTGAGCAGGAAGGCATCCGCCCCGGCGGTCGCCGCCAGGCCGCGGATGCCGCCGTCCTCGCCATTGCTGGTGAAGATGACCGGGACGTCGGTGAACACAGGGTCGCGGCGCATCTCGCGGACGAAGTCCAGCGCATCCTGCGGCCCGGCGCCGCGGTCGACCACCACCGCGCACGGAGGGGTCTTGCGAAGGGCCGTCATGGCGATGCCGGTGTCGGCCCAGCTAGCGACCCGGTAGAACGACGTCAGCGCCTGCTCCACCTGGACACGGTGCTTCTCACTGGTGTCGACGACGCCGACCAGCACCTGACGAGAGGTTCCATCCATGAACGAGGAGTTGGGCATCGCGACCAATATACAAGCCTAGGGCATATACCTTAGGTCGATACCGGAGTCTCGGCGCCTTCGCAATGCAATAATGCCGCCCGGGCACCATACCTTCCGCATAACCCTGCTCACGGAACTCCGCGACCAGGCCGGCGGCCTAGGATTTGCGCCCGACCTTGCCCGCGCGGCTGCAATAGATTTGCTGGCCCGAACTGCGGCGGGTGATCGAGGCGATGCCCGGCCGCAGGCACTCGGTGCCGCGGTCGCTGAGCACGGCGGCCAGGTAGTTGCCGTCCTCATCGCGCAGCGACCTGAGCAGGCCGGTCACCTCGACGCCGTCCGAATACTGGAAGACCAGGACGACGCCTCGGTTGTGATAGTTGTCGAAAAGATGTCCGCAGATCTCGACCGGAAGGTCCGACGGGAAGCGAGCCTTCATCCCCCACCCTCGCAATGCCACCACTTCTGGTTTGGCAACTTGAGGTTGCCAAAACTCACCAGACCTTCAACAGAGGATGCGCAGGCGGAAAGGCGGCGTCGACGCCACGAAAAAGGCCCCGGAACAAACCCGTTCCGGGGCCTTCGCCGCGTCTTGCCGCCTACCACTTGACCTGTTCGACGTTCTGGAAGGCGATGGTGTCGTCGTGGCCGTCGGCGTGGTGGATGGTGATGGTGCCGCTCTTGTCCTGGCCCAGCGCGGTGACGTGGCTGGAATCGGCCGAGGACACCCAGTCGCCATGGCTGTGGGTGATGTCGGCGGCGCCGTCCATGTGGACGGTGACCGAAACGTCGTTGCCCAGGCCGTGCAAGTCGATGGTGTCGGTCCAGCTCGCCCCCTTGCCGCCGTCGACGGTGTCGTGGCCCGAGCCGAAGTCGAACAGGAAGGTGTCCGAGCCGTCCTGGCCCAGCAGCACGTCGTCGCCGGTGCCGCCGGTGATGGTGTCGTTGCCGGCTCCGGCATGGATGGTGTCGTTGCCGGTGCCACCGTCCAGCACGTAGTTGCCCGACGCCGACCAGATGACGTCGTTGCCCGCCCCACCGGACACGGTGACGTTGCCGTAATCCATGTTGGGCGTGGTCAGGTCGACGATGTCGTTGCCGTCGCCGGCGTTGATGACCTCGACGTTGCGGAACATCTGGTGGCCGTAGCCGTCGTCGAGCCCGATGTAGTCGTTGCCCGCCGAGCCCTGCAGGGTGTCGATGCCGGCGCCGCCGTCGATGGTGTCGTCCAGCTGGTTGTAACCAGCCAGGTTGATGTGGTCGCCGGTGCCGGCATGGCCGGAATTGCCGGTGTCCAGGGCCTGCCAGCTGCTGCTCCACTGGCCGTCGTCGCCGTTGCCCATGACGATGACGTCGTTGCCGGTGCCGGCATTGATGACGTCGGCGCCGGCGTCGCCATAGATGGTGTCGGCCCCGCCGCCGCCATAGATGGTGTCGCTGCCCAGCCCGCCGTGGATGATGTCGTTGCCGTCGCCAGCGCCGGTGCCGGCATAGGCGTCGATGTTGAAGCCGACATGGTCGGTGGCGGTGGTGCCGTCGACGCCCGTGGCTCCCACGTCGAAGCCGATGTCGTGCAGGCTGCCGTTGTCGGGGATCTTGAGCTGCAGGTTGCTGACGTCACTGAGGTGATAGACGCCGTTGGCGTCGGGCACCAGCGGGGTCGAGCCGTTCATCAGCGACACCCCGGCCGGGAGGTTGGACAGGGTATAGCTGACGGTCGTGCCGTCCGACGCCCCGCCGCTGATGTCCACATGGGCATACAGGTAGCCGTTGGACGAGGTGGCGTTGTCGCCGTACAGCACGTCGTTGCCGCCGCCGCCGTCGATGACGTCGTTGCCCGAGCCGCCGTACATGGTGTCGGCCGAGTTGTCGTCGAGCGACTTGCCGCCGTAGCTGGCCGTCTTGTGGAAGTGGCCGCCGCCGCTATAGCCGCCGCCGGTGCCGCCCTCGTGGTAGTGGCCGCCGCTGCTGAAGCCGCCGCCGCTCATGCTGTCGTGGAAATGCCCGCCGACGCTGACGCCGCTGCCGCTGCGCCCGTCGTGGTAGGTGCCGCCGACGCTGGTGCCGGCCCGGCCGATGCGGCCCGACACGTCGGACAGGTGGTCGTTGCCCGAGCCGCCGTACAGGATGTCCTTGCCGGCGCCGCCGATCACGGTGTCGTCGCCCGAACCGCCGTACAGCAGGTCGTTCTGCTTGCCGCCGTCGATGTAATCGTCGCCGGCACCGCCATAGAGGGTGCTCTTCGACCCGGTCCCCAGGATGGTCTCGTCGGCCGAGCCCGCATGCTTGGAATCATAGTCCCAGCTGGTGTCGATGCCGCCCGCGATGGTGGTCACGTTGCCGTCCACATGGACCTGGATGGTCTGGGTGACGTCGGAATCCTTGACCGTCAGCGAGAAGTCGTCGGTGACCACGTGGCCGTGTCCGTCGTCGGCACTGACGACGATGTCATACTTGCCGTCGTCGGGCGGGGTGCCGGTGATGACGCCGTTGGCATCCATGCTCATCCACCCCGGCAGGGCGCTGCCGTCGGCCAAGTGGGCCGAAAACACCAGCTTGTCGCCGTCCATGTCGTTGAAATGGCTGCCGGCGTTGTACGAGAACGCCTTGTCCTCGTTGACGGTGACGTCGTCCAGCGGCGTCAGCACCGGGGCATGGTTCACCGCGTCGACGCTGACCGAGAAGCTGGTCGAGGCGCTGGCGCCGGCCTCGTCGGTGGCGGTGACCTTGATGGCGAAGGTGCCGGCCGAGTCGCCGGTGCCGGTGATCTCGCCGGTGTTGGGATCGATGTGCAGCCAGGCCGGGGCCGCGCTGCCGTCGGCCAGCGTCATCGAATAGCTGAGCCGGTCGCTGGTGTCGATGTCCTTGAAATGGTCGCCGGCGGTGATGTCCAGGGCATCGCCCTGGTTGATGTGGGCCGAATCGATGGCGGTGGTCACGACCGGCGCGTCATCGGCGCCGGTCAAGGTCACGTTGACGTCGGCGGTGGTAGTGCCGCCGTGGCCGTCCGACACTTGCACGGTGAACTTGTCGACCACCTGGTCGCCCACGCTCATGT
>JBLNBU010000169.1:0-3759 GCA_050260215.1 Actinomycetota bacterium
GTCCCACCCTGCGGGTCTCGCTGCTGCCGACCACGACCACGGTCAGCATGTCGACCTTGTCCGCATCCAGGTCGGCCAGGCGGATCACCTCGACCGTCTCGCCGGGGCGGCCGAGCTGGCGAGCCAGGACGACGGGGGTGTCGGCCGGCCGGCCGGACAATAGGATGTCGCGGGCCTGGGGCAGCTGGTCGCGGCGGCGCTTGGACACCGGATTGTACAGGCAGACGACGAAGTCGCCGCTGGCTGCCGCCTTGAGGCGGGCCTCGATGCTGTGCCAGGGGGTCAGCAGGTCGGACAACGACACGGTGCAGAAGTCGTGGTTGACCGGGGCGCCGGCCCGCGCGGCCGCTGCCTGCAGGGCCGAGATGCCGGGCATCACCTCGATGTCGAGCCGCGCCCATTCCGCCTTGGCCTCGCGCTCGAGCAGCTCGAACACCAGGGTCGCCAGCGCATAGATGCCGGGATCGCCCGAGCACACCAGGGCGACCGAGCGGCCCTCGGCGGCCAGGTCCAGCGCCATGCGGGCGCGGTCGGCCTCGGCGCCCAGCGCGCTTTCGTGGCGGTGCTTGCCGGCCGCCGCCGGTCCCAGCAGGTCGAGATACATGCCGTAGCCGACCAGGTCGGTGGCCTGGGCGATTGCCGCCGAGACCTGCGGGCTGCGCCAGCCCTCCCAGCCCGGGCCGATGCCCACCACCGCCAGGCGGCCGCGCGCCCGGCCAATGCGCATCGGCTCGACGGCGGCGGCGCGGCCGACGGCGACGGTGGTGCGCCGGCCCTTGACCTTGGGCACCACCAGTTCGGTGCCGGCCGCCAGCACCGCACCTTCGGCGACGCCGTGGCAGCCGGTCTCGGCGAAGACCACGTCGGATGGGTTCTTCAGCCCGGCGGCGTGGGCCTCCAGCTCGGTCGCCGAAAAGAAGCGGGCGGGCACGCCCAGCGCGGCGGCCAGGGCATGCACCGCCGGCTCGTCGGCCTTGAGGTCGATGGAGGCGACGCAGGCCACCGACGCCGGGGCCAGGGCCTCGGCCGCCAGCACGGCGCGGGTGTCGGCGATCAGTTCGGAGGCCTCGGTGCCGCGCTCGCAGCCCACCCCCAGGACCAGGACCGGCGGATGCAGCACCAGCTCGCCATCCTCGGGCGGCACGGCGTCGCGGTCGGTGATACGCACCGCCAGGTCGGCCTCGTCGGCGAAGGGCAGGTGGGACAGCCAGGTGGCGTCGCCGGCCTCGACCTCGAGCCGCACCGGCTGGCCGGCCAGCAGCGCCGCGGTCACCGACTTGGCCGCCTCGGGGTTGGCCACGTGCCATCCGGGCGGCGGGTCATCAAGCGCCACGCCCAGCGCCAAGTCGCCGGCGGTGGTCAGCACCGCGCGGCCGCCCAGCGCTTCGGCCACCTGCACCGCCAGCCGGTTGGCGCCGTGGTGGCCGCCCAGCAGCGGCACCACCGCCGAGCCGTCGAGCGCGACGGCCAGCACCGGCGGCTCGGACCACTTGGCGGCGCAATGGGGTCCCAGGGTGCGCACCAGGATGCCTGCGGCGCAGACGCCGACGATGGGGATGTTGGCGTCGAACAGGGCGCGCAGGTGGGCTGCGGTCTCGGTGAACGGCACCTCGGCGTCGACGCGGCCGGCCAGCCCGTGCAGGCGGGCACCGGGAATGGCGGCGACGATGCGCTGGGCGGCTTCCAATGCGGCCGGGGTCAGCACCACCACCGCGGTTTCGTCTACAGCCATGCCTTCCCCCGCCGATGGACCAGGATGATGGAGAAATAAGGTGCGCCGTCCGCCTCGGCTTCCGCCAGCGTCAGCATGCGCTGGCCGGGCAGGCCGATCCGTTCGACATAGCGGGCGTGCTGTTCCAGCCCAAGGCGGGCCAGCACCCGGCGCAGCTTGGGCAGGTGGCGGCCGACCTTCATGATGGCGGCGCCGTCGGCGTTGGCGAGGGCGCGCTCGATCTCGTCTTCCGAACGGGTGGCCGGCACGATGGCGACGCGGTCGTCCCAGGCGGCCAGCGGGACCTGCAGCGCCGCCGCCGCGGCCAGTGGCGAGGAGACGCCCGGCACCACCTGGACGGGGAAGCGTTCGCCAAGCCGCGCCAGCACATAGATGAACGAGCCGAACAGCAACGGGTCGCCCTCGCACAGCAGGGCGACGTCGCGGCCCGCCTCCAGATGGGCGGCGATCTCGGCGGCGCCGGCGTCATAGGCCGCCTCGGTGCCGTCGCGGGTCGCGGTGAAGCCCATGCGGATGGCGATCTCGACCTTGCCGGCGGGGATGGCGGCGGCGGCGATGGTGCGCGCCATGCCCTCGCCCTCCAGCGGTGCCGGATAGGCCACCACCGGCACCGCGGCCAGGATGCGGGCGGCTTTCAGCGTCAGCAGCTCGGGGTCGCCGGGGCCGACGCCGACGCCGTAAAGGGTGCCGCTCACCGTTTCCACCCCATGTACTGGGTCACCGGCATGGCCGGGTGCCATGTGTGGAAGCCGCCGACCGGGGCCAGCCGCGACACCGCCAGGCGGGTCATGTCGCCGCCCGTGCGGACCCGCAGGCGCAGCAGTTCGGCCTCGCCTTCGGCGGTCACCGCGTTGGCGACCAGCCGGCCGCCCGGGGCCAATGCGGCCCAGCAGGCATCCAGCAGGCCGGGCCGGGAAATGCCGCCGCCGACGAATACCGCGTCGGGGCTGCCGTCAGGCAGGCCGTCAGGGGCGCTGGTGCGCAGGACCTGCAGCTCAGGCACGCCCAGGCGGGCGGCGTTGCGGGCGATGCGGTCGCAGCGGTCGGGTCGGGGTTCGATGGCCACGGCGCGGCCGCCGGCCCGCATCCACTCGATGGCCACCGAACCGCAGCCGGCGCCCACGTCCCACAACAGCTCGCCCGGCAGGGGTGCCAGGGCCGACAGGGTGACGGCGCGCACCTCGCGCTTGGTCAGCTGGCCGTCGTGGAGGAAGGCGTCGTCGGGCAGGCCGCCCAGCTGGGCCAGCGGGCGGGTGCCCTTGGCCGGCACGCAGTCGACCGCCACCAGGTTGAGGTCGGCGGCGGCCTCCTGCCAGTCGGCGGCCAGGGCGCCGAAGATGCGTTCCTGCGGCCCGCCCAGGTGCTCGCACACCGCCATCGGGCTGGCGCCATAGCCGCATTCGCGCAGCAGGTCGGCGACGCGTTCGGGGGTGCGGCCGTCCTCGGACAGCACCAGCAGCCGGCGGCCGGGGGCCAGGTGCAGGGCCAGGGTCTCGACCGGGCGGCCGTGGGCGGTCAGGCACAGGCAGTCCTGCAGCGGCCATTTCAGGCGCGCCGCCGCCAGCGAGAAGGCGCCGGGATGGGGCAGCACGGTGTATTCGTCGGGCCGCAGCCAGCGCGCCAGGGTGGCGCCGATGCCGAACCACATGGGGTCGCCGCTGGCCAGCACCACCACCGGTCGACCGCGCAAGGCCTCAAGCATTTCGCGCGCCCCGGCGAAGGGCGACGGCCAGGGGCGCCGCTCGGCCTTGGTGGCGACCAGCGCCAGGTGGCGGGCGCCGCCGACCACCACCTCGGCGGCGTCGAGCAATGTGCGGGCGGCACCATTCAGGCCCGCCTCGCCGTCCTCGCCGATGCCGATCACCGACAGCCACGGGGTCATTCCAGCCCTCCCGCCAGCGCGTTGACCGCCGCCGCCGCCATGGCCGAGCCGCCGCGGCGGCCGGGCAGGGTGACGAAGGGCAGCCCGGATTCGGCCAGGGCCTGCTTGGATTCGGCGGCGCCGACGAAGCCGACGGCGAAGCCCA
>JBLNBU010000170.1:0-16326 GCA_050260215.1 Actinomycetota bacterium
AACCGTCATACGGCGGAGGGGGGCGGCCGTACCGTGATCCCGGTCAAAGGCTGAAGATTTCAGCGCCTGTCGCGGCGCGGGCGCAGATGGGTGACGTGGCCCATCTTGCGCCCTGGGCGGGCCTCGGCCTTGCCGTACAGGTGCAGGCGCGCCGCCGGGTCGTGCAGGATGTCGGCCCAGGCATCGACGTCGTCGCCGATCAGGTTCTTCATCTCGGCGTCGGAATGGCGCTCGGGGCTGCCCAGCGGCAGGCCGCAGACGGCGCGGATGAACTGCTCGAACTGGTCGGTGATGCAGGCGTCCATGGTCCAGTGGCCCGAGTTGTGGGGCCGGGGCGCCATCTCGTTGACCAGAAGGCCGCCGCCGCGGGTAACGAACATCTCGACCGCCAGCAGGCCGACCAGCCCCAGGGCCTCGGCCGCGCGGTGGGCGATGTCCATGGCTTCCTCGGACAGCTCGCGGGCGATGGGGGCGGGGGCGACGGTGGTGTCGAGGATGTGGTTGCGGTGCACGTTCCACACCGGGTCGAAGGCCGCCCAGCCGCCGTCCAGGCCACGGGCGACGATGACGCTGATCTCGCCTTCGAAGTCGATGAAGCCTTCCAGCACGCCGACATCGCCGCCCATGGCGGCCCAGGCCTCGGCCGGGTCGGTGTCGGGGCCGATCTTGACCTGGCCCTTGCCGTCATAGCCCAGCCGGGTGGTCTTCAGCACCGCCGGGCGGCCGATCTCGGCAAGCGCGGCGGCCAGGCTTTCGGGCCCGGTGACCTCACGCCAGGGCGCGGTGGCGATGCCGATGTCGTTGAAGAAGCGCTTTTCGGTGACGCGGTCCTGGGCGGTTTCCAGCACCTTCCAGCACGGGCGCACCGGCGCATGGTCGGTCATCAGCCGCACGCTTTCGGCGGGCACGTTCTCGAACTCGAAGGTGACCACGTCGACCGCTTCGGCGAAGGCTTCGATGGCGTCGCCGTCGGTGTATTCGGCCACGGTCGCGGCGGCCGACACCTGGGCGGCCGGGCTGTCGGGCTCGGGCGAGAAGATGTGGACCTTGTATCCCAGGCGCGCCGCCGCCAGGGCTGCCATGCGGCCAAGCTGGCCGCCGCCGACGATGCCGATGGTGCTGCCGGGCGGCAGCGGGGAGAAGGACGGTGCGTTCACGGTCAGGAGCGGATCAGCTCGGAGTTCTCGGGGTCGACCGGGATCTCGGCGACCGCATCGGTCTGGCGGGCCCGCCAGGCAGTCAGCGCCTCGTCGACCGCGCCGTCCAGCAGGGCGACCACCGAGGCCGCCATCAGTGCGGCGTTGATGGCGCCGGCCTTGCCGATGGCCAGGGTGCCGACCGGCACGCCACCAGGCATCTGCACGATGGACAGCAGCGAATCCATGCCCTTCAGCGCCTTGCTTTCCACCGGCACGCCGAACACCGGCAGGGTGGTCATGGACGCGGCCATGCCGGGCAGGTGGGCGGCACCGCCGGCGCCGGCGATCACCGCCTTCAGGCCGCGGCCCTTGGCCGAGCGGGCATAGTCGTAGAGGCGCTGCGGGGTGCGGTGGGCCGAGACGATGCGGGTCTCGTAGGCGACCCCCAGCTCGGCCAGCGTCGCGGCGGCGTGGCGCATGGTGTCCCAATCGGACTGGCTGCCCATGATGATGCCGACCACGGGGGTCGCTGCCGGGCGTTTGCTGGTCATCCGCCTTCTCCCTCGCCGGAGGGGGGTGAAAGAAAGGGCGTGATTATAGGGATCGGCGCCGCGGGCGCAAGCCCTTAACCTCCCTATGACGCAGCTCGGCCGAACGTGGTAAGGTGAATGGGCCGGCAGAAGGCCGGTTCGGGGTGCCCATGGCCGAGGATTATCGCACCGAAAGGGTTTCCGCCGTCCTGCCCATCCACGAGCACGGGCGGGAAGGCGATGCGCGCCACCGCCACCGCGGCCCCTACGAGGCGGCCGAGGCAGCGGCACAGCCCACCCGCGACGCCGCCGACGTCGCCTCGATCCTGGGCCTGCCCGAATCAATGGTCACCCCGCGGGTGCTGGACGCAGTGGCCGGCTTGGTCTCGGAGATCGAGCGGCTGCGCTGGCACGACCAGCAGTTCCAACGCCGCGAACAGTACCTGGAACAGCTCTCCGACCGCCATTCGGTGGTACCGGCGCTGAACCGGCGGGCCTTCGTGCGCGAGCTCGAGTGTTTCCTGGCCACCGGCCAGCCCCACGGGGTGCTGGTCATGGTCCACGTCGACGGCATCGAGCGCCTGGCCGGGGTTCAGGGGCTGGCCGCCGGCGAAGGGGCGCTGCGCCATGTCTGCGGCATCCTGATCGGCAGCCTGCGCCAGTCGGACATGGTCGGGCTGCTGTCGGGCAGCGACTTCGCCGCCCTGCTGCCGGGGGCCGACATCACCCACGCGCGCGGCAAGCTGGACGAGGTGGCCGGGCGCATCAACAACCCCAGCTTCGTCTGGCTGGGCCAGCCGGTGCCGCTACGGCTGGGCTATGGCCTGCACGTCACCCAGCCCGGCGAAAGCGCCGAGACCGCCCTGGGGGCGGTCGACCGGGCGCGGCGGGGGCTGGACGGGTAGGGGGGCGCCAAGACCCGTTCAAGCTGCCGTGATCGGGGCGGGGGCGACCCAGCCGGACTGCATGGCGATGCGGACCGCCTGGGCGCGGTTGGCGGCGCCGATCTTGCGGTAGACATTGCGCAGGTGCACCTTGATGGTGATCTCCTGCAGGTCCAGCGCGATGGCGATTTCCTTGTTGGTGCGACCCTCGACCAGCAGCCCCAGGATTTCGGCCTCGCGCTTGGACAGGCGGTCGAACGGCGGCGGCACGCCCTGGGGCTTGATGGCGCCCATGCCCATGGACATGGACTGGGCGTTGGGGTCGTCGAAGAAGGTGCTGGACGGCAGGTACTTCTCGCCCGACAGCACCAGGCGCAGGGCGTTGACCATGGCGGTGCCGCTGACGGTCTTGGGGATGAAGCCGGCGGCGCCGGCCTGGACGGCGGCGACCACGTGGTCGCGGCTGGAATAGCCCGAGACGATGACGATCGGCACGTCGGGCAGCTTGGCCCTCAGCGTGTCCAGGCCCTTCAGCCCGTCCATTCCCGGCATCATCAGGTCCAGCAGCACCAGGCCGAGGTTGTTGGCCTTGGCGGCCGCGTCGACGGCTTCGTCGAGGGTGGAGGCGTCGAGCACCTCGACACCCGGGTCCAGTTCCTGGAGGAAGGGGCGCAAGCCGTCACGAACCAGTTTGTGGTCGTCGGCCACCAGGATCTGCATCAGCGTGTTCTCCCCACCGGCTGCCGCCTCTCCCGCCCGAAAGTATGACGGCTCCCGAAAAGGTAACCAATCCACACGGAAAGGCCAGCAAAATTATTCCGGCGGCGGCTGCAGGAAGGTGGCGACCAGCTCGCCCAGTTTGCCCAGCGCCACGGGCTTTTTCAGCACGGCGCAGCGGTCGTCTTCCAGGTTGGCGGCCAGGCGTTCGGTGGCCCCCAGATGGCCGGTGACGATGACGATGGGCAGCAACGGGTCGAAGTCGCGCAGCTTTTCCACCAGCTGCTCGCCGCCGCCGGCGGGCATGCGCAGGTCGGTGATGACCACGTCGGCCGGATCGGCCATGAAGCGCTCCCAGGCCTCGGCGCCGGTGCTGGCGACGGTGATGCGGTAGCCGAATTCGCGCAGGAAGCCGGCCAGCACCTCGGCGGCGGCGCGCTCGTCGTCGACCACCATGATGTGGCCGTCCACCGGCGCCTGCGGGCCGGGGGGCGGCTGGCCGTGCCCCTTGTCCTCGATGTGGGCGTCGTGGTCGATGGGCAGGACGATGCGGAAGCAGGCGCCGCCTTCGGGGCAGTCGATCGCTTCCAGGCGGCCGCCCATGGCGTTGATGATGCCGAAGCTGACCGACAGCCCCAGCCCGGTGCCGCGTCCGGCCTCCTTGGTGGTGAAGAACGGCTCGAAGATGCGTGGGCGCAGCTCGGGCGGGATGCCGGGGCCGTTGTCCGAGACGACGATGTCGAGCCGCCCGCCTTCCATATCGGCGCGCACCGACACCCGGCCGCGCCAGTCGGCGGGCATCTGCTCGCGCCGTTCGCGCACGGCGTGGTGGGCGTTGGTCAGCAGGTTCATGACCACCTGTTCGAGCTGCACGCGCCGGCCGCGCACCGGCGCGGCGCCGGGCAGATCGACCGCCAGGTCGATGTCGTCGGGGCGGAATTGCGCTCCGAGCACGCCGACGGCCGAGCGCACCGCCTGGGTGGCGTCGAACACCTGCACGGGGCTGTTGTCCCGGCGCGAGAAGATGCGGATGTCGTCGATGATCTCGGCGGTGCGCTGGGCCTGGTCGGCCACCAGCTGGAACTGCTGGGCCTGCCACTCCTGGGTGGCCTTGCCGCGCTCGATGAACATCAGCGCGCCTTCGGCGGTCAGCCGGATGATGTTGAGCGGCTGGGACAGTTCGTGGACCAGGCCGGCGGCCATTTCGCCCAGGGTGGCCAGCTTGGCCGACTGCAGCAGCTGCTGCTGGACCTGGCGGCGCTCGGTGACGTCGCGGACCACCAGCAGGCGGGCGGTCAGCCCGTGGAAGACGATGGCGGTCGACACCACGTCGGCGTCGAACTCGGCCCCGTCGGCGCGCTTCATCCGCACCTCGTCGACCATGCGGCCGGGCCGGGGATTGGCGATGTGGACGGCGATGCGGGGGCGGTCGGCCTCGGCGACCAGGTCGAGCACCGGCTGGCCGACCAGGATGGCCCCGTCGGGGGCGCCGAAGATGTTGCTGGACACCGGGTTGGCGAACAGCAGCACGCCCTGGTGGTGGACCAGGATGGCGTCGGGCGACAGCTCGATCAGGGTGCGGTAGCGTTCCTCGCTTTCGGCCAGGTCCTGGACGGCGCGATCGTGCTCGGCCTTCATGCGCAGGGCGCCGATGCCATAGGACAGGTTGCGGCCCAGATCCTCGAGCAGGCGGATGGTGTCGGAGTCGAAGGCGTCGGGCTCGGCGGCGTAGATGGTCAGCGCGCCCAGCCGGTTGGCGCCGTGGCCGATGGGCAGCGACACCACCGAGCGGAAGCCGTGGTCGTGCGCCACCGTTCGCCAGGGGGCGAAGCTTTCGGTGGTCTCGGTGTCGCGGATGACCTGGGGCACGCCGGTGCGGATGGCGGTGCCGGTGGGTCCGCGGCCAAGCGACTGGTCGTTCCACGACACCTTGATGCCGGCCAGGTAGTCGGCGGCGATGCCGGCCTGGGCCACCGGCGACACCGTGCGCTGGGCGTCGTCGCGGGCATAGCCAACCCAGGCCAGGCGATAGCCGGCGATCTCGACGGCGATGCGGCAGACCTCGTCCAGCAGGCCCTGTTCGCTGGTGGCCCGCAGAAGCGCCTCGGTCGAGCGCGTCAGCGTGGTCACCGCCCGGTCGATCAGGCGCAACTGTTCGGCAACGCCGTGCGTGATCATCGGCCGAATTCCCCCATGCCCCTTCGAACGATCCCCTGAGGCGCAGGATAGACCGCCCGGCGCGAACGTCCAAACGGTTCCAAAGAATTAATACCCCGCCTTGAGTGCGCCATCATCCCGTGCTTACCTGCAGCCCGGACTGACGAAGGAGGAAGACCGGTGCGGCCGATCTTGTCGATGGTGTTGCTGGGTGTCGCGCTGCTGCTGGCCGGTTCGGCCCGCGCGGCGGAAAGCGCGCTCGACCTGCTGGACGCGCCGGTGGGCTACACCGCCGCCTTCACCGTCAGCAGCGACAAGGGCACCTTCCACGGCCGCGTCTGGCACCTGCCCGGACGCGAGCGCCGCGAGTGGGAGACCAGCGGCGGCGGCCAGGCGGTCATCGTCCGCCGCGACACCGATGCGGCCTACCTGCTCAAGCCCTCGGGCAAATGGTATGTCGGCCTGGGCCTGCGCGCGGTGGCGGCGCTGGCCGGCGGGCTGGACGGCATGCAGGTCGAGCGCCGCCGCCTGCGCGACGAGACGGTGGCGGGCCAGCGCGCCACCCGCTGGAAGACCACCGCATCGGGGCCCAAGGGCCGCTTCGACGGCGATGTGTGGACCACCCCCAAGGGCATCGTGGTCAAGGCCGCCGGCACCGTGACGCAACCGGGCGGCGCGCCCGCGCCGGTCGAGATGACCCTGTCCGACGTCGAGGTCGAGGCCATCGACACCACCTTGTTCGATCCGCCCAAGGGCTGGTTCGGCATGGACCTGCGCCAGGTGCCGCCGGACAAGATCGAGCAGGCGGTGGAAAGCCTGAAGCCGCTGCTGGAAGGCCGGGCCGGCGGCGGGACTGCCCGGCACCCCTGATCAGTGGCCGCGGGCACTGGCCCGCAGCAGTTCCTTGAGCTTGTCCGGCACCACCGGCTTGTGGACGATGCGGTAGCCGCTGCGCTGCACCTCGGCGATGCGCTCGGGGTCGGTGTCTCCGGTCAGCACGATGGTGGGGATGGTCCGCCCGCAGGCGGCCTCGACCAGCTTGGCCGCCCCTATTCCCGTTGCGCCGCCGCGCAGCCGGTAGTCGGCCAGGATGACGTCGGGCGGGTGGGCACTGGCCTGGTCAACCGCCTCGTCGGCATCGGCGGCGGTGCGCACCGACCAGCCGCCGTCGGAGAGCGCGGTGGCCAGGCTTTCGCGCAGCAACGCTTCGTCGTCGATGACCAGCACCGCGCCGTTGGGGTGTTCGTCGGCATCGGCGGCCTGTTCGGGCTCGGCCTGGCACGGCCGGACCATCGGCACCTCGACAACGAAGGCCGAGCCCCTGTCCGGCACCGAGGTCACCAGCAGCCGGTGCCCCAGCAGCTGGGCCAGGCGCTGCACGATGGACAGCCCCAGCCCCAGGCCCTTGTCGCGGTCCCGCTCCGGGTTGGACAGCTGGTAGAATTCCTGGAAGATCAGCGCCTGCTTGTCCTCGGCGATGCCGATTCCGGTGTCCCAGACGCCGATATGGAGCATGTCGCCCCGGCGCCGGCAGCCCAGCAGGATCGAGCCGTGCTCGGTGTAGCGTACGGCGTTTTCCAGCAAGTTGCGCAGGATGCGTTCCAGCAGGGCCGGATCGCTTCTGGTCCAGGCGCTGCACGCCACCACCCTGAGGCGCAGCCCCTTGGGCCGGCAGCGCACCGCATATTCCGAACACAGCCGGTTCAAAAGCTCGCCCACGGGAATGTCGGTGGGGCTGGCCTCGACCACGCCGGCGTCCAGGCGGGATACGTCCAAAAGGCCTTCCAGCAGCATCTGCAGCGCGTTCACCGACGCCGACAGGCGGGTGACGATCTCGGCGGCGGGATGGCCTTCCAGGCGCGCGGCCAGGGCGGCGTTGAGCAGCACCATGGCCTGCACCGGCTGGCGCAGGTCGTGGGAGGCGGCGGCCAGGAAGGTGCTCTTGGCCCGGTTGGCGCGTTCGGCCTCGTCGCGGGCCTGGCGGGTCTCCTCCAGGGCCTCCTGCAGCCGGATGGTCGCCTGTTCGACGGCGGCGACGGCGCGCCGCTGCTCCGAGATGTCCTCGATGATCGAGATGCGATAGGCCTCGCCTTCGGGGATGGAACTGGTCACCCGCACCCACAGCGGCGAGCCGTCCTGGCGCAGGTACTGCTTCTCGATGACGTAGGACTCGCGGTGGGCGCGCACCAGCTCGGCCAGCAGGGCCTCCTCCTCGTCATGGAAGGCGGGTGCGGTCAGCGTGCGGAAGTCCATGCGTCGCAAATCTGTCGCCTCATAGCCCAGCATGGCGCACAGGCGGCGGTTGACCGCCAACAGTCGTCCGTCGGCCAGCGACACCTGCTCCATGCCCACCGCCGCCTGGTCGAAGATGGTGCGGAAGCGGGCCTCGCTGCGGCGTAGTTCTCGTTCGGCCTGGAAGGCCTGCGAGACGTCGCGCATGATCCAGGTGTGGAATCGGCGGCGGTCGTCGTGCCAGTCGGCGATGGCCAGGTCGGCCGGGAACAGCGAGCCGTCGCGCCGGCGCGCCCGCACCACCCGGCCGACGCCGTTGTCGCGGCCAAGCTTGGTCTCGGGCGAGGGGACCAGGGTCGAGACGTGGCGGCCCAGGATCTCGGTGGGCTGCCAGCCGAAGATGCGCTCGGCGGCGCGGTTGACGCTCAGGATCTCTCCCTGGTCGTTCACCACCATCATGGCGTCGACGGCGGTTTCGACCACGGCGCGGTGGCGGGCCTGGGTGCGGGCGACCGCGGCCAGGGCGCGCAGGCGCTGCTCGTCCACCTGGTCGAGCCGCCGGGCGACCCAGCCGATGATGACCGACAGGCCGAACATTACTATCAGCATCGCCAGCGCCAGGCGGAAGCCGGGCTGGATGTCGGTGTCGCCCAAGGCCAGCAGGACGATCACCCCGACCGCCACCGGCAGCACCACCGCCACCGGGACCAGGCGGCGCATGATGGTGCCCCCAAGCCGTGCCGAGGTCACCAGCCGGACCCAGCCGGCCTCGGGTTCGGCCAGGTTGGCGCCCAGGAAGGCCAGAGTGAAGGCCACCGCCGACGGCAGGGCGAACGGGGCATAGGATCCCAGCGCCGACAGCCGGACTGCGCCGAACAGATAGCCCATGGCCCCGGCCACGGCCAGGCCCAGCCCCAGCGTCTTGACCACCCAGGCGTGGCGCCGCGTCGCCGGCAGGCGGCCGGCCCCCAGCGCCGCGGCCAGCAGGACGAACATCATGGCGGTGACCCCGGCCATGCGTCCCGGCCATCGCACCGCCTGCATCGCCACCGCGTCGGGGAACAGCAGCCGATCGATGCCCAGGTCGAACGCGGCCAGGTGTTTGGCCAGCGACAGCGCTCCGATCAGCCCCAGGGCCAGGGCAGCAGGAATTTCGACACTCGGCCGGTCGCGGCAATGGCCGATCACCGCCAGCCCGGCCAGGCAGAAGCCGACGCCGCTCCACGGCTGGCTCGCCACCCAGGCCACGGTCCAACTGCGCAGCAACGGCATGTCCGCCGCGCACCCCGCCAGGGCGGTGGCTCCGACCAGCGCGCACAGCACCCCGCAGGCACAGGCGGCCCGGCGGCTGGCTTCGGCACCGCGGGTGTCATCAAGACCCGTTTCGATTTCGCCCAGATCCATCCGCCACCTGCCTGCCCATCCGTGACGGACAAGTGGTCGCGCGCCCTCCCTGAGGGAAGGCCCCTGCTACTCCCTCGGGAGGGGGGTCACCAGTAGCGGATACGGCCGGTGTCGATGTGGACGAAGTCCGACACCGGGTAGAGGCCGACGCCGCCGGCCTTCAGCGAGGCTGCGGCACGGCCGATCTGGCGCACCGAATGGCCGGGCATGCGGATGTCGACCGCGCGGCCCTGCATGTGCAGGCTGTTGTGGGCGACGCCGTCGCCGGTGGAGGCCAGCATGGCGTTGCTCTGCGGCGAGCGGTAGCCCGAGATGATGTGCAGCGCGCCCTTGGTCCCGAACTTCTTGTGCACCGAGGCCATCAGGTCCAGCAGCTTGGGGTCCATGGCATGGACGGTGCCGGTGCGGTGGTCGCGCAGGAAGCGGCTGACCTGGGCGATGGACTTGGCCTGGTAGCGGCCGTCGGCCCAATAGACCGTCTTCAGCCATTCGCCGGTATGGGTGTTGTAGAGATGCAGCGAACGCTCGGGCATGCGGCGGACAGCCGCCTCCAGCGGATTGGCCGCCAGCGTCGCCGCTGCGCCCAGCCCCAAGGCCAGGAAGCTGCGGCGTCCCATCGCCGAACCCTTACCCCCCTGTCCGAGGTCCATGCCGTTCTCCCCCTAAGGTGCACAGCGTAGATACCATCCGGGGAGGGTAGGGAGTCAACACCCGCGCGAGCGAGGTAATGCGGATGTCACACGGGGCAGCCCGATCCATTATCCGTCATGGACAGGGGCGACCGGCGACGCTCGGGTCAAGCCCGAGGGTGACAAAGGGCGGATGTGCAGCCGATTACAGGGCGCCGTGCGGCTGGTCCTGGGCGACGCGGGCCGCAGTGGCGCGGGCATGGTCCAGCGCGCCCTGAAGCCGCTTGTCGTGGCCATAAAGGTCGTCGCGGAAATGGACGGAGCCGTCGGGATCCGCCCAGGCGGTCCAGTACAGCAGGTAGACGGCGACCCGGTGTTCCAGCTTGAGCGCGCGGGTGGTCTTGTCCTTGGCCAGCGCCGCCTGCAGCTTGCCTTCCCATTCGGAGCCCAGCAGGCGCTCGCCCAGCTCGATGGGGCGCTCGACGCGGACGCAGCCGTGCGACAGCGCCCGGTACGAGCGGCCGAACGCCTTGTGGTTGGGCGTGTCGTGCAGGTAGATGTCGTCCGAGTCCTTCAGGTTGAACTTCAGCTGGCCCAGCGCATTGTCCGGGCCCGGCGGCTGGCGCAGGCGATAGGGGAACTTGCGCGAGGCGGTCCAGTCCATGCCCGACCCGGCGGCCTCGGGGCTGTCCTCGGGAAAGGCGGTGATGCGCAGGTTCTGGCTGGCCAAGTAGTTGGGGTCGCGCCGCAGCTTGGGCAGGATTTCCTTGGTGGCGATGCTGGGCGGCACCTGCCAGGCGGGATTGAGCGTCAGCGCGTTCATGGTGGTGGTGAAGGTGGGCGTCGGGTGCTTGGTGTCGCCGACGACCACGCGCATGGCCAGGGTGACGGTGCCGTTCTCGACCAGCTCGAGCTGGGCGGCGGCAATGTTGACGGCGACGTGGGAGTCTTCCAGCCGGCGCGGCATCCAGCGCCAGCGCTCCAGGTTGGCGACGATCTGGCCGATGCGGCTTTCGACCGGAACGTTCAAGGCCGCCAAGGTCTGCTTGCCGACGGCGCCGTCCTGGTCCAGCCCGTGGCGGGCCTGGAAGCGCTTCAGCGCCCCTGAGACCGGGCCGTCCAGCTTGTGGTGGCCCTTGGCGTACTGGGGATCAAGATCGCCCGAGGCGACCAGGCGCCGGCGCACCACCGCGATGCGCTCGTCCTCCGTGCCGGGCTTGATGGACGGGCCGTCGGGAATGGTGGGCCAGCCGCCGGCCCGCGCGATGGTCCGGTAGTGGGCCAGCGCCTGGACCAGGCGCACATAGCCGGCATAGGAGGGCGCGACCGCCTGGGCCACCTCGGCGAAGGGCTTGCCCGCGGCGAGGGCGCGCAGGAAGGCTTGGCCGTCGAAGGCGGGCCGAGTCTCCGGGCCCATGCCGCCGTACATGCGCTGGGGCTGCACCCGGCCGATGGCCAGGTCGGTGCCGAAGCGCATCAGGGCGTCGCTGACCAGCAGGTCGTGGTCCAGGTCCGAGCCGGTGGCGGGCACGCGGTAGGCCTCGGGCGACAGCCCCTCGGCCACGGCGGCGGCCTGCAGTTCGACCAGGAGCTGCTCGCCGCGGGCCTCGTTGGCGCCGGACCAGGCCAGCCGATAGCCGCGCTCGCGGTAGAAGGGGCGCAGGCGCGTCAGTTCGACGCTGCGTTCGCCGACCTTCAACGGCTCGCCCTCGACCCGCTGCTGCACCTCGACGGGGCTTTGGGCAAGGGCGGGCAGGCCGATCGCGCTCAAGGAGGCGACGGCCGCGCAGGCCAACAAGGAACGCAGGATCGACACGAAGGACCTCGGAACCATCACAGGGCAAGCCGTCCCGACTATAACGGCCGGCCGGCGCTGGGGTGCAGTGCAAAACGAAACGTCTCCGTTTGCTCACACCCGCCCGCGTCGGCGCGCAGGCTTGCTACCCATTCGATATCATCCTTCGCCCCAATCGAGTCAACGGCCCCCACGCAGAAGAGATGACAAAGATCTGAACTGCGGCAGGGCCGCCACATCAGGCCTTTACCCCTGTACCCAGGGCAGGCCCGCCGCCTTCCAGCCGGCCCGGCTGCCGCGGTGCTTGGCTTCGTCGTGGGGGCCCTCGAAGCCGTCGGTGACGTTGAAGCAGCGGCCGAAGCCGAGCGCAGTCATGAACTGCGCCGCCGCCTTCGAGCGCACGCCCGAGCGGCAGATGAAGAGAAGCAGGTCGTCGGGGTGGGCGCCATGGGCGGACAGCTGCTCGGCGAAGGCCTCGTTGCGGGCCATGGTCGGGAAGATCTGCCACTGCACCAGCAGCGGCTGGCGGGTCAGCGCGGACAGGTCGGGCAGGCCGACATAGCTCCACTCGGCCTGGGTGCGCACGTCGATGAGCTTGGCGGCCTCGTGCTCGGTCAGCAGGCGCCATGCCTCGGTGGGGGAGATCTCGCCGGCGTAGGCCGAGGGATCGCAGACGGAACGGCTGGTCGGATCGCTCATTTCACATAACCATGATGTTTTGATGTACAGATTGTACACCAAATTAGCATTGACGCGAGGGAAATTCGGCGCGTATTTAAGCACCGGCCGGCGTGAAAAGAATGCGCCGTACACAAAATGAAGTGTATAATAGAGGGGTCAAGGCGATGAGAGACGGAAATCCGGCAGACCTTCCGGAAAGCGGTGCCGAGCCGCTGGTGCGGACCAGCGACCTGGCCGAGTACCGCCGCGGGCTCGAACGCCATCTCGCCGGCGAATGGGACGACGAGCGCTGGACCGCCTGGCGCGTGCGCTTCGGCGTCTACGGCCAGCGCCAGCCGGGCGTGCAGATGGTGCGCATCAAGATCCCCGGCGGCATCGTGCCGACCGCGTGGCTGCGCACCCTGGCCACGGTCAACCGCGACTTCGCAGTGGGCGACGCCCACATCACCACCCGCCAGGACTTCCAGATCTATTCGGTGCCGCTGGCGCGCACCGCCGACCTGCTGGAGGCCTTGTACGAGGGCGGCATCACCACCCGCGAGGCCTGCGGCAACACCATCCGCAACCTGACCTCGTGCGCCCTGGCCGGGGCCTGCCCGCGCGAGCATGTGGACGCCGGCCGGGTGGCCGAACAGCTGGCGCGCTCGTGGATCCGCCATCCGCTGGTCCAGCACATGCCGCGCAAGTTCAAGATCACCGTCTCGGGCTGCGCCACCGACTGCGGCGGGTCGTCCATCCACGACCTGGGCTTCGTCGCCACCCAGAAGGACGGCCGTCCGGGCTTTCGCGTGGTCGCCGGCGGCGGCCGGGGCGCCCAGGCCATGCTGGCGGTCGAGGTGCTGGACTTCGTCACCGAGGACGAGCTGCCGACCGTGGTCGAAGCCGGGGTGCGCCTGCACCAGCGCTATTCCGACCGCCGCAACCGCAATGCCGCCCGCATCAAGTACGTGGTCAAGCGCTTCGGCGCCGAGAAGTTCACCGCGCTGTTCCGCGAGGAATTCGACCGCCTGAAGGGCTTGGCCCAGCGCCCGTTCGCGCCGCTGGCCTGGCGGTCGCCCACCGAGGCGGCCGTGGCCCGCACGCCCGTCGGCGTGGTGCCGGCCCATGACGGCACCACCTCGGTGGTGGTCTATGTGCCGCTGGGGCTGTTGTCGTCGGACCAGCTCGACGCGCTTTACGGCATCGCCGTCGCCGCCGGGGTGGCCGAGCTGCGCACCACCCGCGACCAGAACCTGGCGTTCCTGGGCGTGGCCCGCGACCGGGTCGATGCGCTGGTGGCGGCGGTCAAGGCCATCGGCCTCGAGGTGCCCGCCGCCGCCGAGGACGTTCCCGACGTGGTCAGCTGCCCCGGCACCACCACCTGCCGCATCGGCATCACCAACTCGCAGGGCTTCGGCCGCGAGATCGAGGCCGCCTCGCGCGGCGACGCCACCGCCCGCGGGGTGTCGGTGCACGTCTCGGGCTGCCAGAACTCGTGCGGATTGCACCATGTCGCCGACATCGGCCTGCACGGCATGGCCAAGAAGATCGACGGCCGCTCGGCGCCCCACTACCAGCTGCATTTCGGCGGCGACGCCTATGCGGGCGCCATCGGCATCGAAGGCCCGGTGGTTGCCGCCCGCCTGGCCGACAAGGCCGTCGCCCTGCTGCGCGGCGCCTATGCGGGCGGCCGGGCCGAGGGCGAATCGCTGCGCGACTGGGCCGGGCGCCTGGGCCGCGACGGCATCGGCGCGGTGCTGGCCCCCATCCAGGGCTCGGACGCCGACGGGCTGTTCGTCGACTGGGGCGAGGCCGACACCTTCGCCGGCGCGCCCAAGGCCCGCGGCGAATGCGCGGCACCCTTCGCCAACGACGAGCTGTTCGCCGACCTGGCCGACGACGCCCTGATCGGCATCGACCGCGCCCTGCTGGCCGGCCGGGCCGACGAGGCAGGCGGCCAGGCCGACACCGCGGTGGTCTATGCGGCCCGGCGCCTGCTGGCCCAGCGCGGCCAGCCGACCGCCGACGACGAGGCCAAGACGGCCATCTTCGCCGCCCTGCGCGCAGCCTGGGGCGACAGCCCCGAGGTGATCGCGACCTTCAACGCCGCTGCGGTTTCCGCCGACGTCGAGGCTCGCCGCGAGGCGGTCGCCCTGCTGATCGACACGGCCCGCGCCGTGGTTGAGCAGCCGGCCGCCCCGGCGGCCGCGGTGGGCGACCTGGCCGCCATCCTGGCCGGGGTTGCCGAATGACCGCCGAACGGGAGCGGCTGCAGGCCCGCTACGGGGCCTTGAGCGGGCGCGAACTGCTGGAGGCTGTCCTGGGTGGCGAGTTCGCCGGCCGCATCGCCGTGACCTCGTCCTTCGGGGCGGAATCGGCGGTGCTGCTCGACCTGGTGGCCAGCGTCGACCGCACGGTGCCGGTGATCTTCCTGGATACCGGCGAGCTGTTCGACGAGACGCTGGCCTACCGGGACCTGCTGGGGCGGCGGCTGGGCCTGACCAACATCGTGGTGGTCAGCCCCACCGACGATGAAAAGGCCGAGGCGGCCGAGCTGTGGCGCACCGATCCCGACCGCTGCTGCCAGTTGCGCAAGGTGCGCCCGCTCGCCCGCGCGATGGCCGGCTTCGACGCCCTGGTCGACGGCCGCAAGCGCGCCCACGGCTTCGAGCGCGCCGACCTGTCGGCGATCGAGGTCTCAGGCGGCGTGGTGAAGGTCAGCCCGCTGTGGGACTGGCCGGCCGAGCGCATCGAGGCGGCCTTCGTCGCCGCCGACCTGCCGCGCCATCCCCTGACCGCGCAGGGCTACCGCTCGATCGGCTGCTGGCCCTGTACCAGGCCCACGGCCGAGGGCGAGCCCGCGCGTTCGGGTCGCTGGGCCGGTCGGGGCAAGAGCGAATGCGGCATCCACACCCTGACGCTCCGCGACGGGGCGGGAATATGAAGAAGGACGAAGTGACGACCATGAACGACCTCGACGCCCTGGAAGCCCAGAGCATCTACATCTTCCGCGAGGCCTTCAATCGGCTCGACAAGATCGCCATGCTGTGGTCGATCGGCAAGGATTCCAACGTGATGCTGTGGCTGGCCCGGAAGGCCTTCTTCGGCCACGTGCCATTCCCCATCATCCACGTCGACACCACCTACAAGATCCCCGAGATGATCGAGTTCCGCGACCGGGTGGCGCGCGAATGGAACCTGCCGATGATCGTCGGCAAGAACCAGGCGGCGCTGGACGGCGGCATGGGGCCCGACCAGGGGCGCGTCACCTGCTGCACCGCGCTCAAGACCGAGGGCCTGAAGGCGGTGCTGGACGAGCACGGCTTCACCGGCGTCATCGCCGGCATCCGCCGCGACGAGGAAGGCACGCGGGCCAAGGAACGGGTGTTCAGTCCGCGCAATGCCAACGCCGAGTGGGACTTCAAGGACCAGCCGCCCGAATTCTGGGACCAGTTCAAGACCGATTTCGCCCCCGGCACCCACCTGCGCATCCATCCGCTGCTGGCGTGGTCGGAACTGGACGTGTGGCGCTACATCCGCCGGGAAGGCATCCCCGTGGTCGAGCTTTACTTCGCCAAGAACGGCAGGCGCTACCGCTCGCTGGGCTGCGCGCCGTGCACCGGGTCGGTGGCATCGACCGCCACCACGGTCGACGAGATCATCGAGGAGCTGGAGACCACCAAGGTCTCGGAGCGCTCGGGCCGCGCCCAGGACAAGGAATCCGAGGACGCCTTCGAGCGCCTGCGCGCCGGCGGATACATGTAAGGGGGATTGCGAGATGACCGAAGTTGCACCGTTGAAGATCGTCGTCGTCGGCCATGTGGACCACGGCAAGTCGACCCTGGTGGGTCGCGTCCTCGAACAGACCGGCGCCCTGCCCGAGGGCAAGGTCGATTATTTGAAGGACGTCTGCGACAAGCGCGGCATGCCGTTCGAGTGGGCCTTCGTCATGGACGCCCTGCAGGCCGAGCGCGACCAGGGCATCACCATCGACACCGCCCAGATCCGCTTCCGCACCGAGGCTCGGCCCTACGTCATCATCGACGCGCCCGGCCACAAGGAGTTCCTGAAGAACATGATTACCGGCGCCGCCTCGGCCGAGGCCGCGGTGCTGGTCATCGACGCCAACGAGGGCGTGCAGGAGCAGTCGCGCCGCCACGGCTACCTGCTCAGGCTGCT
>JBLNBU010000171.1:0-8361 GCA_050260215.1 Actinomycetota bacterium
CTTCGCGGTCTTGGTGCGCTTGGCCGCCCAGTAGGTGATGCCCAGCGTGATGCCGACGAACAGCACGAACATGATAATGGCGTGCCAGTTGGTGGCCTGCTTCTCGGCGTTTTCGACGGCGCCGGCGGCGAAGGCCGATTGGGCGAGCAGCAGCTGGCCGGTGGCCAGGGCAGTCGCCAGGGTTGTCTTGAACGTCTTCATCGGCCCGCTTCCTCGATGATCTGGCGATTGAGTTCGTCGAACTCGCCGTTGGCGCGCCGGACATAGATGCCGGTCAGCAGGATGGAGGCGAGAATGACGCCCACGCCGATGGGGAAGCCGATGGTGGTGACGCTGCCCTGAGAGAGCGGCTGAGCCAGGAAGCTCTTGTCATAGGCAATCAGCAAGACAAAGCCGAAATAGATGGCGAACATGATGACCGTCAGCGTCCACGAGAACGCGGTCCGCCGGCTGACGAGTGCGTGAAATTTTGGATTGTCGGCTATTCGCCGAGCCATGTCCGGCGCTGTAGTATTCATCGCTGCCACGTTGCCCTCCCTTGTTGTTTTCCCGGCGACCTCGATGGCCGCCGAAGTTTGTCCCCGACCGCCCAGATTTAGACGGAGCAGTTCATACGACACCCTATAGGAGGAAGATTGCGCCCAGATGACGGTTGCATTAACTCGGCGCCCGCCCATGGCCGCCCCCGAGGCGAGCGGTCGATCAACGGCCAGGGTGACAGCGATCCGTCTGGTCGAGCGCCCCAGGTTTCGCATCCGCGATGAGCCGAGATCCGCTCTCGTAGGTGAGATACCGCCACAGCCATTTCAGGCTGACGGCCAGGCGGTTCTCGACACCCACGAGCAGGTAGACATGGACGACAGCCCAGAGCAGCCAGGCGAGCCACCCTTTTAGCCGGCGCCTACCGAAGTCGAACACCGCCGCACTGCGACCGATGATGGCGGCATTGCCCCGATCCCGGTAACGAAACGGCGGCATCGGGGTTCCATGCAGGAGGCTGGCTGCAAGCGCTTGCCCGAGATGATTGCCCTGCTGCTTGGCTACCTGTGCCAGTCCCGGCAACGCCTGCCCATTACGGTCGAGAAACAGCGCAGTGTCACCGAGTGCGTAGACCCCTGCGCAGGCGGGAACGGAAAGGTCGTTATCGACCCGGATGCGGCCGGCCCGATCCGCCTCGACTTGCAGCCAGCGCGCGGCGGGCGACGCCCGGACGCCGGCCGCCCAGATGACCGTTCCCGCGGGTATTTCCTGCCCGCCCACGGTTACGCCATCGGCCCCGATCCGTTCGACGCCCTGACCGAGAAGGATGGTGATGCCCAGGCGTTGCAGTTCTCCCCTGGCATAATCGGAAAGCGCCTCCGGAAAGGTGGGAAGCAACCTCTGGCCGGCTTCGATCAGCACGATCCTGGCCATACGCGGATCGATGCGCCGAAAATCCCGGGCCAAGGTGAAACGTGCTAATTCGGCGACAGCGCCGGCCAGTTCCACCCCGGTCGGACCGCCGCCGACAATGACCGTCGTCATCAATCGGACCCGTTGTACCTCGTCCGGGCAGATCTCCGCCTGTTCGAATGCCATCAGCAGGCGTGTACGGACAATGCGGGCGTCTTCAATGGTTTTAAGGGCTGGAGCCACGTCCGCCCACTGCTCATGTCCGAAATAGTTCTGGGTCGACCCTGTGGCCAGGACCAGCCGGTCGTAGGGAAGGAAGCCGCCGTCGGCCAATTTGACCCTGCGCTGTCCGGCGTCGACCGCAGCGACTTCGCCGAGCACGACGTCGACGTTGTGGTACCGATTGAGGACCCGTCGGATCGGCTCGGCAATATCGGCAGGGGCCAGGGCGGTAGTTGCCACCTGATAAAGCAGGGGGACGAACAAATGATAGTTCTGCCGGTCCACCACGGTGACCCGCACAGTGCTCCCCCCAAGCGCCTGCGCACAGGCCAAGCCGCCGAAGCCGGCTCCGACGATCACCACATGCGGCCGCTCGCCAACCGGAGTCGGGGTTCGGTTGACCTCATCTTCGCTGACCGCCGATGGATCGATCATGGCGATGCATCACCTTCACTTGAGATGGGCACGAGCGAGTGTCGATGCGGGACGAGGTCGCATTTTCGGCGCCGGGTTCCCCGGAACTGGGCGGAGCCTGTTGAGCGTCGTCCACCAGAGGCGAATCACCGCCTACTTGCTGCCGGCCGCGATCACATCCGCTCCTTGATCCCCGCCCGGACCAGCCACCAGTTGACCGGGTACGCCGTGGCGAACCCCCATACCATGGCCAGCTGCATCATCGCCCAGAACTCGAAACTGGCAACCTCCAGCCGGGCTCCAAGGATGTGGCGGAACAGGTAGAAGTTGGCGAAGGCCATGAAGCCGTACATCCCCACCTGCCAGGCGGTCAGCGACAGCGCGTCGGCCTGGACAGCCCGAAGAATGCCTTCCCGCCAGCCAAGGTGGCGCATGGGCACGATGGTGAAATACTGGAACAGGATGCCGAAGGCGAAGGCCAGCACATAGTCCAGCACCCACACGGCGAAGACCTTCTCGGAAAATGCCCACCCCCAGCCGAACCAGGTGGCCACGGCGGGCACGGCAAAAGCCAGCCACTCGGCGCAGATGTCGCCCAGGGTGCAGCCGCTGCCGCAATGGGTGGCCGACTTGGCGACCGCCACCGGAAGGGCCACCGTGTGCTTGTCGGTCGCGCGTCCGTAGCGAAAATACGCCCACAGCGCGACCAGCGAGCCGAACAGGGAGGTGACGGGCCAGACGACGTTCATTACCCCCATCCGCTGCGGGTGGCGCACTTCGTCGACAACGACCACCAACGCGCAGGCGGCGGCCACCGCCAGGCTGGCGATCGAGGCCAGGTGCAGCCACAAGGGAATCACGGCCGATCCCGGCCGGGCCGGCGGTCGGCCACGCTTCCGTCCTCGGACTGCTGCCATGCCATCCCTTCTCCTCCTTCGCCGACCAACAGCGGCGGCGCACGACAGGTTCTCCCTCGGCGTTCAAATGCCCGCATACCACTCGTATCCGCGATCCTCCCAGTACCCGCCGCGACCGCCGCCAAAGCCGTCCAGGCGGTCGGTCGCCTCGATGGCCATCACATACTTGGCCATCTTGTAGCCGAGCTGTCGCTCGACCCTGAGACGCAAGGGGGCGCCGTGGCGGACGGGCAGGTCGGCGCCGTTCATGCCATAGGCCAGGATGGTCTGGGGGTGCAGGGCGTCGGCCATGCCGATGCTCTCGTAGTAGCGATCGGTGCCCCCGTCCATCGTATCGGCACAGTGGAAGACGACGAAGCGGGCCTGGGGCCGCACCCCCACCCTGGCCAGCAGCGCGGCCAGCGGCACCCCGGTCCACTTGCCGATGCAGCTCCACCCCTCGACGCAGTCGTGGCGGGTGATCTGGGTACGCGCGGGCATGGCGCGCAGTTCGTCCAAAGTGAACAACCCAGGCCGTTCGACCAGCCCGCCCACCCGCAGCCGCCAATCGTGGAAGCCGCCTTCGGCCAGCCGGCGATAGTCCGGATCGGACGGTTTGGTGCTGCCGTTGGCGCGGAAGTGCGGCGAGATGTCGGACTCGGCGTATTCGGGCGCCAGCCGCTGCGGCAGTGCACTGCGGTGCAGCCAGCGGTCCAGCCCCTCGGGAACGGACAGCAGCCGCTGCAGCCAGGGCTGCTCGGACAGCTTGTCGCAGCCGCCCAGCGCCAGCGCCCCCAGCCCGGCGGCCAGCCGCCCGAGCAGACGTCTGCGGTCAAGGCCCATGGCCGTCCTCCTCGATCTCGTAGCGGCCCGAAATCATCGAGCGCAGGTTGTTCCACAGCCCCGACAGCGCCACCATCGCCAGGTGAACCGCCACGAACAGCACGAGCGCCAGCGCGCACAGGAAGTGGACCGAGCGGGCCGACTGCCGGCCCAGCGACACCAGCACCGGAGCGACGCTGTCCAGGTTGGGCGACATCGCCATGCCGGCCAGCGCCACCAGCGGCAGCACCGCGAACACCACCGCCAGATAGGCCAGCTTCTGCAGGACGTTGTAGTGCCGCGCCTCATCCCCCTTGGGGAAGCGCAGGCGCAGGTGGTCCCAAACGGTTCGCGGAAAGTTGGAAAGCTGCCTGCGGGTCGGCAGCAGGTCGCGGCGGAAATGGCCGCGGACCAGGCCGGTCGTCAGGTACACCAGCCCGTTGGCCACGAACAGCCAGGCGAAGAAGAAGTGCCAGCGCCGCCCCATGGCCAGCCACTGCGGCCCCGGCAGGGTGGCCCAGGCGGGGAAGGCGCGCTCTTCCCAGTCGCCCGACACGCCCAGTACCCCGGTGGTGTTGAAGGCGTGGCCGAACAAGGCGGTGGTGCCCCTGACGGCGCCCGTGTCGTCCATCTCGGCGCCGATCGCCAGCCATGGACGCTGGAAATCGGACGCCTGCCCCCAATACAGGGCCGGATGGGCGTTGAAGATCTGCAGCCCGCTCATCAGCAGGCCGGTCAGGGCGACCACATTGATCCAGTGGGTGACACGGACTACCGCCGAGTGGCGCTCGATGAGCCGCACTGCCGCCTCCCGTTGCCGTCCCCGGAACCAAGGCCTGGCTGCCCCGCTTGTTCCCGCCCCCTACTTCTTGGTGTCCATGGGCTTGGACATCTTGTCCGCGGCCTTGTCCATCTTGGTCTCGTCCATGGCCTTGCCGGCCGCCGGCTTCTCCATGGGCTTGTCCATCTTCTTGTCCATGGCGGCCTTGTCGGCCATCGCCTTGTCGGCCATCGGGGGTGCCATCTTGTCCTGGGCGGCCGCGGCCCACGAGCCCGACATCAGCATGGCGGCGGCAAGGGCGATCAGGGGGGAAGTACGCATGGGACGTCTCCGTTTCGAGAACCGCCCGGAACCGCCCGGGCGCAATTGGCACGGTGAAGTCTGGCACGGCGACGACCGGGCTGTGAAATTCGCCCCGGTTATGGTTTCAATAACCAACGGTAATCGCGCTTAAGGCCTGGCGCCCGGAGAGCCTGCCCTTGGAACTGCATCAGGTTCGCTATTTCCTGGCGCTTGCCGACTGCCTGAACTTCACCCGGGCGGCCGAAGGCTGCGGCGTGACCCAGCCCGCTTTGACCAAGGCCATCCGCAAGCTGGAGGACGAGGTCGGCGGCCAACTGTTCCGCCGCGAGCGGGGACTGACCCACCTGACCGACCTGGGCGCGCTGCTGCGCCCGCATTTCGACGCCATCATGCAGGCCAGCGAACTGGCGCGGCTGGAGGCGGCGGGGTGGCGCCGGCTGGACAAGGCGCCGGTCCGGCTGGGGGTGATGTGCACCATCGGGCCGATGCGGATGGTGCCGTTCTTCCGCCGACTGCGCCGCGAGGTCCCCGCCCTCGAGATGGCCGTCACCGATGCTCCGGGTGCCGACCTGGTGCGGCGCCTGATGGAAGGCGACCTCGACGTCGCCTTCATCGGGCTGCCCAGCCTGCCCGAGCGGCTGGACCGCCGCCCGCTCTACCGCGAGCGCTTCACCGTCGCCTTTGCCGCCGGACATCGCTTCGAGGCAATGGACGTGGTGCCGCTCGCCGAGCTCGATACCGAGAACTACCTCAACCGGGTGAATTGCGAATATCCCGACCACTTTGCCGCGCTTGGCATTCCCGATCCATCGGCCAACGCCCGGGTGTGTTACGCGTCCGAGCGCGAGGACTGGATCCAGGCGATGATCCTGGCCGGGCTGGGCTGCGCGGTGATGCCCGAGTTCCTGCCCATGCTGCCCGGCATCGCAACCCGCCCGCTGGTCGAGCCCGAGATCAGCCGCGAAATCTGCCTGGTGACCGTAGCGGGCCGCCAGTTCTCGCCGGCGCTGAAGGCCTTCGTCGGCCTCGCCCGCCGCCACCCGTGGGGAGGACAGCCGCCATGCCCGTCGTGACCTGCGCCTGTTGCCGCCGTTCCATGATGGCCGGGCTGGCCATGACCGGCCTGGCCGGCGCCATGGGCATCCGCCGCGCCGTCGCCATGGGCCTGCCCGAGAGCAGGGTGCATCGCAGCGGCGGCGAGGTCTCGGTCAACGGCACGCCGGCAACCACCGGCACCCGGGTGCGGTCGGGCGACACGGTCGCCACCGGTGCGGGCGGCACGGCGATGTTCAGCCTCGGCGACGACGGCTTCCTGCTGCGGCCCGACAGCCGGGTGACCATCGCCGACCGGGATGGTGCGCGGAACGTCAAGCTGGAGGGCGGCGGCGTGCTTTCGGTATTCGGCCCCAAGCACATCACCCTGACGACGCCCCATGCCAGCATCGGCATCCGCGGCACCGCCGCCTATCTCGAGACCCGCGGCGACACCACCAACGTCTGCGTCTGCTACGGGCATGCGGTCATGGTGCCCACCGGCGCCCCCCAGCTTGCCGAGGATGTCCACAACCGACACCACGAGACGCCGCGGGTCATCCGCCCCGGTCCCGCCGCCCCGGTGATGGAAGAAATGCGCCGCACCGATCATACCGACGACGAACTGGTGATGCTGGAAGCACTGTTCGACAGGGTGCCGGTGTTCCTGAGACAAAGCCCCTGACGTCCCGGCTGCTGTGCCGCGAATTGGGCAGGGCCACCCCCTGGGCCGAATTGCAGCCAATGGGCTGGCAATCCGCAAATGAAAAGCCGCCGAAATCCCGAGGGAGTTCGGCAGCCTTCTATTGGTTGCGGTGGTTCGATACCACTTATACCGAACACAGCTTTTGCTGGAGTAACGTACGCAATCACCCTAAGTCGGGTGCTCACCAAACACGTCCGGCCGCAGGCCCAGCTCAAAGCCCACTCAATAGGCCGCCTGGAGCTCAACTATTCTGCGCTCGATATCCTTTGCCTTAAAATAAAACGCGTCTGAAAGCCGCACAACAACAAGCAAATCATCGACTAATGGGCTGTACCTTGACGCAACTGAAAGTGCTGGCGCAACTTCACGCGACTTAAATACTGCCTCCATAAGCACGCCGAACGCCTTACGAGCTATTGGCCCGTTGAAAAAAAACATTACGGTCAGTGCCGTAAAAATGCTCCATTTATCTGGGCCAAATGCAGTTGCCACAAGAGCTACAATATTAGCAACGGCAAATGCCGCAAACAACTGCACATCCCAGTCGGAGCTAAGCCTAATTGCTTTCTGTTTTAGATATTCCTCAATAGTCACCACAAGAACGCGCCGATACGCCAAATTTTGGCCCAGGCTGTCTTCTAGCACACGAAGAACTTCTTTCGTTGCTTCGATGGTTTTCACGTGCCACAGCAGCATCCTGCTAATTTCAGGGCCAGCTACGGCAAACGTGAGGCCAAGCGCAGCTCCAAGCTGAAAAATGGACTGCAAGTTACTAGCAGAAACCGCATCTCGCCAGAAGCATTTCATAAATTCTAAATAAAGCTGAGATGATATAGCCATCAACAACTTAGCCGCCGTGCAAAATCGAACAGTTGAGGTGGTGTTGGCCGAGGCACTCGACCGCCTCAGCCGAGATCAGGAGCACATTGCCGGCCTGTACAAACATCTGCAGTTCGCCGGGGTCCGGTTAATCACCAAGGCCGAAGGCGAGATCAACGAGTTGCATGTCGGGCTGAAGGGCACCATGAATGCACTCTTCATTAAGGATCTAAGCCTGAAAACCCGCCGCGGCCTTGAAGGGCGGGTGGAGAACGGCAAGTCGGCCGGTGGCATCTGCTACGGCTATGACGTGGTCATCGCTATGGCCGAAAATGGCTTGGTGAGGAGAGGCGACCGCGCGATGACCCCCGAGCAAGCCGCCATCGTTCTGCGCATCTTCGAAGAATTCGCCGCCGGCCGCTCCCCCAGAGCTATTGCCTTTGACCTCAACCGCGAGGGCATCCCGGCACCGCGCGGCGAGAACGGCTGGTCGCCTTCAACTGGCGTCGCGGCACCGGCATCCTCAATAACGAGCTCTACATCGGCCTGATGGTTTGGAACCGACAGCACTTCGTCAAGGACCCACGCACCGGCAAGCGCCAGGCGCGCCTTAATCCGCCTGAACAACTGAAGCGCACCGAAGTCCCGCACCTGCGCATCATCCCACAGGAGCTGTGGGATGCCGTCAAAGCGCGGCAGAGCACCCATCGCCAACACCGTCCGGAGAAGGCCCGCCGCCCGGTCCACCTGCTGTCCGGCCTGCTGGTGTGCGGCGCGTGCGGCGGCGGCATGTCGATGATCAGCGCCAACCACTATGGCTGCAGCCGGGCCCGCAACGCCGGCAGCTGCACCAATCTGCTGACCATCCGCCGTGACGCCCTTGAAGCGATGGTTCTCGACGGCCTGCGCCGGCATTTGATGCAGCCGGCCGCTGTAAAGGCCTTCGTCGATGAGTTCACCAAGGAAGTCAATCG